>CAIXRH010000347.1 GCA_903921785.1 uncultured Pseudomonadota bacterium
GCGGCCGCGGCGGCCGGCGAGCTTGATGACGTCGTGCACGTCGTCGATCGTCTGGAAGCGCGCGCCTTCCTCGGACTTCACCAGCCGGGTGATCCGCTTCTGGGCCATGGCCTCACGGAACTTTCCAGGGATCACATCGATCATCTGCTGGCCGTCCAGCAGGCGGGAGAGCACGTCGTCCCCGAACATGTGGTCACCGCCGGGGAGCCCGAGGGCCGCACCGGTCACGACGATCGGCTCCGGACGGGGCGCTGGCGTCGTCGTGGCGAGCTCCGCCAGGCCGCGCTCGAACGCCTCGCGGAAGATCCGCGCCATCGTGTCGACCTGCGCGCCGCCGACGGGCGCGGGGGTCTCCGTCCGCGGTGCGGGCGCCGCCTCGACGCGCGGCGCGGGCGCGACCTCGGCGGGGGGCGCCGCCCGGACGGTCGCGACCGTGGCCGTGGCGAGCTCGCCCACGCCCACCCCGAGCCCGGACGCGTACATCCCGCAGAGCGCCTGGTTGAAGGCGATGGCGTCGCTGACCTTTGGGTGGTTCGCGTAGACGGCGAGCACATCCGCGTGGCGACCGAGGACGTCCTCCACGAAGCCGTGCAGCGCCTTCTTCGGGCCCACCTCGACGAAGACCCGCGCGCCCAGTTCGTAGAGCGTCTCCAGGCCCTTCACGAACTCCACCGGCGAGGCGATCTGTCGGCCGAGGATGTCGACGATCTCGTCCCGGGACCCCGGGTGCATCGGGTAGAGCTGCCCGTTGACGTTCGCCACGACCGGGACCTGGGGCGGCCCGATCCGCAGCCGCCGGAGCACGTCCTTCAGGGGCTCGCTGGCGGGCGCCACGATCGAGGTGTGGAAGGCGTGGCTCACCGGGAGCGGCACGACCGTGAAGCCGGCCTCCTGGAACGCTGCACACGCCCGATCCACGGCGTAGCTGGCGCCGCCGATCACGGCCTGACCGTGGCTGTTCTTGTTGGCGATGACGACGTAGCCATCGAGCGTCGCGAGGATCTTCTCGATCTGCGCGAGGGGCCCGAAGACCGCGGCCATCTTGCCGTTGTCCGCGACGCTCACCCTAGTCATCTCGCGACCGCGGGCGCTCACCGCCTCCAGCGCGTCCTCGAAGGGCAGCGCGCCGGCCGCCACCAGCGCGCCGTACTCGCCGAGGCTGTGGCCCATGACGAGGTCGGGCACCACGCCGTAGCCAGCGAACAACCGGGTCAACGCCTCGTCGGTGGCGAGGATGGCCGGCTGGGTGATCGCGGTCTGCCGCAGCTCCTCCTCGGCGCGGGCCGTCGCCGCCTTGTCCGCGGGGTCCGCGTAGATGAAGCTGGTGAGGGGGCGCCCCCCGAGCAGCGGCGCCATCACCTTGTCGGCCCGCTCGAAGACCTCGGCCACGGCGCGATCCTGGGCGCGCAGCTCCGCCAGCATGTTGACGTACTGCGAGCCTTGGCCCGTGTAGAGGAACGCCACCTTCGGCGCGGGGCCGTGGCCGCGGAAGACGCCCTGGGCGCGCAGCGCCTTCCACTGAGTGGCGTTGTCGGTCTGGAGCACGCGCAGGGCGCGCCCGGCCCGGTCAGCGAGCTCGGCGGCGGAGCCGTAGTCGATGGCGACGCGCTCGGGCGCGCGGAGGTCGACGTCCGCCGGCGCGGTGGGCGCGGGCGCGCGCCCTTCGGCCGCCGCCTTCTGGATCGCCTGGAGCTTCGTGGCCAGCTCGGCGGGCGTGGCGCCGCCCACGACGAGCGCCCCGCGGACCGGACGCTTCGGCGCGACCGGCGCGGAGGCGGCCACCACGGGCTTTCGCTCGCTGCGGAGCCGGCCCGGCTGGTACTCCTCCACGACTACGTGGAAGTTAGTGCCCCCGAACCCGAACGCGCTCACCCCCACGCGTCGCACCCCACACGCCGGGGCCTCCCACGCCGTGGTGGTGGTGTTCACCCGGAATGGAGCGTTTGCCCAGTCGAAGTTTGGGTTCGTCCGCTCGGCGTGGATGCTCGCGGGGATCGTCTTGTGGTGGAGGGCGAGGGCCGCCTTGAGCAGCCCCGCCGCGCCGGCTGCGCCCTTGAGGTGGCCGAAGTTCGACTTCACCGACCCGATGGGGATGGAGCCGGGGCGGAGGCGCCCCTCGGGGTCGATCCCTACGCGCAAGCTGGTCAACTCGGCGACGTCGCCGACGCGCGTCGAGGTGCCGTGGCCCTCGAAGTACGACGCGGTGGTGGGGTCGAGCTCGGCGATCTCCCAGGCCCGATCGATCGCGAACTTCTGGCCGGCGGGGTTGGGCGCGGTGATGCCCTTGCCGCGGCCGTCGCTGGACGCGCCGATCCCGCGGATCACGGCGTAGATCTTGTCGCCGTCGCGCTCGGCGTCCTCGAGGCGGCGCAGGAGGAAGAACGCCGCGCCCTCGCCCATGACGAAGCCGTCGGCGCCGTCGGCGTAGGGGCGGGTGCCGGTGGCGGAGAGCGCGCCGATCTTGCAGAACTTCACGAACGAGCTGGCGCCCATGTTGCGGTCCACGCCGCCGGTGAGCACCGCGTCGAAGTGTCCGGCGACCAGACCGTCGACCGCCGCGCTCAGCGCCGCGAGGGCCGAGGCGCAGGCGGCGTCCGTCGTGTAGTTCGCGCCATGGAGGTCGAAGAGGTTGGCGATGCGGCCGGCCGTGCAGTTCGACAGCTCGCCAGGCATCGTGTCTTCGTAGATCTCCGGATACCAGGCGCCGACGCGCTCGTGCCATTCGGCGCGGACGGAGCGGCGCACCGCCTCGGGGAGCGCCTGGAACGAAGGTGCCTTCTCGAGGAGGCCCGCGTATTCCGGGAACGCGATGCGCAGGGTGGTGAGGTAGTGTTTCTCCCCGCCCATCGCGTTTCCGAGGATCACCGCCGTACGGTCGCCGTCGAGCTTCTTGCCGTAGTCTTCGAAGACCTGTCGCGCGGCGCTCACAGCCCAGCGCTGCCCCTCGTCCATCGCCTCGGCCACGCGCGGAGGGATCGGGAGCTTCCAGGCGCGGGGATCCCACGGATACTGCCGCACCCAGCCGCCGATCTTGGAGTAGGTCTTGTCCGGCGCGTGGGCGTCCGGGTCCCAGTAGAGGGCGGGGTCCCAGCGGCGGGGGTCCACCTCGCTGACGCTGTCGCGGCCGGCGAGGAGGTTCTGCCAGAACGTCGGCACGTCGGGGGCGTCCGGGAGGATCGCGCCCACGCCCACGATGGCTACGGCTCGGTGGAAAGCGTCGGACATGGAACCTCGCTGGGGCTACGCGGGCGTGCGGCCGTAGATGGCGTCGGCGATGGCGTCCATGTCGGCCAGGAGGCCGACCTGCGCGCGATGGATGGCGGGGAGGCCGACCGCGGCCTCAAGCGCGACGGGCTCGTCCTCCGGGCTGGCCATGAGGGCGAGCCCGCGGACGACGAGGTCGATCGCGACGTTGCGGGCGTTGACCCGGCTCATCGCGGCGAGCGTGGCGGCGTCGAAGCGGGTGTGGGCCTTGGGGGGGAGGGTGCCTGCGGCCTTCGCGGCGGCGCGCCGGGCGAAGGCGCCCGCGGTCTCGGCGAGGGCGATGAACTCGCCGATGCGGAAGAGCACGTGCTGGTGGCGGGTGAGCCGGCCGACGCGGGCGCGCTCGAGCAGCTCCGCGAGCGCGTGGGTGGCGAGCGCGGCGATATCGGCGCCGACATGGGGGTTCTGGCGGTGCACGGCCTCGAGCTTGCGCGCTTCGTCGTGGTAGTGGGCGCCGCGGGACTTGAGGTGGAGCTGCCAACGGTCGCGGCCGATGGTCATCTCCAGGATCTCGGAGGTACCCTCGTAGATCGTGGTGATGCGCACGTCGCGCTTCATCTTCTCGACCATGTACTCGTGGGTGTAGCCATACCCGCCGAGCGCCTGGATGGCGGCCTCCGCGGCGGCGTTGCCCGCTTCGCTCGCCAACAGCTTGGCGATCGCGCCTTCGGTGTTGAGCCGTTCGCCGCCGGCGTCGAGCCGGGTCGCCGTCTCCTCGATGTAGGCCCGGGACGCCTCGAGCCGAATGGCGTGCGGGACGATCAACTTGTGGGTGTACCCGCCCTTCTCCGAGAGCGGGCTCCCGGCCTGGACCCGCTCGGTCGAGTACTTGATCGCCCGGTCCAGCGCGGTCCAGCCGCCGCCGAGGCCGAACGCGGCGACCATCAGCCGCGTGTAGCCGAAGACGGCCTGCGCCTGCATGAGCCCCTGGCCTTCCACGCCGCCGATCAGCCGGTCCGCGGCCACGTATACGTCTTCGAGGTTCAGCGGGGAGGTGATCGACGCGCGGATGCCGTGCTTCTCTTCCTTCCGCCCCGCGGTGAAGCCAGGGGTGCCCTTGTCGACCACGAACCACGTCGGCCCGCCGGGCGTGTTTGCGAGGATGGTGACGGCGTCCGCGACGGCGCCGTTGCTGATCCACTGCTTCGCGCCGGTGATCTTGTAGCCGACGATCTTGCCGTCCTCCTCCACGCGCTCGGCCTTGGTGCGGAGCGCGCCCAGGTCGCTGCCGGCGCTCGGCTCGGTGGCGCCGTAGGCGAAGAGGATGTGCTCGCTCGCGATGCGACCGAGCCAGAGCGCCTTTTGCTCCGGGGTTCCCCCGACGGCGATGGGGTCGCTGCCGAGGAACGTCGCGAGGACGCCGGTGGCGAGGCCGAGATCGATCCGGCCCATCTCCTCGGAGACCCGGTAGATGTCGAACGCATCCCCCGAGAAGCCGCCGTAGGCTTCGTCCAGGAACAAGAGCTGCACGCCGAGCTCTTCGCCGAAGACGTTTCGGACGATGTCCTCCGGGAAGACGTCGTCGCGGTCGTACTGCTGGAGCGTCGAGTCGGAGAGGCGCTCCTTGGCGACGGCGCGCAACGAGTCGAGGAATGCGTCGAGCGAGGCGGCGTCGAGGCCGGAAGGCATGGCGTACTCGGGGAAGCTCTCCCGGTACCGTGAGCGGGGCAGGACCGCAACGCGGACCGCGGCGAGAAATGGCGTTTCCCCTTGGGGCGCCCTGTCATCGAAATGTCACGAAGCGGACACCAACCGTGCGGCCGCTTCGGACGGAGTGGGGGTCCCCCCTCCCGGCCCTCCTCAATCCTTGCGAGCCACGACCCGCGTCGGCGCCCCGGTCCTTCCGTGACCCGCCCTCCGCAACAACCCCAGCCCCACACCGACGCCGAGGAGCGCCGCCGTGGGGTGCCCGCCGGTGGTGGAGCACCCGCCGGCATCGGCGACGCTGAACTCCACGGGTTCGCTCTCGTTCCCGGCGCCATCGACCGCGGTCAGCGCCAGGGTGAAGTCGACGGGTTCCTGCCCGGCGTCGGCGCCGTCCACCCAGACCAGCGACAGGGCGGCGGCGTCGCCGTCGCGACGGGCGTGGACCGGGCCCTCGCCGAGGCTGAGTCCCTCGGGCAGGCTGCCCGCGACCAGGGAGAGCTGGTAGCCCAGGCCCGGCCACTCGTCGGCGCGGACCTCGTCGTCGGTCGGGAGCTCCTGCTCGTCGACGGCCGGGGCGAACGAGAGGTCGACGAAGCCGAGATCGGAGCAGGAGTCTCCGCCCAAGAACCTCCCCCGTAGCACCTCCACGGACACGTCGCCGTCCAGCGTGGGCGCGACCGGGTCCACCGCGGGGTCGACCGTCACGGTGAACGGGTTCGGCCCCAGGAGCGAACACGCGAGGGCAGGGGAGGGCGCGGCCGCCGCGGTGAGGGCGAGGGTGCAGGCGAGGAGGACGGTTGGGCGCATGGGGGCTCCGGTGCCGGGCGACGGAGCAAGATCCGGGCCGTGACGGGTGGCGGTCGCGAATTTGGCGGGCCGAGGGGGTCGGCCGAGGGGGTCAGGCCGATCGTATTTGATTCTCGCGCGAATCCACGGCCCTCGCGCCGGTTCCAGGCCGCGATCCGGACGCGCGAGGCGGCCCAATTGAATACGATCGGCCTGACCCCTGCCCGGGGAACCGCGTCGGCCTCCGAGGAAACTCCACACGCTGCGGGCCTTTCTCGCCACCGCGGGCGAGCAGCCGAGCCGGCAGCCGCTGCCCAACCCGATCGCATTTCGCCCCGGCGTCGTCGCCGACGCCTGTCCTGGCTCGCGAGGGTGGAGAGGGGCCGGGAGGGCAGGGCAAGTTGGGCCGCCCGATGGGCCCCGGGCAGGCTACGGCGCGCAGGATGCTGCTCGCCGCCGCCCTGGCGTTCGCGGCCCCGGTCTCGGGGTACGTGGACCTCCACATCCACCTCGCCGCGCACCTCACCGTGCCGGTGTACGGCGCGGGGCCCGAGCGCCCGGCGCCGGCCGACCTCACGAACGAGCACGGGCTCCGGGCGCAGCTCTTCCTCGACCAGCTCGAAGCGCCCGGTCCGGCGGTGCTGGTCAGCCTCGCCTACGCCAACCCTTTCACGACGGTCTTCGAGTCCAAGGCATCGATGGAGGCGCGTATCGAGCGGCAGCTGGTGTTCGTGGAGGGCTTCTGTGCGCGCCACGCTGATCGCTTCGGCCTCGCGAGAACCCCGGAGGAGGCGCGGGCGATCGTCGCGTCGGGACGGAAGGCGATCGTCCACGGGATCGAGGGCGCCACGCTCCTGCTGGACGGCCCAGAGGACGCCCAAAGGTGGGCGGACCGTGGCGTGGCCGTGATCACCCCGATCCACCTCGCGGACAACGAATTCGGCGGCGCGTGGTGCCAGTCGGGGAGCCTGGCCTGGCTCAACCTGCCCGGCTGCCGTCGTGAGCGGGCCGACCCCGCGGCGCACGGCCTCACCCCCGCGGGTCGCGCGGCGGTCGAGGCGCTGGTGGCCGCCGGCGTCGTCGTGGACCTGGCCCACATGAGCCACGCGTCCTTCGCCGAGGCCACGGCCATCCTCCGGGATCGCGGCGCCGCCCCGGTCTACACCCACGCTACGTCGTTCGCCGTATCAGACGACCCGACGGCGATGCGCGACGACGAGCTCCTCACGGTCGAGGCGCTCGGCGGGCTCGTAGGGATCACCGCGAACCCGGATCACCTCCGTCCGCGGCCGGAGATCGTCCGTCCGTCCGGCGACTGCCCCGGCTCCGTCGACGACCTGAAGCGCCACTGGGACCACATGGTCGGGGTGCTCGGTGGCGGCCCGCTCGGCTGGGGCTCGGACTTCCAGGGCGGCATCGACCACCTCCGGCCGGAGTTCGGTCCGCGGGGCTGTGCATCCGCACCTGTTGGTGTTGAACGCGGTTTTGCCGTGGAAGGCCTCGCCCACGCCGACCTCGTCGACCCGATGTTCGCCGCGCTGGCCGAGGCTGGCGCCGACCGCGCGCCCCTCGACGCCTCGGCCGAGCGCTTCCTCAGCTTGTGGGCGAGGGATCGGGCGATTGCGGGTCGGTGAGGGCTCGGCGCGGGCTCCCCGGCCGGTCGCCAGATCAAGGTGCAGCACGTGGGCGCCTCGTCGGGCACCCGGTCTGCTCCCTCCCGGTCGCCCGGGGTCGTGCGGGTGGGGGCGAGGGCGCCGCCGCGCGTCAGCCGCCGAGCCGATTCAGGTTCCCCACCTCGCCAACCTCCACCTCCGCCGCCGCGATTCCCTCCAGGAACGCCGCCACCCGCCCGCCGCGCGCCGCCCCCTCCGCCGCCGCGCTCGCCGCCGACGCGGGCAGGTGCGCCAACAGCCGCTGTCCCGCCGCGTACGTGGGCGCCGGCGCCGCGACGAGCGCCCGGATCGCCGCTTCGGTGAGCTCCGGAAGGTCGACCGGCAGCACCACCGCGGTCGTGTCCCCGCGCGCCGCCGCCGCACCGAGCGCCGTGGCGACGCCGTGCAGCGGGTGGCGCGGGCCGTCGGGCTCCACGAGCGTGGTGAGTCCGCCGGGGCGCTCGTGCCGGGCGACCACGACCACGTCCAGTCCGGCTTCCGTACACACTCGCGCCGTCCGGGCGAGGAGCGTCTCGCCGTCGAGGACGTGGAGCGCCTTGTCGCTGCCGAAGCGGGAGGAGAGGCCGCCGGCGAGGATCCAGGCGCGCGGCCTGCTCACCCGTCCCGCCGCCGGATCACGACCACCCGACCAAGCAACTCCGGCGCGACGGGCCCCTCCGGCTCGGTGAGCTCCAGCCGCCGCCCGACGCCCTGCACGAGCCGGACCCCGTCCGCCGTCGCCACGAAGCCCTTGGTGCGCGCGCCCTTCCGCGCGTCGAGCCACGCGAACGTCGCATCCTCGGAGAGGCCGGCGGGGACGCGCAGCTCGGTGGAGGTCCAGGCGTCGTGATGGTGAGCGTGAGGGGCTCGGTGGTCGTGATCATGCCCATGATCGTGGCCGGCGCGCCCGCCGGCCCCGCGCTCCGCCCGCCCGCCCGCGTCCTCCGCCCCGCCCGCGCCCTCATCCGTAGGACCCCGAGGGTAGAACAGGTCGACGGACACGTCCCCGTGGACCGCCTCGATCACCGGCGCGTCCGGCGCCAGCTCGGCCACCCGGGCGCGCGCAGCGTCGAGGGTCGGGGTGTCCACCAGGTCGACCTTGCTCAGTACGATGAGGTCGGCGCCGTGCACCTGGTCGGCGAAGAGCGGATCGGCCTCGTCGGCGCGTTCGGCGTCCACCACCACCACGCAGGCTTCGTCGCCCACCCACTCGCGCACCTTCGGCCGGTAGAGGTGGAGCTGGGTGTCGAACGGCAGGGCGAGGCCGCTGGTCTCGATGACGATCCGGTCCGGGTCCACGCGGCGGCGGAGCTCCACGAGCGTCTCGACCAGCTCGTTGGAGAGCGAGCAGCACACGCAGCCGCCGGCGAGCTCGATCATCCGGGCTTCGCCGGCGCCAAGCAGCGCGGCGTCGATGCCCAGCTCGCCGAACTCGTTGGAGATCACGGCCATGCGGAGACCGCGGCCCTGCGCGTCGGCGAGCAGTCGGCGCACGAGGGTGGTCTTGCCGCTGCCGAGGAAGCCGCCGACCACGAGCACCGGCACCCGCGGGTTCATCGCCCCGTCGCGCCGAAGTAGTTGGCGCAGGCCATGTCCCAGGCGGCGGGCGTGGCCTCGGCCTCGATCTGCAGGTACCGGGCGTGATCCACCACCTGCTGCAGGAGGTCCCGCGGGTGGCAGAAGCGCATCGGGCGGGTGCGGAAGTGGCGGTCGATCAGCGTCTGCACGGACCCGGGCGGCAGGTACACGTCCATGGCGGCGGCGAGGCGGGTGGTCAGCTCGGCGAACTCCTGTCGGGTGGGGTCGGGGACCTTCACCTTGTACGGAATCCGCCGGAGGAATGCCTCGTCCACGAGGGTGGAGGGCTCGATGTTGGTCGAGAAGACCAGCAGCGGGTCGAACGGGGCGGGGATCTTCCGCCCGTCGGGGAGGCGGAGATAGTCGATCCGTCGTTCCAGCGGGAAGATCCAGCGATTGAGCAGGGTGAGCGGCTCGATGCGCTGGCGCCCGAAGTCGTCGATCACCAGGGTGCCGCAGTTGGCCTTGAGCTGGATCGGCGCCTCACACACGCCCGAGACCGGGTTCCGCTGGATCTCCAGCATGTCCAGCGTGAGCTCACCGCCGGCGATGACCGTCGGGCGCTCGATGCGCACCCACCGCCGGTCGGGGCGCTCCGAGAGCGACAGCGCCCTCGACTTGTCGGGGATGTGCGCGTGCGTGGCCGGGTCGTAGAGCTTCACGATGTGGCCGTCGATGAGCAGCGTCACCGGAATCCAGATCGTGTCCCCGAAGCTCCGGGTGATGCGCTCGGCGATGCTCGTCTTTCCGTTGCCCGGCTCGCCGTAGAGGAAGAGCGCCCGGCCGCTGCTGATCGCGGGCCCGATGGCGTCGATGAGCGCCTGGCTCAGCGTCATGTCGTCGAAGGCGCGGGCGAGGTCGTCCTGGGTGGGGCGCAGCGAGGCCAACGTCTGGGCCTGCACCCCGCGCACATACTGGTAGAACGGCACCGGCACCGGGCCGACGTAGGAGGTGATCTTCCGCGACTCCACCGCCGCGTTGCGACCGGAGTCGGTGAGCTGGTGGATGAAGTCGCCGGTCGGCGTGGCGCCGCGGTGCTGCACCAGCTTCTGCGCCTTGAGCCCTTCGAGCAGCTCGTTGGTCAGCACCGTGCCGATCGCCAGCTCGGTGGCGATCTGCCGCCCCGGCGCCGACCCTTCCCGGGCGAGGTACCGGAGGATGATCTGCTCCACCAACGCGGAGTCGATGCCCACCTCCTCCCAGGAGCGCGGCTCCCGGGGGAGGAAGCCGGCCAGGGGGAGCTCGCCCATGCGAGGCGCACTACCCGACATGCGGATGGTGGGGCCGTCGTTCTCGAGGTCGCGGGGGTCGTTCGCCATGCGGCGATATAACGGGCGCCCCCGAGGTCCGGATGTCGCGTGGTCGCCAGCTCGTCTCCCGCATGCGCACGCGCCTGTTCGGCGGCGCCGCCGAAGCCCCGGTCGGCCAGTCCTGGTCGGCGTCGTTGGCCCAGGAGTGGGAGGACCTCTCGGAGGGCATCGACGGCGCGCTCAAGCGCCCCGGCACCGCCGCGGTCTCCACGTGGGAGGTCTGCGCGGCGGACCTCGCCCGGGTCGTCATCGGCGAGCCCGGCGAGAAGGCGCTCATCGAGCGCTTCAGCGACGCCTTGGTTCCCACGCTCGACGCGCTCCAGGCGCCCCACAAGGCGTTGCCGGGTGCGCTGGTCGAGGGGAAAAAGGCCGGGGAAGCCGCGGGAACGCTGGCGGCGGCCACCCGGCCGCTGGTCCTGCTCCCCCACGGGCTCGACGTCGCGATCCCCGAAGGCTGGGCGAAGACCGTGGTGTTCCTCGAGCCGATCGTGGTCGCCGCGGCCGACCCCGCCGCCGCACGCGCGGCCCTCGCCGCCGCCGGCCCCAAGCTCGCCGCCGGGGCGCGCGAGGCCGAGGCCGCGTTGCGGGACACACTCTCGCGGCTCCCGCAGGCGACCGAGCTGGAAGAAGGCATCGTGGAGCCGTTCGACGGCTGGGCCCAGGTGCTCGGCCGCGCCATCGAGATCGAACTGTGGCAGGCTGCGCACGCTTTGATCCGCGCCTTGCGGTGACGGGGGCGAGGCGCCGCGCTACGCCGGCCCGATGCGCCTCGCTTCTCGACTTTCCCCGGTTCTAGGCCTCGCCTCGCTCATCGGTTGTTCTACCGAGGCGCCCGCTCCTTCCGAGAACCACGCGCCCTCGGCGCCCGAGGTGTTCGTCACCCCGGCGTCGGCCACGACCGCCGAAGATCTGGTGGTGGGCTTCACGGCCGAGAGCGAGGACGTGGACCTGGACGAGGTCTCCTACCGCTACGCCTGGTCGGTTGACGGCGCGGAGCGCCCCGACCTGACCACGGACACCGTCCCCGCGAGCGAGACGCAGCGGGATCAGGTGTGGACCGTCACGGTCACCCCGAACGACGGCACGGACGACGGCGAAGCCGCCACCGCGAGCGCCACGATCGTGAACAGCGTGCCCACGGCGTCGCTCACCCTCTCGCCGGACGCGCCGCGGATCGCCGACGAGGTCGTCGCTACCTTCACTGCCGAAGACCTGGATGGCGACGCGGTGGACGCCACCTACGCCTGGACCGTGGACGGCGCCGCCTCCGACCAGGCCGACGGCACGCTCCCCGCGGGGGTGGCCCACCGCGGTGAGGTGTGGACCCTGACCGTCACCTTCGACGACGGCACGGACGCGGGCGAGCCGGCCCTCGCCTCCGTCACCTTCCTGGACACCCCGCCGAGCTTGGAGAGCGTCGCCCTCAGCCCCGACCCGGCCTTCGTCACCGACACCTTCGTGGCCGCGGCCACCGGCGCCAGCGACGCCGATGGCGACAGCGTCGCGCTCACCTACACCTTCACGGTGGATGGCGCCGAGGTGCAGTCCGGCACCGACGCCGAGCTCCTCCCCGGCAGCTTCACCAAGCACCAGTCCGTGGCCGTCTCCGTCGTTCCCGACGACGGAAGCGAAGACGGCGCTGCGGTCGTGTCCGCCGCGGTGGTGGTGCAGGACTCGGCTCCGAGCGTCACCGGCGCCCACATCGAGCCCACCTCGCTCACCGAGGAGAGCACCGCCACGTGTGTGGCCGACGGCTACGTCGACGCGGACGGCGACGCGCCGGTCTACACCTACACCTGGAGCGTGAACGGCACGGAGGTCGCCACCACCGAGACGATCGACGGTTCCCTCTTCTCCAAGGGCGACAACGTGATGTGCCGGGTGGAGCCCAGCGACGGCGAGCAGGGCGGCCCCGGGATGGCCACCGCGCCCGTCTTGGTGGACGACACCGCGCCGGTGATCACCGCCGCGACGCTGAGCACCACCGCCCCCACCAGCGACCAGATGGTCGATGTGGACGTCACCTCCACCGACGTGGACGGCGACACCGTGAGCTACAACTACGAGTGGTTCGTCAACGGGACCTCGGTGAGCACGGCCCGCTCGCTCTCCGGCGACCTCTTCTCCCGCGGTGACACGCTGTACGCCGTGGTCACGCCGCAGGACGGGATGAAGCTCGGCGCCGCGTACACCAGCGACGTGGGCACGGGCGTCAACGGCGTGCCCAGCGTGGGGGGTGTGGGTCTCGGGCCGTCCTCCGCCGGCACCAGCGACACCCTCACCGCCAACGCGACGGGCGCCGATCCCGACGGCGATCCCGTCACCCTCGCGTATGCCTGGTACGTCAACGGGGCCCTCGTCGCCGAGACGGGCGCCTCGCTCGACGGCACGATCTGGTTCGACCGGGGGGACACCGTCTACGTGGAGGTGACCCCGAGCGACCCCACGTCCACCGGCACCGCCACCGCGTCGTCGACCGTCACCATCGGAAACGCCCGGCCGACGGCGCCCACCATCAGCGTGAGCCCGAGCTCCCCGATGGTCGGGGAGGACCTCGTCTGCGAGGTCACCACCGCCGCCACGGACGCCGATGGCGATCCGCTCACCTACACGTTCACCTGGCGCGTCGGGCCCACGACGTTCACGGGCACCACCACCACCACGTTGCCCGGCGACACCGTCCCCGGCGACAGCACCGCTCCGCGGGACAACTGGGTCTGCAGCGCCGTGGCCAACGACGGCACGACCGACGGTCCGGGCACCTTCTCCAGCGTCTCGGTCGATCCCACCCTCTCCGCCTGGTACCCGTTCGACGGCAACGCGGACGACGGCACGGCCGCCTCGCGGGATGGAACGGTCACCGGCGCCACGCTCACCACCGATCGCCACGGCGTCGCCGACGCGGCCTACGCCTTCGACGGGGTGAGTGACTACATCGCGTTCGGCGCCGTCACGTACGCGTCGCCGGTGAGCGTCGCGGCGTGGGTCCGGTCGACCGCGGTCAATGACGTCTACAACACCGTCGTGGGCTGGAACGACGTCGCGAGCCCCTTCGGGGGACTTCAGCTCCTCGCGAGCGGCTCGGGCGACTACCGGGCGCGCGCAGGCGGCGAGAGCGACGATCTGTACAGTACCTCCGCCCCTGACGGCGATGGCGCCTGGCACCTGCTGGTCGTCACCCGCTCCAGCGCCGGGGACGTCTCGTTCTACGTGGACGGGGTGCTCGAGGACACCGGCACCAGCACCACCAGCATCGGCACCGGCCACCAGCTCTACGTCGGGAAGTCGTTCCGCCCCGACAGCTTCGACGAGTTCTTCGCCGGAGAGATCGACGACGTTCGCGTCTACTCCGACGTGCTCGATGCCAGTGAGGTCGCGCGCCTCGCGGCGTTGTAGGCGGCGCGCCCCGATTCGGCGAAAAAGATCGTCCCTCCGGCTCAAGCAATCCGGGGGGTGACCGATGACGGTCACGAGTCGGAAGGTTGAGTGTCTGACGTTCGCTCCCAGCTGAAGGACTTCTGGACCGGTCTCGACGAGACGCGGCGCCGGGTCCTGGCCATCGCCGGCGGCGCATCGCTCCTCGCGATCGTCAGCGTCGGGTGGTGGGCGAGCCAACCGAGCTGGACGTCGCTTACCCGCGTCGGCGACGCCGACACCCGCACCGCGATCACCGACAAGCTCAGCCTCGCCCAGATTCCTTGGCGCTTCGCCGAGGATGGCGCGACCATCGAGGTCCGCAGCCAGGACGAGCAGAGCGCCCGCAAGGAGGCCGCCGGCGGCCACGGGCTCATCGGGCTCGGCGGCGTGGACCAGCTCGACCCCTGGATCACCCCGTTCCAGGAGCAGCTGCAGAAGCAGAAGATGCTGCAGGAGGAGCTCGTCCTCCAGATCAACGGCATCGAGGGCATCGCGGCCTCCCGCGTCCTGCTCAACCTCAAGAGCGGCAGCGGCTTCATCGGCGACGACGCTCGGGCCAGCGCCGCGGTGGTGGTGAAGGCCGACGACGGCATCACGCTCACCCCGCAGACCGCCCGCGCGATCGCCCAGCTCGTCTCCCACTCCGTCGCCGGGATGACCGACGCGGAGGTGAGCGTGGTCGACCAGGGCACCGGCCGCCCGCTGTGGTCCGGCGGCGACAACGTCGAGGAGAACGCCCCGGCCGACGAGGCCGCGCGCCGCGAGAAGCGTATGGCCCAGGATGTCGTCGACGCCCTCGGCAAGGTCCTCGGCTCCTCCGAGCACGTCCAGGCCAGCGTCCACCTCGACCTCGACCAGAGCAGCAGCCAGTCCACGGTCAGCGCGGTCGACCCGGACAGCCAGGCGCCCGTCCGCGAGAAGCTCGACACCGACCAGAACTCGGTCACCACTGGCGGTGGGCAGGGTGGCTCCGAAGCGGGCGTGCAGAGCAACCTCCCGCAGGCCGCCGTCGCCGCGGTCCCTGCGGCGCCGAGCGCCTCGCCCTCGCGTAAGCGCGAGCAGAACGACACCCAGTACCTGTACACCCAGACCCAGACCACCACGCTGAAGCCGGCCGGCGATCTGAAGCGGGTCAGCGCAGCGGTGATGGTGGACTCTGCCACGCTCGCGGCGATCGCCAAGGCGTCGGGTCAGGACGAGACGAAGCTCCGCGAAGACCTTCAGAAGGCCGCGGAGGCCGCCCTCGGCTTCGATGGAAAGCGGGGCGACAACGTCATCGTCAGCTTCGTTCCCTTCGCGGAGGCGCCCATGTCCGACGCCGCCCTCGGCAGCAGCTTCCCGTGGGAGCGCCTCGCGCCCTCCGCCGTCGCGCTCGTCGCCGTGCTGCTCACCTTCTTCTCCATCGTCCGTCCGCTGATGAAGAGCTTCCAGCTCAACGTGCGCCTCGGCAAGCCGGCCACGCAGCCCGAGTCGCTGCCCGGCGAGACGCTCCCGATGGTCGCCGAGGACGGCAGCCCGCTGTCGGAGGGCGCGGCCGCCCGGGGCGCCGCGGCCTACGCCCGGACCGAGGGCCAGGTCGGGGAGACGGGCGAAGACGGCAAGGTGATCGACCTCGCCTCCCGGCTGCGCCGGCAGGTGGAAGGGTTCAAGCACGTGAGCGCAGAAGACGTCAGCACGCTCGTGCTGCGCGAGACCGACCACAGCGCGGAAGTCCTCCGCCGCTGGATCCGTAGCTAGGAGCGACCATGGCCGCAGCCGCCGCGAAGAAGCCCGAAGCCGCCAAGCCGGCCGAACCCCCGAAGGTCGAGGCCGCCAAGCTCAGCGGGCTGGAGAAGGCCGCGATCCTGGTGATGTACCTGGAGCGCGACACCGCGCGGCAGGTGCTCAAGAAGCTCTCCGACGACGAGGTGAAGAAGCTCGGCATGGCCATCGCGGCGGTGCAGGCCGTCCCCGACGCCGTCATCGAGTCGGTGGTCGGCGACTTCATCGTCGGGCTGCAGAGCGTGGCGCTGGTGCCCTACACCGGCCGGGACTTCGCCCAGAGCGTGCTCCCCGGGCTGGTGGACGAAGGGCGTCGCCACGTGGTCGCGGGGGCGATCCGCCGTCGGGTCGGCAGCGACTTCGAAGAGTTCGTGAAGAGCCGCTCCGCCAGCGCGGTCGCGGCCGTTCTCCGTGAAGAACATCCCCAGGTGCAGGCGGTGGCGCTCCTCCGCATGGGCTCGGAGAACGCCTCCCGGGTGCTCTCGGCGCTCGGGGAAGAGGCCCAGTACGACCTCACGATCCGCATGGCGCGCGCCGAGCGGGTCTCGGGTGAGCTCGCCGACGACGTGGAAGACTCGATCCGCCGCGCCCTCGAAGACCAGGACGATCCCCTGCCCATCGGCGGTGCGCAGACCACGGCCCGCATCCTCGGCCGGCTGCCCCGCGAGAAGAACCAGACCGTGCTCGTGCGCCTCCGCGACGAAGGCAACGATCTGGCCGATCGCCTCCAGCGGCTCATGGTGGTCTTCGACGACCTCATCGGCCTGGACGACCGGGCGATCCAGCAGCTTCTTCGCGTCGTCGAGCGCGGCGACCTGGTGCTGGCGCTCAAGGGCGCCGGGCCGGAGCTCAAGGGCCGCTTCCTCAAGAACCTCTCCTCCCGCGCCGCCGCCGACCTCCAGGACGAGATGGACGTGCTCGGGAACCCGCGGAAGTCGCAGATTCGCGGCGCGCAGGAGAACGTCACCGCGGCGGCTCAGCGCCTCCACGACGAGGGCGTCATCGTGCTGGTCACCGGTGGGGAGGAGGAGGCGTAGGCGAGGGAGAAGGGGGGTTCCACCTCCCGTCCCGACTACACCGTCGCGAGCCGAGACGGGCGTCGGCGGGCTTGCCACCGCTCCCACCCCCACCGTCCCACGCACCCCAGCCACGTGACGTACCCAATCGACACCCAGGCCAGGCTGTTCGGCGGCGAGAACCGGGAGGCGACGCCGAGCTTCGCCATGTAGGCCAGCAGGAGGATCGAGAGGATCGAGGCGGGCACCAGCGGGCTGCGCTGCTGCGCGGGCCACACCAGGAGCCACCCCAGCGCCGGCAACAGCACCAGCGCTTCGTGGGTCTGCTGGGCGCCGGCCATCACCGTGCCGCCCCAGGCCACAAGCACCGCCGCCATCGCCAGCTCGGCCGCCCGGTCGGTGGGGCGCCAGGCGGTCCACGCGGCGAGCGCGAGGGTGGGGACCCCGAGGCCGTAGCGCAGGCGCCACGCCACGAGCACCCAGGCCGGCTCCTGCCGGGGCCACTCTTCCCGCATCGGGCGGTTCGCGAAGTCGCGGGCGCCGGTGAACCATGCGGTGAGATCATCGTGGCCGGGGAGCAGCAGCACCGGCACCGCGAGCACCAGCAGCGTGAGAACCAGCGCCAGTACCCACGCGCGCCGGCGGACGAACGCAGCCAGGAGCAGGATCGGCGAGAGCTTCAGCGCCACCCCGACCGCGGCGACGGCGCCTGACCAGCCGTCCCGGGCCCGCCCGGCCGCCCACAGCGCGACCGCCGTGAGCCCGACCATCAGCGGGCCCGTCTGCCCGGCGAGGAGCGATCCCTTGGCGACGCGCACCGAGAGGAACACGGCGGCGACGCCCAGCCCGACGCCCAGCGCGACGTCGCGGCGGCGGACGGGCGCGGCGAAGGTGAGCGTGATCCCGGCGACGATGAGCGCGGCGGTGGAGACCATCCGAAACCCAACCGCCACCTCGCCGAACGCGAGGTTCGCGGTGGGCAGGAGCAGGAGCCCGGCGGTGGGCGGGTAGTAGTAGGGGCCGTCGCGTCCGTGGTCGGGACCGGCCACGGCCTTCCGGAAGACCTTGGCGATCACCTCAGGCCCGCAGGCCCACTCCCCGGCGTCCAGCGAGCGGGCGTGGCACCAGATCGGCAGGAGGTCCACCGAGGACGATCCGGGCCGATGCACGAGATCGTGGACCTGCGGCTGGAGCACGGCGACCAGCGCCCCCAGGCCCACCAGCACGGCGAGCAGTCCGGCGAGTCGTCGGAGCCAGCGCGCACGAGGAGTGAGTTCGGGAGCCACGGCGGCGGGTAACGACGCCCTGGTCCGGGCGACAGGGGAAACTTCGGCAGGGCGACGATCCTGCGACGCTACGGCGGCGCTGAGCCAAGCCCGCCGACCCCGGCTCAGAGATCGCTGGCCCGACTCGACCCCGTCAGCCGCACCCGTTGTTCTTTGAACCAACGGCGCTCCTCCTCGCCCCAGACCTCCTCGCTCGCGTGCAGGTCGCGAAGGAGCCCGCTGCGTTGCCAGCCGGGAACACGCTCGACCGCAGCGCGTTGCGCCGCCACCGATTGTTCACGATGGCGGCGCGCCTCCGCGGCGCGGGCCGCCTGCTCGGCGGGGTCGGGCTCGCGCGCCCGGGGCGCCTCGGCCTCACCCCACGGGCTGTGCCCGTAGGGTCGGTGTCCGGTGGACCGCCGGCCCGGCGGGGCGGGCCGTGCCTGGGCAGGCGGACCGCCCGGGTAGCGGGCGCGGAGCAGCTCCAACTGCTCCGCGGCCTGCGTCCGCTCGCTGGGCGCGGCCGCAGGGTCCGCGACGAGCCGCTCGAAGGTGGCCCACCGGCGCGCGTCGCGGGCCTCGCTGCTCATCCGGCCCCTTACCCCTCCGCCGCCAGGTACGCGTCGAGCTGTGCGAACGTCCCCGCGAAGCCGCCCTCCACGTTGGAACGGACGCCCTGGAAGATCGCCAGCTCTTCCTCGGAGGCCCGGATCGGGCGCCCGCGGATCACGAACTCCGTGCGCCCGTCGACCTCGCGGAACGAGACGACGTTGAGGATCTCGGCGGGCCAGGTGGCCGCCAAGGGGTGGCGGGTGAGGCCGCCCTCGGCGTCGGAGAACGAGTTGACCCAGACCAGGCGGGTCATGGGCACGACCTCCCGGTACACCATTCGGCCCCACCACAGGTCCGTGCTGTTCGGCGGGCGCATCGCGTAGTGGAACAGGCCGCCCGGGAGAAGCTCGTGCTTCGCCACCTCAAGGCCGAAGCCTGACGGGCCCCACCACTTCGCCAGTCGCGCGGGCTCGGTCCACGCGGCCCACACCCGGGCCAACGGCGCCGCGAAGGTGCGGGTGATCACCAGATCGCCGGCTTCGGCCTCGGCGAGGCGCTCGTTGAGGCGCTCGAGGGTCTGCTTCCCGCCCTCCGTCGCCCCGTGCTCCTTGGCGACACGAACCGCCTCGTCCGAGGCGAGGACCGCGGTCATCGTGACGCGGGTGCCGCTCCCTTCCGTCGTGAAGGTCACCACGTTGGTGAAGCCGTTGGGGTCGTTCTCCACGCCGCTGTCGTGGTCGTAGGCCAGCCGCTCGCCGGGGACGATCTCCGTGTAGCGCACGCGGTTGGGGTAGACGCCATACTCGGCGTGGCGCATCTCGAACCGCCACTCGCCGCCAACGCGGAAGTCCATCGACTCCGTGGTGGTGGTGAACCCACGCGGGCCCCACCACTTGTCGAGGTGGTCGGCGCGCGTCCACGCCTCCCAGACGAGGTCGCGAGCCGCGGCGACGAGGCGGGTGGTGACGAGCTGACGGTCGTGGGTGCTCATGGGGCTTCCGGGGGGTCGAGGGTTTCCAGGTAGGCTTCCAGTCGGTCGAGCCGCTCTTCCCACAGCTGCCGGAACTGCTCGAGCCACGCCGACGCCTCGGCGAGCGGGGCGGCATCGAGCTCGTAGACGGTCTCGCGGCCGACGTGGGCAGCGCGCACGATCCCGGCCTGGGCGAGCACCCCGAGGTGCTTGCTCACGGCCTGGCGGCTCATGCCCGCGCCCGACGCCAACGTGCCCAGGTTCTGACGGTTCCGGGACCGGAGCCGCTCGACCAGGGCGAGCCGCGTGGGATCCCCGAGCGCGGCGAAAACCGGCGGACGGGCGGAGGGGGAGGGAGAAACAGCGTTCACGGGGAGTCCAGCGAGCCAGGGTCCAGGCTCGTCCGTCAGCCTACCGTGGGATCAGGTGATGTGCAACCATTTGGTTGCATGAATCCTGTCGCCTGGCGGGGCGGGCGGGGAGCGCGGCCACGGCGGTTGGCCGGCCTCAGGGCGCAGCCACCGCTCCAGTGGGGGCCGCGGGGGCCGCCCCCGAGGCCGCGTAGAGCTCAGCGACGTGGGCTTCGAACGCGCCGAGCAAGGTCGGCAACGTGCGCGAGACGCCCCAGGCCACCAGCGGCGCGGGGATTCCGTTGGTGTCCACCCACACCTGGTACGAGACGGCGGATCCGCCGCCGGGGAGGCTGGTGATGGTCCAGCCGCCGAAGCCGTGCTCCTGCCAGGTGGAGCCGTCGTCCCAGGACTGCACGCGGCGCGCGAACTCAGCCGGCACCCCCGCGCTCCAGCAGGTGTGGAGCCGGTCGACCGTGCTCTGGAGCCAGTGCACCCGGGCGATCACCTGCCGACGTACCGTGAAGCCGAGGACGGAGATGGCCGTTCGCTGGAAGAAGTCGGTGCCCTCGACCCGCTCTACCCGCTCGGTGCCAAGCTCCTTCGGGTGCCACTCGTCCTGCAGTTCGGGGTGTTCCAGCACTGCCGTCCACGCGGGCACCGGCGAGGCGCTCCGCATCGTGACGTGCGCACCGGTGTAGGTATTTCCGTCGTATTTCGCGCTCGTCGTCTCCACCGTGAGCTTGGGCGGGGGGGCGGTGGGCACCGGGAACTGGCCCATCAACGACGGTTCGCAGGCCGCGGCGACGCTGAGGGCAAAGAGCATCCCCGCGGTGTATTCGTGGGTCGGGTGGGGCGCTACGGCAGCGATGGCCAAGCACCCGTGCGCCCGGCGCACCGATCCGAATGGGACACTTCCACGTACGTCCCGACAACGGAGTCCCGGTGTCCGCGTCCTCCACCCCCTTCTCGATGGGTTTCAAGCTCGCGGAGGCCTGCGCCATCGTCGGTGCGGCCCTGCTTGGGCTGCGCCTCCTCCCCCTCGTGATCGACGCTGGCGTTTTGAATGTGCCCGTCGCTCCCCTCATGCTCTTCGGGGCGGACGTGCTGTCGGGCGTTGTTCACTGGGCCTTCGACCGCTGGGGCACCGTGGAGACCCCCCTCGTCGGCCCCAACCTCATCCGCACCTTTCGCGAGCACCACACCGATCCCCTGGGCATCACCCGGCACGGCTTCGTGGAGGCCAACGGCGGCCCGGCGATGGGGGCGATCGTGCTCCTTGGACTCGGCTACTTCGTGCCTCCGACGTTCGCGGTGGCGGCCTTCTGGCTCGGCGCGTTCGGATTCTTCACCAACGTGGTGCTCGCCTGGGCCCACGGCGCGGCGCCGCGTCCGGTTCGGTGGCTACAGCGGGCGGGAATCCTGCTCTCTGCGGACCATCACGATGCGCACCACCGCGCCCCGCACGACCGCGCGTACTGCATCACCACCGGCTGGGCGAACCCCCTGCTCGACCGCCTTCGGGTCTGGGACCGCCTGGAACGCGCGATCTCGGCGGCCACGGGCGTGGAGCCCTGCCGGGGCTGAAGGGGGCGCCCCTACTGGGGTTGCGGACACGTCGCGGCGTCGTTCTCGGCCTGCGCCAAGACCGCGGCGTCGACACACTCGTTGGCGATGTACGCCTGCTGTTGGCACCTGTACCAGTCGCCGTAGGTGTCCTCGAGCTCGGCCGTCCAGTCGCCGCAGATGGTGTCGGCGTCGTAGACCGTGGTGCCTCCGGCGGCGTCGGAACACGCCTGGCGGGCGGAGACGTAGTCGGCGCAGGCGTTGCCGGAGGCGCAGGCGAGGAGGAGGGCGAGGAGCATGGGCGGAGTGTATCCGGCGGTGGGCGCCGCCCGCCGGTGGTTATGAGCGCCGCGGTGCTCGCGTTGCTGCTCCTCTCCGCTTGCGCAGCCCCGACGGGGGAGTCGGGAGCGGGCGCCGCTCCGCCCGAGCCGGTCATCGCATCGGGGTACCGGTTCGTATTTGGAGATCTTCACGTCCACACGGGCGCTTCCGGCGATGGCTGCGCGAGCGATGTCGCGCAGATTCCAAAGGAGACCTGCGGCGCGCTGTCCGACCTCCGCGCCGACGCCCTCGCCGCGGGGCTCGACTTCGAAGCGCTCACCGATCACACCGACGGGCCGCAGCTGTGGAGCGGACCGGAGGGCGATGCCGCCTGGCGCGCCGCGGTCGACGCCGCTTTCGCCGCTTCCGACGACACGTTTGTCGCCCTGCCCGGCGCGGAGATATCCACGAGCGTCACCGGCCCCGCCGGGGAGCCGGAGCAGCTGGGCCACAAATCAGTGTTGTTCTTCGGCGACGAAGCCCAGCTCGCGGGGATCACCCGGTCGGACGCCACGCCCAACCAGGGCAGCGGAACCGACGTCGGGAGCTGCCAGCACATCGCCGACTGGGCCTCGCGGCTCGAGGAGCGCTTCGGGCCCTTGGCGCTCGTCCCGCACCATACGGCCCCGCTGCACCCGATGCCCACCGACTTCTCCTGCTTCGCCCAGGCGCTCACGCCGGCGGTAGAGCTGTATAGCCACTGGGGCAACAGTCGGATCGTGGCCCCGGACCACCTTGACTACGACCAGCCGCTGACCGCCGAGGGCGCCGAGCCAGAGCTCGTGTCCACCGGGGCCACGCAGTACCTCCTCACTGCATATCCCTCGATCCACGCGGGGTTCGTCGGCGGAACCGACTCGCACACCACGCACGCGGGCGGGGTGTGCCACGCCCACGACGTCGCTGGGGAGCAGGCGTTCGACGGCGGACTCACGGGGGCGTGGTTCCCCGAGGAGGTGCGCTTCGACCGCACCGCGCTCCACGACGCCATCTACGCTCGCCACACCTTGGCCACGTCCGGCCCACGCGTGCCGGCCTTCGTCCGGGTGCTCGACGCCGCGGGGGAGACGGTCGCCCTCGCCGGCGACGAGGTGTCGGCGGCGGCGGTGGCGAGCCTGCGGGTGGAGGTGCCCGGACCGATCGCGCAGGAGGTCACGGCGGCGTGGGCGATCACCGCGGGGGAAGGGCTCGGCACCGAGGCGAAGGTGGCCATGGCCCCGGACGCGGGCGGCTGGTTCGTGCCGTGGGCGCCGAAGCCGGGGCACTTCGTCTACGTGATGCTCGAGCTGTCGGGGCCGCTCTCCCACCCCGAAGACTGCCTGGACGGGGGCCTCGACGACACCGAGCGCGTCTGGGTCTCGCCTACGTGGTTTAGATGATCCGGCGTTCCATTCCATTCCTGCTCGCCGTCGCGCTCGGCTGTACGGACGACGACTCCGGCGCCGACAGCGACGCCGTGGGCGACACCGCAGACACGGCGGACACCGGCCCCGTCGCGGACACCACCCCGCTCATCACCTTCGTGACGTTGGAGTGGGCGTACTACTACGAGGTGGGGGACGTGCTCCTGCTCGACGCGACCGTGCTCGACGCGGAGAACGACCTCGTCGGTGGCCAGATCTTCCTCGATCTCTGGGGCACCGATGAGAGCTACCAGAACCACGACAGCCCGATCATGGAGGGGGAGGGGTACGCGATCTGGCTCGACCCCGTGGTCGACGTCGCCTTCGCCGGGGTGGATGTCACCGTCGGCTACACGGCCACGGTCTCGGTGGCGGACGCGGCGGGCCACGTCAGCAACGAGATGACCGCCGAGTCCGCCCCCTGAGGCAACGCCACGACACCGAGCCTCTCCGCCTTCCGGTGATTCGGCAGGTTGGTCCCACCTCCCGGCCCTCCTCAACCCTCGCGAGCCACGACCCGCGTCGGCGTCCGCCGTCGCCGCGCCAACCGGCGGTCGGGCGCCCGCCCCGCCATTCTCACCGCCGTGGCTCCTCGACCGCCGACCTCCCCTGGGGGCACGCCGGGGCCCGACCGCCGCTCCTTGGACCCGCTGCTTGTCGACCTCCGCGCTCGCCGCGCCGGGCTACGCTGGCACCGTGCTCCTCGCGCTCCTCCTCGGGTGTCCTTCCCCCACCGACTCCGCCGGCGCTTGCGACCTCCAGGTCGAGACCGCCGGGGCGCCGGGTGTCCCGCTCACGCTGCTCACCGGGGCGGTCGGCCTCCTCGGCACCGAGCCCGTCTCGATCGGCGGCGCGTTCGACGCCAAGGTCCGCGTCAGCGGGCCGGTGGAGGTGCTCGATGCGACGGGCGCCGTGGTGAAGACGGTCTCCGGGCCCACCGAGGTCTACCTCCGGGCGACCGGCGTCGGAGCTGGGGAAGTCACCTTCAAGGGGGATGGTTGCGCCGCCGTCGTGGAGGTCCTGGGCAAGCTCGCGGCGCCGCTGGTGGGCCAGCCGCGGGAGGAGCAGCCGGGGTGGCGTTCGATGACCAGCCTCTGGTCGGGCGACACGATCTACCTCGGCCTCGACCCTGCCCGATTCCCCGATCGGGTCGGTCGGGAGTTCGATGCCTGGGTGGTCGACCATCGCAGCGCGGAGGCGTGGGCGGCGGACCCGACGCTGGTCGGGCACTTCGGCGCGCCCGTGGCCGGGAAGTTGGAGGAGGGTGCGCTCGTCCCGCTCTCCCTCGGCGCGCTCGACGCGGGCGCCGACCTTCACCTCGACCTCGACGTGGTGGTGGACGCCGACCGCGACGGCCAGCTCGGCCCCGGCGATCTGGTGCAAGGCGTCGGCACCGACCCGCTCTCCGTCCTCACCGACCTCACCGCGGCGGGCCCCCACGCGGTCGACACTGTGGACGTGAGTGGTGGCTATTTCCTCGGTGAACGGGTGTATTGGCCGACCGACATTGCCGCCATGGGCCCGCGCCCGCTGGTGGTCATCTCCCACGGCAACGGCCACCTCTATACGTGGTACGACTATCTCGGCGAGCACCTCGCGAGCTGGGGCTACGTGGTGATGAGCCACGAGAACAACACCGGTCCGGGCATCGAAACGGCGTCCACCACCACGCTCACCAACACCGACTGGCTGCTCGGCCACCTCGATCAGATCGGCGATGGCGCCCTCGTCGGCCTGGTGGACGCCACCCGCATCGGCTGGATCGGCCACTCCCGCGGCGGGGAGGGCGTGGTCCGCGCGTACGACCGCCTGGTCGAGGGCGACTACACCCCCGAGAACTTCGGCCCCGACGACGTGCGCTTCATCGCGAGCATCGCCCCCACGGTGTTCAACAGCGTGAAGGACTCCGATCCCCACGACCGTCCGTACTTCCTCCTCGCGGGCACCGCCGACGGCGACGTCACCGGCGGCGTCGACTACAACGAGACCCAGTTCTTCCGCATCTGGGAGCGCGACACGGGGCCCAAGGCGGCGGCGTACGTCCACGGCGCGTCGCACAACGACTTCAACTGTTGTGGCACCGAAGAAGGGCAGGGGCCGGAGCTCATCGGCCGGGAGGAGGCCCAGGTGATCGCCCGGGCGTACCTACTGGCCTTCGCCCACGCCTTCCTCGACGACGATCCCGCGCCGCTCGCGGTGTTCAAGGAGGAGTACGCCGGGTTCACCCCGCTCTCCTTCGCGGATGACGACGTGGTCGCCACCGGCTGGCGCAACGCCCCCGGCGCGGGAGACGGCGTCCTCGACGACTTCCAGACCGAGAACGATGTCGCGGTGGCGAGCTCCGGCGGCGCCGTCACCTGCACGGCCACCGACGTGGTGGAGGACCGCCTCCGCGACGGCGACGGGCAGTTCGGCTGGTCCGACGCCGATCCGATGAACGCCATGACCCACAACACCGGCCAGGGCGACGAAGCGCGCGGCATGGTCTTGTCCTGGCCGAGCGGCGCGTCGCCCACGTGGGCCGTGGCCGTCCCCGACGCCCTCGCCGACACCCGCCCCTGGACGCACCTCTCCCTCTCGATCACCCAACGCAGCCGCCACCCGCAGACGGTCGCGTGGGGCTGGGCGCTCGCCTTCGGGGTCACCCTCGTCGACGCCGACGGCGTCTCCGCGACGGTGGACGTGGCGGATCAGGCGGAGGTGCCCCTGCCCTACCAACGCGTGGGCCTCGGCGCCGGCCGGGGGTGGGCCAACGAGTTCGTCACCGTCCGGGTGCCGCTCGCCGACTTCACGGTGGGCTCGCCGATCGACCTCACGCGCATCACCACGGTCCAGCTCGACTTCGGCGCCGATCACGGCGCGGAGGAGGGCGCGGTGGGCCTCGACTCGGTGGAGTTCGCCCGATGATCCCCCTGCTCTTCGGCCTCGCGGCCGCCGCCGAACCCGCCGACGTCGACCTCTCCACGGCGCCCGATGCGGCGGGAGTGGCCGCCGTCCGCGCCGTGGTGCGCGCCGAACCCTTCGTGCTCGAGTTGCCCTACCGTTACGACTGGTCTGCCGCGCACCCCACCGTGCAGTCCGGCACCCGGCTCGTGCTCTCGGTGGCCCCCGAATGGCTCGCCGTCCGCGACGCGCGGATGCCCACGCTCTTCGTGGAGGGGGTCCCCGCGGAGGTGCTCTGGCGGGACCCCGTCACGTCGACGATGGGCGTGGAGGTGCCGCTCGCGCTCTCGGGGACGGTGCAGGTGTGGTTCGGCCCGCCCGTGCTCCCCGAGACGGTGACTGCCGAGGATGGGGCTCGGGCGCTGGCGGCGGCTCGGGCGGGAGGTGCTACCGGTTTTTTGGTACCAGCGTCGCTGGCGCCGATTCGCCTGGCGGATCACGCGGCCTTGGCGACACCGTCGAGTCACTGACAGGCGACAGATGACGGATGGGCGCCGTGGAGGCCGGCGTTAATTCTGTCACCGATGGCATCGTCGCCGCCCCGACCTCCGCAGCTGGTGACTGCGGTGCTCGACTGGTTCACGCCGCCGTCGCTGAGGGGGCTCGGCGAAGCGCGGGTCCAGGTGCTCGTCGCCGCGTACCTGGTCAGTGGCGGGTTCGGCCTGCTTTTCCCGGCCTACCGCATCCACTACGCCCACGCGGCCCGGCTGCCCTTCCTCCCGCTCTTGACCATGGGCGTCGTGGGGGGGCTGGCCCTCGTGGCGCTGTGGATCCTCCCCCGGTGGCGCCTGCAGGTGGGGATGTTCTACTTCGCCTCCTCCTGCGTCTTGCTCCCGGCGCACGTCGCCTTCGGGGACGGCACCGGCGCGTTCGCGATGTCCGCGGTGGCGGCGGTGCCGATCTGCGCGATGTACGTCGTCGGCCTGGACGCCGGGCTGCGCTCGGCGTTGGTCGTCACGGCGATGGTGACGGGGCTCGCGGTCGCATCGTTGTTCGGCTTCCGGCTCCCTCCGGTGGTGGTGGAGCGGGACACCGTGGCGCTCGCGGCGTTCGCGACCTTGTGTTCGTTGTGGTTGCCGCTCCTGGTCGCCTGGGCGTACGAGGTGGGACGGCGGGCGTCGATCGACGCGCTTCAGCGCAGCGAAGCACGGGCCACGCTCGCCGTTGAGGCTGCGGGTGGCGGCGTCCTCGAAGCCGCCGCCGGAGCAGCGGAGTGGTACGCCAGCCTCAGGCTCCGCGAGCTGCTCGGGCTGGAGGCCGCCGGGGCCGCGCTGCGACCCGCCGAGCTCTACGCCTGCCTGGTCACCGAGGATGCAGCGGCGCTCGCGCATGCCGTGGTCCGTTCACTCACCGAACGGGTGGCGCTCCGGGTGGAGACCCGGCGAGTCGGTGCGGAGCCGCGATGGTTGGCCTGGGAGGGGCTGGCCGAGGTCGATACGGCGGGGAACTGCCGGGTCGTGGCGATCGTGCGCGACATCACCGAGGAGCGGCGCCTGGAGCACCTCAAGGACGACTTTGTCTCCACGGTGAGCCATGAGCTGCGCACCCCGCTCACCTCGATCCATGGGGCGGTCGGGCTCCTGAGCGCGGGGGTGGGCGGCACGCTCGTGGAGCCGGGCGTCCAGCTCCTGGAGATCACCCGCCGGGGAAGTGAGCGGCTGCTCGCGCTCGTCAACGACCTCCTCGATCTACAGCGCCTCGACCAGGGCCGGGTGCTCCTGGAGACCGTGGAGACCGACGTGTTCACGCTGGCCACCCAGGTCGCCATCGCGGCTGGACCGGTGGCGGCCGGGCGCGGGGTGCAGGTCCGGGTGGTCGAGGGCGAGCCGCGCGCGCCCACGCTTCGCAGTGATCCGCGGCGCGCCGAGCAGGTCCTCGCCAACCTGGTGAGCAACGCCTGCAAGTTCACCGCGGAGGGCACCGAGGTGGAGGTGCGGGTGCTCGGGATCGAGGGCGGGGCGCGGGTAGAGGTGACCGACCACGGGCCCGGCATCCCCACCGCCTTCCAGCCGCACTTGTTCGTGCGGTTCTCCCAAGCCTGGACCGCCCGTGAGCGCGGCGGCACGGGCACCGGCCTCGGCCTGAACATCGCCAAGAGCCTCACCGAGCGCCTCGGCGGGCGTATCGGCTTTGTGACCTCCGAAGGCGTGGGATCGACGTTCTGGATCGAGCTGCCGACGGAGCGGGGGTAAGGGCGGGTGGTGCGCCGCGCCGGGCCGGCCGCGCCCGGAAGAGGATAGTCTCCGCTGCTGACGGAGGCGCCGTGCTGCTCGCCCTTTCTTTCGCTTTCGCGGCCGAACCTGCGGAGACCCCGCCGGCCCCGCCGCCCGTCGCTCCGCTCCCCACCGTGGCGCCCGGGCCCGCGCCGTTGCCGCCTTCTGTCCCCGGAACGCAGAAGCACCGCGAGCCCGCCGCCGACCCGAGCGCCCCGCACACGCTCTACGTGGGGGTGGAGCCGCCGATCGGCGCCATCGGCCTCAGCTCTCGGCAGGAGGCCTTCGTGGCGTTGGACCTGCTCCCCGTCGCCGTGGAGTGGCGGTTCGCCCCCCGCCTTGGCCTCCGCGCGGACGCGCTGCTCGCCTACCAGGTCGCCCCGTTCGGCGGCTGGAACGACGCGCAGGTCACCGTGCAGATGCCGATCTACCTGGGTCCGCGCGCGGTCGACTACGGGATGCGCGGGGTGTTCTTCGCGCCGGTCCTGGCGTTCGAGCTCGCCGGCTCCCCCGCGGTGGGGACCGGGCTGGGCATCGGCTACAGCGGCAAGCTCGGGCCCGTGCTGCGGTGGCGGATCAGCGCCTGGGCGGGGGCCGGCGTGCGCGATCAGGAGATCGAGCCGATCGCGGGCGGGAGCGCGTTTGAGGTCGGCGGCTTCGTCCGTTGAGCGTCATCCCGAACGACCATGATCCAGCTCGCCCGGCCAAACGCGGCGCGGGGGGCCGTGGGGTTCCGCGACGCGCCCTGTCGGCGACGGGGCTCCCCGGCATGGTCGGCGTTGGCGCTGGGTCCTCCTACGCGGCCGGCCGCCGTCGGCCGGAGGCGTTCGCTGCGCTCCGCCCCGCTCCGACGACGTCACCCGCCGCGTCAACGAACCGACC
>CAIXRH010000348.1 GCA_903921785.1 uncultured Pseudomonadota bacterium
GACAGGAGCAGGAGGAGCGGGAGCATGGCGGGGGCGTAGCGCGACGGCGACGCGCTCGCCGGCCCGCGGAGCGGCGCCGAGCGGGGGCCCGGCGCGCTACCCCGGCGCTCGCCTGAGCGGGGTGGCCGCGCCCCGGGACGCAGCCACGCCGCCGAGGCCCCTACTGCTCGAAGCAGTAGAGGAGCGCGTAGTTGCCGCAGACGGTGGTGCCCGTGGTCCACCCGGTGTCCACCGACGCGGTGTAGCCGTTGGTGCCGCTCCAGCCGCTGGAGCTGGTCGCCCAGTCCGCGCAGGTGTCGGTGTCGAGGTTCCCGGCGGCGTCGGTGCCGGTCCACGCCGGGTAGCCGCCGACCGCGCTGCCGTCGACGTACTCGCCGATCGCGGCGTCGAGGGTGCCGTCGATGAGGTCGGCCCAGTCGGCCGCGATCTGGGTGCCGGAGGGCAGCTCGTAGGGGGTCCCGCGGTGGGTGAAGTCTGCGGCGGGGGAGTGGGAGCTGTCGCTCATCCAGGCCTTGAAGGTGCCGGAGTGGCCATACGCGCCGGCCTCCGCCTGGCAGAGGGCGTCCGCGCCGGTCACGCCGCCGAAGTCGCCGCCCAGGTGGCCGCCGGTGAGCACGAAGACGCTCCAGGTCGGGCCGGTGGAGCACACGCCGCCTTCGTCCGCGGTGCCGTCGCAGTTGTTGTCGAGGGCGTCGCAACTCTCCGCGGCGGACGGGTTCACCGCGCGATCGTCGTCGTCGCAGTCGGTGCCGTCGGGGAGGTAGCCCGAGGGCGCGGCGCAGGCGCGCACGGCCATGGAGGCGGAGCCGAAGCCGTCGCCGTCCATGTCCGCGTACCAGGTCGGGGTGACCTTCTCGTCCACCTTGTCGTCGCAGTCGTTGTCCATCCCGTCGCACACCTCCGATGCGTCGGGGTTGACGTTCGTGTCGGCGTCGTTGCAGTCGGTCCCGACCTCCGAGTAGCCCGCACCGCCCACACAGACCGCCTTCGCGTCGCCGGCACCGAACCCGTCCCCGTCGCCGTCCGCGTAGCGGGTGAGGGTGAGGCCTCCGTCGGTCTGGCCGTCGCAGTTGTTGTCCGCACGGTCGCAGAGCTCGGTCGCCGCGGGGTTCACGTTCGTTTTCGTGTCGTCGCAGTCGTCGCCGTTGTCCGCGTAGCCCGGCGTGCCCGGGCACACCTCGGTGCCGGTGCCGGCGCCGTACCCGTCTCCGTCGGCGTCGACGTACCGGGTGGCGGCCAGCCCCTCGTCGGTCTCGCCGTCGCAGTTGTTGTCGACCCCGTCACACACCTCCGCGGCGTCGGGGTGGACGGCGGCGTTGCCGTCGTTGCAGTCGTCCGGCGTGAAGAAGCCGTCCTCGTCGTCGTCGCCCGTGATGCCGCTGTCGGGGATCTTGCTGCGATCGACGGGCGCCGCCAGCTCGCAGCCCGAGGCCACGAACGCGATCTTGACGAGGGTGAACCGGGACAGACCAGGCGTGCGGAGCGTCATGCGAACCGGGGAGAGCGCCGCATTCTCCACCGTTTTGTGGACCAGCACAAGCTGCCGAACGCCGCTGGAATGCCGCGAGTGCCGCCCCGTCTGGCCATTTTCGCTTCGGCCGCTCCTCGACCGCGGCGCTCCCGGGCCGGCACGCCCTGGCCCGACCCCCGCTCCCTTCCCACCCTGCTTCAGCACGATCCCGACCGACACCGCGCCCGCCGTCAGCGGATCAGCTCCCCGGTCTCGGGGCGCCACGCCACCGGGCCCTCCGACGTCCACACCACCACCATGGCGGTTGCCCGAGTCGTTTTCGGCACAACCACGAGCGCCGTCCCGACCGAAGTGGTGGTGAACGGCGAGCGGATCTCCCAGTCCTGCCGCACGGCGCCTGGGTGATCGACGCGGAGGGTGTCGCCGTCGAGCGCTACGGTGACCGACTGCCGCTCCAACGGGGTGGTGAGCACGGTCCCCGTCAGCGTTTCTACGTGTAGGCTCTTTTCGGGGAGCACCTCGTCGAGCCACGCTTGAACCGAGTACGCCGTCGCGCCGTGGTGGAGCGAGCCGGCGTCGCGCCAGCGGAACGTCCGGCGGTCGAGGTCCGTCCGGAAGGGGCGTTCGGCGAGCCACACCCGCGTCCCCTTGGGGAGCTTCGCCCAGAAGTCTACGTTTCGGTAGCGGTCGCTCGCCGCGGAGAGCTCCGGCCACTGGTGGTAGCGAAGAAACGCCGGAGATCCGTAGGCAAACACCGCCAACCACGCACCGCCGAGGAGCAAGCCGACCGGGTGGCGCCGCGCGTGAAGCAGGGCGGGCACGACCATCAGCAGCGCGGGCAGGGTCGGCGCGTAGAACACCCGCCGGCTGACGGTGCCCGTGATCGCGTGAAGCAGACACGCAAGGGTGAACCAACCAAAGCCGAGGACCACCAGCTTGCGGTGGGGGGAGCGCCAGCCGGCGAAGAGCGCCGCGGCGACGAGCCCGCCGAGGGGCACCAGCGTGGGCCAACCCTCCGGCAGCCGATTCGCCAGGGCCGTGGCGAAGTTCTCCACCACGCTCCGCGCGAGCGCCGGCGGCAGCCAGGCGCTCTTGAACTCCTCGGTGTATCCCCCCACCCCCTCCAGTACGTGCGCGCGCACCGCGAGCCACGCAACGGTCAGGATCGCCACCGGCGCTGTCGCCAGCGCTGCGAGCACGAAGCGCGGCCGCAGCCCCAGGTCGGCGCGAAAGAGTAGCACCCAGCTGGCGACGGCGGGGAGCAGCAGCACCGCCGACTCCTTCGCCCCGAGCGCCACGGTCGCCCCGAGGACCACCCCGCCCCACGCCCAACGCCTCCCCGACTGAGCCAGCACCAACGCCACCATCGTCCCGTACATGCCCACGGCGAGCAGCAGGTCGATGCTCCGGGCGACGGCGGGCACCACGTCCTCGGTGAGCGGATGAATCGCGAAGAGGATGGCGGTCGCCCACATCGCCGCCCGCCAGGGCACCCCCGCGAACCGGGCGGTGGCGGCCACGAAGACCGCGCCGAGCCAGGTGGCGAGCGCGTGCTCGGCGAGGTCCCACGCCTGCCACCCCACCGCGTTCCAGCCGAAACAGCGGCGCTCCACCCAGAACTGGAGCATCACCGCCGGCCGCCAGAAGTTGGCGTCCTTCCCGGCGACTCCGCCGGTGAGGCGGCTGAGGAGCTGGTCGCCGAGCGGGTGACGCGCCCAGGCCACGTCCGCCCAGGCGTCGGCGTCGGTGAAGCCCCAGCCGAGCATGGGCGCGAAGGTGAAGGCGCAGAGGACCGCGACGGCCAGGGCAAGGAGCGCGAGGGTGCGTCGCGGCGGCAGCGGTCCTTCGGGGGCCATGGCCGCCTACAGCTCGCGCCGCCCCTCGAGCGCGCGCGCCAGCGACACCCGGTCGGCGTACTCGATGGCCGTGCCCACGCTCACTCCGTGTGCGAGCCGGGTGACCCGCACCCCCAGCGGCTTCAACAGGTTCGCCACGTACAACGCCGTGGTATCCCCCTCCACGTCAGGGTCCGTGGCGAGGATCACCTCGGTGACCCCCGGCACCCGCGCCACAAGTTCACGCATGCGCAATTGCGCAGGTCCCACAGCGTCCAGCGGGGAGAGCGCGCCGTGGAGCACGTGGAAGACGCCGCGGAATTCTCCCGCCGCGTCGATGGCGACGACGTCTTGCGGGCGCTCCACCACGCAGATCACGTGGGGGTCGCGCCGGACGTCAGCGCAGCGGCGGCACGGGGAGATGTCGGTGAGGTCGCAGCAGCGTTCGCACTCGCGGATGCCTTCGCGGAGCTCCCGGATGGCGTCGGCCAGGGCGTCCGCCACCTCGGGCGGTTGACGGAGCAGCCAATAGGCGTAGCGCTGGGCGGTCTTCTCCCCGACCCCCGGGAACCGCGCGAGCTGCTGAACGGCGCGGCGCAGCGCGTCCATCAGAGGCCGAGGAGCTGGGGAGGGAGGCCCATCCGGGACGCGAGCGCCCGGAGCTGCCCGTTGACCGCCTCCCGCGACCGCCGCACCGCGTCGTTGGTGGCGGCGCGCACGAGGTCCTCGGCCAGCTCGCGATCGGCGAGGATCGCCGGGTCGATGCGGACGGCGAGCACCTCCTGGGTGCCGTTCATCCGCACCAGCACCTTCCCCCCGGCGGCCGACCCTTCGACCTCCTGCTTCTCCGCCTCGGCGTGCATCGCCTTGAGCTGCGCCTGCAGCCCGCCGAGCATCCCGCCCATCCCCCCTGCGCCGCCGAACGGATCCGCCATGGAAACCTCCGCCCGCCGCGTAATCCTCCCCGCCCTCGGCCACCACGGGCGCCGGGTGCGGAGGCGAGATGCGGGGGGACTGCGCGTGGCAGTCGTGCGCGGGGCCGAGGGGGGCACTGCGGAGGCCAAGGAACCCCGGGGGTGACGCGGCGCCTCGCGCGTTGTTTGGGGTCGGGCGCCGCAGAGGCCAAGGAACCCTGAGGGTGACCCCGTCACCCGGGCCGTTGCTTGGGCTTGAAAGCGCCGGAGGCTCTTCCGCCAACGCCGCCTCGTCCATCCTGGCCCTCCCGCCGCCTCAGCCGTCGATCGCCCCGCCCGGCGCGAAGTCGTCCCCGCCCTCCACCACGACGGGAACGGCGAGGGCGTCGTCGGGGACGAATGGGGCCACCTCCTCCAACTCGGCGTCGAAGGCGGCGAGGAGGCGCTTGATCGCGTCGGAGTCGCGGGCGGCGGTCAGCGCATCCGCGCGGCGTTGTACGTCGGCTTCCGCGAGCTCCTCCCGGCCCGTCTTGCCCTCCTCGGCGGCCACGGACACGTCCACGTTGCCGAGGCCGGGGAGGATGGCCCCGAGCTCCAGCCGGCTGAGGTGTTCGCGCACCTTCCCCCGCCAGAGCTCGGTGCGGACCGCCACCCGAAGGCGCCCCGCCTCGATCGCCAGCGGCGTGGCGACATCGTGGACCGTGACCCGAGTGACGTCCGGGAGCGCCGCGAGCAGGCGGAGCCAGGCGCGGTTGAGCTCCTCGGGGTCGCGCACGGTGAGCGGGCCGGCGGGGCGCGCGGGGGTGGAAGGCGCAGAGGGGCCCGCGGCGGGCGCCGCCGTAGCCCCAGCATGGCCGCCCCACCCGCCAGCCGTCGGAGCCGCCGCGGCGGGCGCCGCCGCCGCAGACGCTGGCCGCACCGAAGCCGCCATCGCACCGGCCGGACCCGGCCCCGCCGACCCCGAAGATCCGCCACTGTACGCGCCCCAACCCCCGCGCGCAGGCGCCGCAGCGGCCGGCCCCTGAACCGTCGCCGCCACCGTCGTCGGCCCAGGTACCGCCGCCGGACCCGCCACCGTCGCCCCGCCCAGCGCGCCGCTCCGCCCACCGAGCGCCGTGGCCTCCGGGGACGCGACCGCCACCGCTGCCTCCGTGCCCGTTCGCGCGCCGCCCCCGCGCCCAGGGCCGCCTAGTGCCTCGAAGCCGGCCGAACCCTGCACCCGTCGCGACCCAGTCGCAACTGAATGCGTCACATTCATATCGTGTCGCGACAGAGCGTCGCCCACCCCCGCCCGGCCCTCCCCCACGCCGCCACCCTCCCGGGCGATCCCGCCCGGGCGCCTCAGCGGCGCCTCTCGCCCTCCGGATCGTCGGCCGACTCGCGACCGCGGGGCCGCGGCGGCGCCGCCCCGCCTCCGCGCATCCGCCGCTCGAGGTCCGCCAGCCGGTCCACCAGCACCCCGACCGGCTCGGCCGGGCGGATCGACACCAGCCGCGCGACCGCCATCTCCAGGACCATCCGCGGGCGCGACGCCCGGGCCACCTGGTCGTGCACCTCGAGGAGCACGTGGAACGTGCGCGCCAACTGCTCCGCCGGCACGCCCTGGGCGAGGCGGCCGAGGCGCTCCCGCTCCTCCACCGGCGCGTCCATGTGGCGCTCAGCCTTCGGGGACAGCGCGACCAGCGCGGTGTCCCGCACCAACTCGAGCAGTTCGCCCGTGAACTGCGCGATCTCGTAGCCGGACTCGTACACCGCCGCGACGGCGTCCAGGCATCGGGCCGCGTCCCCCGACAGGAGCCCTTCGAGCATCTCGTAGAGGACCCGACGGTCCACGAGGCCGAGGATCTGGGTGACCTGTTCGTCCGTCGGGGACATGCCGCCGAAGGAGATCACCTGGTCGAGCAGGCTCTGACTGTCACGCATGGAGCCTTCGCCGGCGCGGGCGACCATGCGCAGCGCCGCGTCGCTCACCTGCACCCCCTCCGCGTCGCAGATGAGGCGAAGGCGCTCGGCGACCACCGGCCCGGGGATGCGCTTGAAGTCGAAGCGCTGCACCCGACTGAGGATGGTCTCGGGGATCTTGTTCACCTCGGTGGTGGCGAAGATGAATTTCACGTGCGGCGGGGGCTCCTCCAGCGTCTTCAAAAGCGCGTTGAACGCGCCCTTGGAGAGCATGTGCACCTCGTCGATCACGTAGATCTTGAAGCGGCCGGAGCTCGGGAGGTAGCGGACGCCGTCGCGGAGGTCGCGGATGTCCTCGACCGAGTTGTTCGAGGCGCCGTCCACCTCGATCACATCGGGGCTCGTGCCGTTGGGAATCTCGATGCAGGGCGTACATTCGCCGCAGGGCGTGAGCGCCGGGCCCTTCATGCAGTTGAGCGACCGGGCGAACGCACGGGCCGCCGTGGTCTTGCCGACGCCGCGGGCGCCCGTGAACAAGAAGGCGTGGTGGAGCCGCCCGCTCGCCAGGGCGTTGCCCAGCGTGCGGGTCACGTGCGTCTGCCCCGCCATCTCTTCCAAGGTGCGGGGACGCCACTTGCGGGCGATGGCGAGGTACCCGTCGGACACGGGGGACTCCGGGGCGAGGTGTGGCGGCGACTCTAGCACGGGGCGAGCCTGCCGCGGCGCGCGCCGAGGTGATGGCCGGGCACTCCCACACCCCGAAATCTCCGCTGCCGTTGCTTCCTTTCGGACCTGGCGGGGTTCACGTGATCTCAGTCATGGGACCCGACCATCACCTCCGCGCGCGGAGGGAGATGGCGGACAGGGCGGGATTCGAACCCGCGGTACCTCTCGGTACACACGCTTTCCAGGCGTGCACCTTCAACCACTCGGTCACCTGTCCTTGGTGGGGGCGAACCCCCGTAATGGCGGAGAAGGTGGGATTCGAACCCACGTTAGCGAAACGCTAAACCAGATTTCGAGTCTGGCGCCTTCAACCACTCGGCCACCTCTCCTTATCAATCAGCCCTTCGAACGACGTGCTCGGAAAAACGCCCGGAGCTGCTCGGCCGACTCGGCCTCCAGCAGCCCTTTTTCCACCGAGAACCGGTGGTTGAGACCGGGGTGGGCCGAGAGGTCGCCGAGGGTGCCGAGGAAGCCGCCTTTGGGATCGGCCGCCGCGTAGACGCAGCGTTCGATCCGGGCGAGGACCATGGCCCCGGCGCACATCGCGCACGGCTCGAGGGTGACGTAGATCGTCGTTCCATCGAGCCGACCGCGGCCGCGGGCCTGGCCCGCCGCGCGCAGCGCGTTGATCTCGGCGTGCCCGCAGGGGTCGGCCGCCGTTTCACGGGTGTTGCCCGCTTCCGCGAGCAGCTCCGTGCCGGCCACCAGCACCGCGCCGATGGGCACCTCGCCAGCGCGACCCGCTTCCGCGGCCCGCTCCAGCGCGCGACGCATCCAGAAGATGTCGCGTTCGAAGGGATCACTTGGAATATTCAAAGAGCCGGGCACGAGGAGCCCCCGCGCGAGCACCCCTGTCTATGTCCCGAAGCCCGGTCCGTCAACCGTCTCGGCGCGGCCATCGCCGGATCGGGATACCCTGGGCGGCGACCGTGCCCGTCCCCCTTCGCGCGCTCCTGCCCCGGCTCGCCGCCGCCCGACCCGCCGACGCGGCCGCCGTACGCCTGTGGCTCACCGAGCGGGTCCGCGCCGAGCTGGCTCCTCGGATCGGGCTGGTTCCCCCGGTCCGTTCCGCGCTCGACGAAGCGCTCCCCGCCCTCGACCGGCTCGACGACGCCCTCGATCACGCCCGCGCCCGCCTCGATCCCGGCCCCTTCCGCCCGGAGATGACGGTGCACGCCGCCCACGCCCGTCACTCCGGGGTGCAGGCGCTCTTCGCTCGTCGCGGCCTGCCTGGCTGCCCCGACTGTCCCGTCGGCGCGGATGAAACGCTCGCGGAGGCGGCCGCGGCCGAAGGGTTCGCGGTGGGGGAACTCTTGAATGAGCTCGAGGGGTTGGCCTCGTGATGGTCCACCGCCTGCTGCTGCTGCTCCTCTCGGTCGCCCTGGCCGCCGGCATCACGTTCCCCACCCCGATCTCGTTGGTGAGCGCCGACGGCACGCACCTCGCCGCCGCGTGGGGTGCGCCCGCCAAGGCCACCCGCGGCGTGCTCTTCGTGCACCAGGCCGGGCGAACCAAGGAAGACTGGTCCTTCCTGGCGGACAAGCTCTATCACGACGGCAACGTCGTCCTCACGGTGGACCTGCGTGGCCACGGCGCCAACCGCACCGCCACCCCCGCCGAGCTCACCGAGGCCGACTACCAGGCCATGCAGACCGACGTCACGGCGGCGCTCGCGCACCTGGAAGCCAAGGGCGTCACCCGGGTGTGCATCATCGGGGCGGAGCTGGGGGCGAACCTCGCGATCAACGCCGGGGTTGCCGACCCGAAGGTGGTGTCGGTGGTGCTCCTTTCGCCGGGGATGGAGATCAAAGGCGTCATCGCGTCGGATGCGGTGCAGCGGTTCGGCGCTCGTCCGGTGGCCCTCGTGGCCGCGCTCGACGATCGGTACGGCGCCCACAGCGCCCAGACGATGGACGCGACCGCCCTTGGAGAGCACACCCTGAAGCTCCTGGATTCCGGCGGCAAGGGCGTGAAGATGCTCAACGCGGACCCCACGCTCGAAGGCTGGATCGTCGGCTGGGTGGGTCAGCATTGGGAAGCGCCGAAGGCCGCGCCCAAGCCCTGAATTCCGACGGGGGTGCGCGGACCTCCCGGCCCACCTCCACCCTCGCGAGCCACGACCGGCGTCGGCGCTCGCCGTGGGCGGCGGGACCAGGGAGAACGGGCCCTCCGCCCGCGGAGGCCAGGTACGGTCCCGCCGCGGCCCTCCCGTGACGTCGTCAGCCGAGCTAGCTTGGGGCGCGCGCGCCGTCCGGCCAGGGCGCGCTCTCCCGAGGCTCAGCGATGTCCACCTCCCCGCGGATCGTCACCTTGGAGCTGCGCGCCGCCGTGCGCTGCCGCGCGTGCTCCGTGCTCACGCCGCTCCCCGGGCTCCGCGCCCACGTGAGCTGCCGCAACTGCGCGGAGCCGATCGACTACGCCGCCAAGGCCGCGGACGCCCGTGTCGGCGGGCTCCGCTACCCCTTCGGCGGCTGGGGAGACGCCCTGGTCGACGCGGCGTTCCTCCGCAAGATCGGCGAAGACTGCGTCGACGCCCGCGACAGCAACGGCTCCCCCGTGCAGCTCAAGCGCGTGGCGGCGCCGGCCTGCCCCCAGTGTGACGCGGACCTGCCCTTCCCCGAGCCCGCCGCCGAGTGGGTCACCTGCCCCGCGTGTGCGGAGGCGGTCCCGGTGCGCTGGCCCGACGCGGAGACCGCCCTCTGGGACGACCGGATCACCTGCGTGGTCGGCGATGCGGCGGGCCGCGGCCGCACGATCGATCAAACGAGCTCCGGCGGCGAGACCATCGGCTGCGGTGGCTGCGGCGCCCCCGTGGCCTTCGGCGACCCCAAGGATCGCCGTCGCACCCGCACGTGCACCTTCTGTGGCGCCGCCAACTACCTGCCCGACGCCGCCTGGGTCGTGCTCCACCCGCAGCCGCTCTGGCACCGCAGCCACCTCGTGTACGCGCTGGACCCCACCCAGACCGCCAGGATTCTCGCGGCCACCACGGGGCTGGACTGGTACTCGGTGCTCGACCGCACGGAACGGTCCAAGCTCGCGGCCGCCGCGGCCCACGTCGCGGACGAAGCGCGGGCCGCGGTCGTGGCCGCGGCCGCCACCGGCGCTGCCCGCCCCGACGACGTCGAGCGCCTCGCGGTCGATGGCGCGCTCGACGACGCCCAGGCGGCCGTGATCGACGCCCACCTCGACGTCGCCGCGCGGGAACGGCTCGGCACGAACGCCGCCGCGGCGTTGGTCCGGGTGTGGGCGCGGTCCGAATCGTCGGGGTCGCGACGGCTCGCCGCCGCGCACCCCGCGGTGGACGGGGCGCTCCTCGCCACGCTCGCCGTCGACGGGGACGCTGGCGTGCGCGCCCGCGTCGCCGCGCGCAAGGACACCCCGAAGGCGCTCCTCGCCCGCCTCCGCAAGGACCCGGACGCGGGGGTGGTGGCGGCCGTGAAGCAGAACCCGCACTACGAGGCGGGGTTCTTCGAGCGGCTTTTTGGGTGAGCGCCCACCCCGAGCAGGCGCCTCCGGCGCCGCCCACGCGATCGGCCATGCCCGCCGTTCGGCCCTTCGTCGTCGCCTCGCTTCGCCCGCCTCCGCACCTCCCTCGATGCCCGCCCCGGCACGGACGACGCCCGGGACGAAGCAGTGAAGGCCTGCGAGCTTGAAGCCCTCGCGTTGGCGGAGGTCAGCGTGGCGCTCGAACCGGCCACGACGCACCGCCTCACGCTGGACGTCACCGGCATGGTCCGGGACACCACGAACCTCTCTACGCGCCCGACTGCGACACCGCCCTGAGCTTCCGCGGCCTCGCCGTGGACTTCACCGTGGCGAAGGGCGACAGCGACTGAGGCATGCAGTGACCGGTCGGCGTCGCCTCTGACCCCCGACCGGGGTTATCGGCGCCGGCCCCCCGTCGGTCCACCCTCTGCCCCCTCGGTGCCCCATGCCCGTCACCTTCATCACTGGCGCCTCCACCGGAATCGGCGCGGCGCTCGCCGTGGAATTCGGCTGCCGCGGCCACAAGGTCGGGATCATCGCCCGGCGGCCGGAGCTGCTCGCCGAGGTGGCGAAGCAGGTAGAGGCGGCCGGCGGCAAGGCGGCCTACGCAGCGGCGGACGTCACCCGGCGCAGCGACCTCGCCGAGGCGATCGCCTCGCTCGAAGCCCAGCTCGGCCCTTGTGATCTGCTGGTCGCCAACGCGGGGATCGGCGAGCCGACGCCCGCCCAGAAGGCGCCGATCGAGGCCATCGAGCGCATCCTCGACCTCAACGTGCGCGGCGTGCTCTACGCGATCGGCGCGGTGTTGCCGGGGATGGTGGCGCGGAAGTCGGGGCACATCGCGGCGGTGAGCTCGGTGGCCGGGTTCCGGGGCCTGCCCGGCACCGGCGGCTACAGCGCCAGCAAGGCCTACGTCACGACGCTGCTGGAGAGCTTCCGGGTGGACCTCAAGCGCAAGGGCGTCGCGGTCACCAGCATCAACCCCGGCTTCATTGAGACGCCGCTCACCTCGGTGAACAAGTTCCCGATGCCGTTCCTGATGAAGACGGACCGGGCGGCGCGCATCATCGCCGACGGCCTGGAGCGCCGCCGCGCCGAGATCACGTTCCCGCTGCCGATGAAGCTCCTGATGAACTTCGCCCGCCTCCTCCCGAACTGGCTCTACGACCTCATCATCCATCGGGCCAGCCCGATGAAGTGAACGATTCGGGTGGTTCCCCCTCCCGTCTCGGCAGCCGGCGTCGCGAGCCAGGACAGGCGTCGGTGGTCGAGGGGTCCGCCGAGCGTCGGTGCGCGGCGGGGGGGACGGGGGGCGCGCGGGATCAGGGCGCCGTGAGCCCCCTCATCCGGCGCTCCGCGCCACCTTCTCCCGGAGGGAGAAGGAGAAGATTGTCTCGATCGCGAATGGATCCAGAAGACGACGAATTTCGACCGACGAGACGGAGCCTCCCGGCGGCTCGGCCTGGGCCCGGAGCGCCGACCGGAATCCTCAGGCCCGCCAGCAAACGCACCGGGCGCAGGTCGGCTCGCTCTCCACGTGGAGGGCGCGTCGTTCGGGGCGAGCCCCGCGCATCGCGGCGCGCAAGCCGCCGGCGGTGTCCGCCGAAGAAGGCAGGAAGAAGCAGTGACGCCAATGACCGGTGGGGTCCACGACGCCGGAGGTCCAGGGGGCGAGGCAGGGCGGGGCGGTGGCGTCGCCGCGGCTCAGGCGCAAGACCCGATCGCGGGCGAAGGCCGACATCTGGACAAAGGGATCGGCGGCGGCGCGGGCGAGGAAGTCCGCGAGCGCGGGGAGCTGGTCCGGGCGCGCGGGCGTGCCGCGATCGTCGTTCCGCTCGCCGAACCCCCCGCTGGAGGTGTCGGCCGCGAGGAGGCTCATCGCGCCGAACCCGGCGGCGCGGGCGCCGTCGCGGATGGCGTCGAGCTGGTCGACGTTCTCCGCCCACACCGTCACCCGCGCGTGGCTCCGGTGGCCCTCCAGCGCGCGCACCCCGTCCCGCACCGCCGTGAAGCCCCGCACGCCGCGGAGGCGGGCGTAGGTGTCGTCGTCGACCGCGTCCCAGGAGACGTAGACCTCCCGGGTGTGCGCGCGAACGAGGTCGGCGTGCTTCCGCAGCGCCAGCCCGTTGGTCATCAGCACCACCGGGAGCGCCGCCGCGAAGCCGGGAAGCAGGCGGTCGAGCTCTGGGTGCGCGAGCGGTTCGCCGCCGGTGAGCAGGAGCTCCCGGAAACCCAGCCCCCTCGCCTCCTCTGCGAGCGCCAACCACCGCGACACCGGCAACTCTCCAGGCTCCGCCTCCCGGAACGCGCAGCCGGCGCAGCGGCTGGTGCACCGGTGCGTCACGTCGAGGATGAGCACGTCGGGGTGCATGAGCCCGGTCGCGCGCAAGGCGCGGGCGCGGATCGCCCGGGCCGGATTCACGGGACCACGGCCCGCGACGCCCTCAAACCGAGGCGTTCGCCCAGCGCTTCTCGGCCGAAGCCAGGAGGTCCCGGTGGGCGCGGTCTTCTTCGGCCATCTTCTGGAGCAGGTCGCCGAACTCGGGGAAGACCTTGAAGAACTGGATGCGGCCGTGCAGCTCGGCCGAGCTCTCTTCCACCCACCGCGCGAGCTTGAGCGCCTCGCCGATGCTCACGCCCTCACGCTCCGCCTTCTCCCGCGCCGTGCGCACGGCGCCCAGGAAGCCCGCGGCATCCGTGGATTCCGAGTCGAACTCCTGCTCGCCTTCCTGCGGCATCCCCGCGAGGGCCGACTGGTGGATGCGGATGCTCGCCGCGTGGTATCGCTCCGCTTCGGCGTAGTTCATCCAGAAGTAGGAGAGGTCCCGGCGCCCCGAGAACCGCTTGGCGAAAACCTCATAGAGGCCGGCGCACTCCAGCTCGATGGCGACCGCGAGCTCAAGTACGTCCTTCCAGCTGTTCGACATGCGACTCCCCAAGCGGAGCCAATTGTAACCTCAGCCCGCGACGGCCGACTCGGCGAGGATCCCGTCGGCGACCACGTCAGAGAGGGCGTAGATCGTCAGTTGTGGGTTCACTCCGCTCGCCGTGGGGAACAAGCTTCCGTCGGCCACGTAGAGGTTTGCGTAGGCCCACATACGTCCTGAGGGGGTGACGACCCCTCCCGCGGGGCTCCCGGCCATCCGCGCGGTGCCCATCTGGTGGAAGCAGAACAGCGCCAGCTCCCCGCCGGACCAGCCCACCTCGTCGAGCTTCTTGAAGTCACGCGTGGAGCGGAGCACCGTGAGGCGGTTGTGGCCCGTGAGGGCCGCCTTGGCCCCGGAGGCGAGGTAGGCCTCGGCGCACTTCTCCACCGCCTGTCGCATCCGCCAGGCGTCTTCCGGGGCGAAGGTCCAGGCGATCTTGGGGCGACCGTCGCCCACCGAGATCCGCCCGGGCGCCTGGTCGCGGAGGAGGATGCCGGCGGCAGTGTACTCGTTGTACCGAAGCAACTGGCGCTGCCGCTCGAGGCCGAAGCCGGGGAAGATGGTCGCGGTGATCCCCGGCGGCGCCCCGATGCCCTCCAGGAGGGCGCCGATCGGGTGGTCGTTGAGCACATCGGAGAACTCCCCGATGTAGTAGCCCTGCTTGATCCCCTCGTAGTTGGCGATGCGCTCGCCCGGGTACCAGCCGCACACGGGCGTGCCGGGGTGGGTCCAGAAGTTGCGGCCGAGCTGGCCGGAGGGGTCGTCCACCCCCGAGCTCAGGAGCAGGTACGGGGTGTGGATGGCGCCGCCGCTCACCACGACCACGTCGGCGTCAATGCGGAAGGTGCCACGGGGCTGTCGGGCGGCGTCGAGCAGCGTGCCTTCCACGCCGGTGGCGCGGCCGGCGGCGGTGAGCACCCGGTCCACGCGAGCGTCGGTGAGCAGCGTGGCGCCGGCCTTGGTGGCGAGCGGCACGAAGGTGATCGCGGCGGACTGTTTGGCGTTGTAGGCACACCCAAGGTCGCAGAAGCCGGAGCCGTAGCAGTCCTGGGCGTTGCGATGGAAGGTGTCGCCCTTCCAGCCGAGCGCCTCGGCGCCGCGGCGCAGCTTGTCGTTGTTGACGTTGAGGTTCGCCACGGCGAGCTTCCGCACGTGGAGGATCTCCTCGATCTTCTCAAAACGCGGCGCCATCTTCTCCGGCTCGAGGTCCGGCAGGTCGAAGCGCCGGGCCCAGTCGCGCAGGAGCGCGGGCGGGGTGCGGAAACAGTCGAGGTAGTTCACCACCGAGCTGCCGCCGACCACCCGGCCGTGCAGCATGGCCATCGAGCCATCGTCCGTCGTGCGCAGCCCCGCCTCGTGGTAGAGCTTGCGCATCATCTCGCCTTCGCGCTGGGTGAATTCCGAGGCGGGCACGTAGGCCCCGGCCTCGATCATCAGCACGTCCCGGCCCGCTTCGGCGAGCCGCTTGGCCACGGTGCTCCCGCCCGGCCCGGTGCCGACCACCACGACCTGCACCTTCCGGGTGAAGGTCGGCTCCACCGTGTTGCCCGACAGCCTCATGGTGCGCCCCCGCTCATTCCGGCTCCCCGAAGCGCAGGTCGTGCACCGGGAGCAGGTAGCGCCCGAGCCACGGCCCGCCGTAGGCGATCGACGGGAAGACCGCCGGGTTGGTGTAGCAGTGCGCCAAAACGAGCTGCCGCAACGCCTGTCCGACCTGCCGCCGGAAGGCGAGGGGGCTCTGGAGCCAGTCGTCGAGCGCCGCGGCCTGTGCGGCCTCGTCCAGCTCCACGAACGGGCGAAACGTGGGCACGAGCGCACGGGAGAGCAGGTCGAACGTGCCCGGGAGGCTCGACAAGAGCGACTGCTGGCTCTCGTCCATGAACCCGAGGGTCTCCGCGAGCGGCGTGCGCAGGTCCAGCGCGTCGGCGCCCGGGCCGTAGAGCACCCGTTTGAGCGCATCGAGCACGGCGAAGTCGTCCTCGCCGAAGGTGGCCTTCGGCGGAGGCAGCGCGGCGCGCAGGGGCAGCGGCACGGCGAGTACGGCCGTGGCAGCCCCGAGCATCAAGATCCGGCGGCGAGAGACGTCCACCGCCGGGATGTATCCCGAGTTCGGCCGCCTACCGCTGCCGGCGCGACATGAACGTGCCGACGGCGCCGAGCACCGCGAGGCCGGGCACGGCGAGCATCGCGATCAGCCCCACCACGAGGGCGGGGAGGCCGCCGACGGTGATGGCGCCGGTCTTCGACTCGTCGGCGTGGATGGTGATCTGGTTCTTGTCGTCCACCATCCAGCCGATGCTGCCGAGGAGCAGGTCGAGGTTGGAGCCGTTGGCCGAGATCTGGTTGGTGGCGAAGTCGCTGTCGCCGATCACCACCAGCTTGCCGCCGGCCTTCTTCTCCAGCTTCTCCAGCAGGGCCGGGGGAGCGGCGATGGCCGGGGCGCTGTCCACCGACGGGATCGCGCCCACCACGCTGGACTCCGCGATCGCCGCGGGGTCAGTGACCTCCACCGCCACCATCACCGGCACCTTGCCTACCTGATCCACGCCCGGGTCCGGGTTCGGCGGAACGGTCGCGAGATCGGCGAGGTTGGTCTCGCCCCAGCTCTGGTCGCTGCTGTGCGCCAGCTCGGTGACCGTGAGGCCCGCGATGTCCGCGCCCTTGCCGACCGAGCGGGCCAGCGGGAGGATGGCCGGCTGGGTGAGCTTCTCCGTGATCGGGTGGGTACCGAAGCTGTCGTCCATCAGCACGAGGAACGACGGACCCTGGGCCACCTGCCGGTAGGGATCGGCCTCGATCACCACGTCGTTGCCCACCTTCACGCCGTAGCGGGCGAGGTCCGCGGCGAGGTTCGGGGTGACCAGCGGGTCGACCATCACCACCGCCTTGCCGCCCGCAGCCACGTACTGGGCGATGCGGTCGAGCTCGGTGGGGAGCAGGTCGGTCTTGGGGCCCGCGAGCAGGAGGACCTCGCAGTCCTCCGGCTTGGGCTGGGTGCTCCCGAGCGGCGTCGCGGTGACCGTGTAGTTCTGCTTGGTGAGCTTGCCGAGCGCCGCGCCGTACCCGGCGGGGTCCCCGGTGTCGTCTGCGCCGCCTTCCCCATGCCCGGTGACGGCGCAGAGGGTGTGGCTCGTGGTGGTGGTGGCCTTCACGATCGCGTTGGTCACCGACTCTTCATCAAAGCCGCTGGTGATCCGCTGCTCGCGGTCGCCCACGCGGAGGATCACCGTGCCGTAGAGGCTGGTGATCCCTTCCTTCTCGGCGATGAGGTTGTCGCTGAGCGGATCGTAGTAGTTCACCTCGATGAGCGTGCTCGCTTCGAGGTAGCCCTTGAGCAGCTCCCGGAAGTTGTTCTCCTCCGCGCTGCCGCGACCGAAGAACGCGAGGATCTCCACCTTCTCGGTGAGCCCCTTGGTGACGGTGAGCGTCTGGTCGCTCAGCGAGAAGCGCTTGCTGGCGGTGAGGTCCCAGCGCTTGTCGTAGCGATGACCGACGACGTTCACCGCGATCAGCAGGCCGGCCGCCACGAAGACGAGCAGGCCCGACAGGAAGGCGCGGCCCACGGTCTGGTCCTTGCCCAGCGCGGACAACGAGCCCCAGTCGAGGAACAACCAGAGCCCGAGCAGCACGAAGCCGCCGGCGCCCAGGCCGTGGAACGCGACGGGGAACTCCCAGCCGGCCGCCTGCGTCAGGATCAGCCAGCTCGCTCCCCACGCCGCGATGAGGAAGGCCCCGACGACGGCCAGAATCCAACCGATTGCGCGCATGTGCGGACCTGCCTACCGCCACCGCAGCGCTTCGACGCGCTGGGTGGTGACGAAGAGGAAGAAGACGATGACCGAGACGAAGTAGACGGCGTCGTTGGTGTGCACGACGCCCTTGCTCAGCTGCTCGAAGTGGTTGAGGAGCGCGATGTGCTCCAGCGTGGCCTTGAGGGCGCCTTCGCCGGGGAGCGAGGCCGCCCAGCCGAGGATCCACAAGCCCAGGTTGATGCCGAACGCCACCACCAGCGCGATGAGCTGGTTGTCGCTGAGCGACGAGGCGAACATCCCGATCGCCACGAAGACCGCCATCAGCACGACGAAGCCGCCGTAGGTGGCGTAGAACACGCCGGAGTCCGGCGTGCCGAGCGAGAACAGCGTGGCCGGCACGTAGAACGTGGTGGCCACCATCGCCACCGCGTACGCCAGACTGCCGAGGAACTTCCCGAGCACGATCTGCGTGGACGTGACGGGCGACGTGAGGAGCAGCTCCACGGACCGCTCCCGGCGGTCCGCCGCGATGATGCCCATGGTGACCGCCGGCATGACCAGGAGCGCGATGACGCTCAGGTTGCTGAACAGGTTCTGGACGATCATCTCGGTGACGTTCTGGTTGTCCGTCCCCATGGGCGGCTGCAGCGCGAGGCTGCCGATCATCAGCGAGAAGAACAGGCCGCTGAGCGTGGTGAACGCCACGAGGACGATCCACCCGATCACGCTGGAGAAGTACCCGCCGAGCTCACGCCGGGCGATAGCGAAGATGGCCTTCACGCCGCACCTCCCGAGGAGATCAGCCGCAGGTAGATGTCTTCCAGGCGTTCGCGACCGACCATCTCGTGGAGGCCGAAGGGGGCCGCCACGCTGGCGACCGCTTCGCGCACGTCGGTGTCGGCCCGCACGGTGTACGACCCGTCGTGCAGCTCCACCCCGATGACCGAGGGGATGGCCTCGAGCGCCTTGGCGAGGCCCTCGCCGGGACGCGCCACCTCGACGCGCACCACCCGGCCCACGCCGGAGAGGTGGTCGAGCTGGTCCTGCGCCACGATGCGGCCGCGGTTGATGATGATCACGCGGGAGCAGATCGCCTCGATCTCGCCCAGCACGTGGGTCGAGAGGATGACCGTGCGGTCGCCCGCCGCCAGCTCCCGGATCAGCTCGCGGATCTCGACGCGCTGCGCCGGGTCGAGCCCCGAGGTGGGCTCATCGAGCACCAGCACCTTCGGATCGTGGACCAGCGCCTGCGCCAGGCCGACGCGCTGCCGCTGGCCCTTGGAGAGGTGGTCGATGATCTTGTTCTGGATGCCCAGGAGCCCAACCCGATCCATCGCGTGGTCGGCCGCCTTGTTCACCGATTCCACCCCCTTGAGGGTGGCAGCGAACCGGACGTAGTCCCGGACGTTCATGTTGGTGTAGACCGGCGGGACCTCGGGGGAGTACCCGAGGATCGCCTGCACGGCGCGCGGGTTCTCCGCGACGTCGAACCCGGCCACCCGGGCGTGCCCGTGGGACGCTCCGAGCGAGCCGGCGATCACGCGCATCGTCGTGCTCTTTCCGGCGCCGTTCGGCCCCAGGAAGCCCACGACTTCGCCCTTCTGCACGGTGAACGACACGTCACTGATGGCGGTCGTTGTTCCGTACCTCTTTGTAAGGCTTTCTACCTCGATCATCGGCGGTCCATCCCCAGTCCGGAGGGCCGCAAGGCTAACCGAGAGGGGCGGTCGCGGCTACAGAGTGGACAGCCAAGCACGCTCAATCACATTTCGTGACGCCGGAGACCGCCGGGCGGAGGCGGGGTTCGCGGCCTTCCCCTCGGCGGGCCCCCCTCCCGGACGTGGTAGAGTGCCCCCGTGACGTGGTTGCTCTGGGCCTCGCTGGCGCATGCTTCCGCCGCCCAGGCGGTCGAGGTCCAGGTGCTTTTGCGGGATGCCCCGAGGGGCACCGCCCCGCTCGTCGCCACCACCTGGCTCGGGGAAGAACGTACGCTCACCCTGGTGGACGACGGCTCGGTCCCCGGGGACAAGCCGGGGGACGAGGTCTACGTCGGCCGGTGGACCGGCGAGCCCGTGCGCGTGCTGCCCGTCCGCATCCTCCTCACCTCCGCCTCCGGCGCGCAGACGGTTGCGGCGTTCAACGAGGTGCTCGACGACGGCGAGAACGACCTCTCCTACGTGGTGGAGCTGGGCGATCCGGTGTCGGTCCGCCGGGTGGCGTCCGCGTGGTCGCAGCGCTCGGCCGAGGTCGCGGAGCTCGCGCGCACCGGGGCCTCCATCGGCTGGGCCGCGCTGGTGCTCGGGTACGTGGCGTGGTTGGTGGGCCGGAGCCCGGGGCCGCGATGAGCTGGCGCGGGTGGATGACGCCGCTGGTCTTCCTGCTCCTCGCAGCGGTGTGGACGTGGCCCGCGCCGATCACCGCCGAGCTCCTCGGGCGCCGCGCCGACGCCCTGGGCACCGTCTGGTTCGTCTCCGCCGCCGCGCGGCTCCTCCCCGGGCTCCACGACGGCCTCACCGGCTGGCCGCTCGGCGCAGACTACACCCGCCCCGACAGCTGGACGATGCTCCTTGTCGGCCCCTTGAGCGCCCTCCTCGGCGCCCCGAGGGTGGTCGCGCTCGTGGCGTTCCTCGGCGTCACCGCCTCGGCCTGGGCCGCCGAGACCTTCGCGCGCTCCATCGGCGCCCGGGCGCCCTGGTCGCTCGTGGCCGGGATGGCCTACGCGTTCTCCGGCCTCGGCAGCACCGCCTTCATCGAGGGCTACCCCTACCACCTCGCCGATCCCTGGCTCCCGCTGTTCGGCGCCGCGTGGCTCCGCGCGGTGGACGCTGACGGGCGCCCCCGGGACGGCCTGGCCGCCGCCGCCCTCTTCGCCCTCGCGCTCGGCACCTCCGCCTGGCACGGACTGGCCGCCGCGATCCTCGGGATCGGGCTGCTCGCGGCCGCGCGCGCCCAGGGAGTCGTGCGGCCCCGCCCGGTGCTCGCCGCCGCGACCGCCGTGGGCGTCCTCGCCCTCGCTTACGCCGCCGCGTTCTTCTCGAACGCCCCGGCCTCGGAGGTGGCGTCGAGCGGCCTCGGCGGCCTCTCCACCCTCAGCGATCGGCTCCTCCTCCACACCGCCCCCGGCCCCGCCGTGGACATCGACGGGCGCGGGCAGACCGCCTGGTTCTCCGCGGTGATGCTCGCCGGGCTGGCGGTGGCTCCGGTGCTCGTGGGGCGGGACTGGCGGGTACGCGCACTCGGCCTCACGGCGCTGGTCGCGCTCGGGCTCGCGCTGGTGCCGCTGCCGTGGGCGAGCATGGCCCAGTGGGTGCCCACGTCCCGCGCCGGCGCGCTCGCCGCGTTGCAGGCGGCGTTCGGGCGGTTCCCCGAGCGGCTCGGCTGGGCGTGGCTCGCCGCGGGCGGGGTGGTGGCCGCGAGGGCCCTCACCGAGCTGGAGCGGATCGCCGGGCGGTGGACGTGGCCGCTGCTCGCCGCAGCCGCCCTCGAGCCCTTCGTGGCGCTCCGCCTGCCGCAACGTCAGGCCGTGAGCCCCGGCGGCGCGCCCTCGGCCTACGGCGCCAGCGCCGGCGCCGTCTTCGACCTCTGGCCCGAAGACCTCGCCCGCGACCCGGGCTGGGACCTCCGCGTCACCAACACCGACTGCTTCTACCAGGCCGCCCACGGGCGCCCGATCGCCGACCTCTGCCTGCTCGTCCCCGGGCAGCAGAGCCCCCGCGCCCGCCTCGGCGAGTGGGTCACCGATGCGCTGCTCGACGGGGACGCGAGCAGCGTCGAAGCCCGGCTCTCGGCGTTCGGCTTCGCCACGATCGCCTGGCACCCCGACGTCTTCCGGCCCTCCACCCGGTCTCGCCTCGCCGAGGCGCTCGCGCGGGTCGACGGCGCCCCGGCCGAGTCCACCGACGCGGGGGACCATGTCGTCGCCTTCGCGCTCGCTTCCCCGGCGGAGGGCGTGGCCGGCGCCGAGGCGTACGCGGCCTGGGGGGCGCCGTGATGCTCCTCTGGGTCGCCTCCGCCCTGGCGGGCAGCTTCATCGTGGCGATCCGCGAAGATGGCGGCGCGTTCTCGGGCGCCGTGCCCCGCGTCACCATCACCGACGCGGCCGGCAACGCCGTCCGTATCGACATGCAGGACGGTGGAACGACCGTCGACAAACGCGCGGGAGACGCCGTCTGGACCGGCGACAGCGGCTCGGTCGGCGCCGGCCCCTACGCGCTCCTCATCACCGACGGCGGCGATGTCCGGGTGTGGAAGGGGTCCTTCGCCGCCACCGGCAGCGATCCGGTGGTGCTGCGCGTCTCCGCCCAGACGGGCGGGGTGCTCACGGAGCTCGGCGAGCACGACGTGTCGGTGGGCGACGCGCCGCCGGTCTCCCCGACCAGCGAGGCCCCCTCGGCCAACCCCGCGCCCCCCGGCGAGCCGATGCCCGACGGGACCGGCGCCCCAGCGGGAGCGCCGCAGCCCTCCGGCGACGCCGGGCAGGGCGGCGGTGGCGCACCGAACGCCGGACCTGGGGACGCGGGCCCGAGCGGCGGGGTCAGCGCGGTGACCACGAGCGCCGGCGACTTCCTGGAGGAGCTGCTCAGCTCCGACCCCTTCCAGGCGCTCGGCGCGGGCCCCCGGGCTGGCGCGTGGGCGCTGGTAATCGGCGTCTTCGCCTGGGTGCTCGCCGGTTCGCGCCGCTTCAGCGCCGCGGCGATCGACGCCCTCCCGGGCCCGCTTCCCCCCGTCGCCGTCCGCGGTGTCGTGCCGATGGACGGCGAATGGGACGCCTTCGTCCGCACCCTCGCCGGCCCCTTCCGTGTCATCCTGGTCGGCGCGGCGAACCCCGGCGTCGTCCCCGGCGGAACCGTCTTCCCCCTGGGCACCGGCCGCGTCCCGGTGGACGACGTGGTCGCCCTGCACGCCCACCTCACCCCGACCGGCCCCCCGATCGCGGTGGTGATCGTCGGCGGCCTCGCCGGTGAAGGCGGGCCCGGCGATCAGGCGGCCCTGGAGGACCTCGGCAAACGCCTCCCCAAAGAGGCCGTCGCCTACGTCTTCGCCAGCGCCGCTTCGCGACGCTCCAGCTCCGCCACCGCGAGCTGAGCCAGTCGCGGCACCACGCCGCAAGCCAGGATCACCGACCCCAACGCCGCCGCCGACTCCGCGGCCACCGGCCCCACGCCTGCCACCACCGCGAGGACGGGCAGCAGCGCACGCGGAGCGGCGCGCCGAAGGGCCACCACCGCCACGGCGGCGAGCACCACGATTGGGGCGGACAACGCTGCGAAGCCTATCGGGTCGGCCGCGCGGAGCGGGAGCGCAGGCAGGGCCAGGAGCGTGGCGCCGACGCCGATCGCCACCAGCCGAGGGAACGTCGCCCGCGCGCCAACCTCGCGCGCGCCAACGCCCGCGGTGATCGCCAGGAGCACGACCAACGTGGGCACTTCCGCGGGCGCCACGGCCGCGATGAAGCCGGCCGCCCCCGCCGCCCCCGCCAAAATCCCCGGCCCGCCCCGGAGGGACTTCAGCGCCAGCCCCCACGCCAGCGGGAGCGCGGCGAGCGCGGCGAGCGTGGCGGTGTCCCCATCGGTCAGCGCCGGCGAGACCACCAACTCCCAGAGCAGGCCACCGACCAACGCCGCATATTCGTCCGTCCACCACGAGCCCACGAGCCAGGCGGCCGAAAACCCCGCGGCGAGCACCCACAACGTCGCGGTGACGGCGGGCCAGGAGCCATGCAGCCAGATCAGCGGAAGCGCGAGCACAGCGTCGAGCGGGTAGCCGCCCAGGCCGGTGGCTCCGGCCGCGTCCGCCAGGGCGCCGACGCCGACGCCGGCTTGAGCGACGATGCGGAAGCGGGTCGCGGCGGCGCCCGCGGCGTCGGCCCAGCGCGCCACGCCGAGGACGAACGCGCCGAAGGCGAGGATGCCCGCGCCGATCCCGAGCTGCGTCACCCGCGGGCGGACCAGCGCCGGCACGAGTCGGAAGCGGGGCGGCTCCAGGGAGGACATCTGCGGCCTCGTAGCCGCGCCGGGGCGCTTCGTCCCGCGGGGAGGCGCTCGGACCGATCGTGTCGAAGGCCGGCCCGAGAGCCCCGCCCATCCCCCCGGCCGACCTCGGCGGTCGAGGAGCGACCGTCGGCGGGCATGGCGGGGCGGGCGGTCACCACCGCCGCCGCCCGATTACCGGGGGCTCTCGTGCTGCGCGTCCTCCACGTCCTCCCGACCCTCGACCCCGGCGGCGCCGAGCGGCTCGTGGTGGAGCACGCCCGTCGGAGCGAGGGCGTGGCGATCGCCACGGTCTTCGGCGGCGGCGCGCTCGAACCGCAGCTCCCCGCCTCGGCCGCCCTCCCCCTCGGCGAGCGCCGCCCCGGCCGCCCCTCCGCCCGGGCGTTCGCCCGGCTGGTGGCGGCCGCCCGCGCCGCCGACGTCGTCCACACCCACCTCTTCGCCGGCGACCTCTGGGGCGGGCTCGCCGCCCGGCTCGCCGGGCGGCCGCAGGTGAGCCACGAACACAACGTCGACCGCGACGAGGCGGCGCACGTCCGTGCCGCGCGGCGGGTCATCGGGCGGTGGCCGGCGCTCACCCTCGCGGTGAGCGAAGCGGCCGCGCGGCACAGCTTCGCTGCGGAGGTTCGCGTGGTGCCCAACGGGGTGGACCTCGCCCGGTTCACCCGGCCCTGGCGCGGCGGCGGCGGGGTGGTCGCGCTGGGGCGTCGGGTGCCCCAGAAGGGCTTCGACGTGCTGGCGGCGGCGCTTCCGTCTGGGGTGCACGCGCGGCTGTTCGGCACTGGAGACCCCCCATTTTCTCATCCCCAGGTGCGCTGGGAGCCCCCCACCGAGGCCGTGGCCGAGCTCCTCGCCGGCGCGGACGTGCTGGTCGTCCCCTCGCGATGGGAGGGCTTCGGCCTCGTTGCGCTCGAAGGGCTGGCGGCGGGCGTGCCGGTGATCGTCACAGCCGTCGACGGCCTGGTCGATCTCGTCGGCGACGCCGCCATCCTGGTCCCGCCGGACGACGCGGCCGCCCTGCGCGACGCCCTCGTGCGGGTCCTCGGCGACGCCGCGCTCCGACACGACCTCAGCCGACGCGGCCGCGAACGCGCGGCGCGCTTCCCTCTGGAGCGCACCTTCTCAGCGTGGAACGCCGCCTACGCGGCGGCGACGGCCCCTACGGGAGGGTGACCGCCTTCTCCTTCACCAGCTTCACCTCGAAGCCCTTGCCTTCCCAGTCGGCCTGCACGGACTTCACCCACTCTTCCACCGCCGCGTTGCCCTTGATGGGCGTGGGGGAGTGGACGATGGGCCACGGAGACTCGATGGTGCAGGTCTTCCCCGCCTTGGCCTTCTCGGCGCGCAGCGGCGCTTCGAGGTCGGCGAGGATGGTCCAGCGCTTGCCGGGCTCGGCGACCGCCACGTAGTGGATGAACGCCTGCTTCTTGCCGCCGCAGTCGCCCGACTCGATGGAGGCGGCGCCGTAGGTGTAGATGCCCTTGTCGGCCACGTCGCCGTAGAGGACGGGGAGGAGCTTGGCCGCCGCGCCGTCCGACCCGCTGTTCGCGAGCTGGCTGGCTACGGACTTCGCCTTGTCCTTGTCGACCTTGCTGGCGACGTTGACCAGGGCGCCTTCGAGCGCGGCCTGGTTCTCGGGGGTGATCGACTCGCCCATCTCCGGCTGAACCGCTTCGCCCATCTTGAACAGGATCGCGTCGAACGGGCCCTTCTCGGCGGCGGCGATCGCCGCGTCGGTGAGGGTCGGGAGCGCGGCGGACTTCTGCTTCTTCACGTAGATCGCCATCAACTCCACGAACTTCTCGTCGTAGTGCTTGGCGGGGGGCGTGCGCACCTGCTTGTCGATCCACACGGTGAGCGCGGGGTCTTCGCAGGAGACGAACGCGTCTTCCCACTGCTTGAACTCGATGTCCCGCAGGCCGAGGTACGCGCCCTCGAGGTAGGTCACGACCTTCGGGTGCTCCTGGCAGGCGGTGCCGACGGCGTTGGCCACCTCGTCGCGCGCTTCGTAGTTGCTGATCTTCCCGAGGGAGCTCCACATCGGCTTCCACACGTCCTTCTCGATCGCGACCATCGCGAGGGCAGTGAGCGCGTCGGTGTCGGTGGCCTTGCCGAGCGCATCGAGGAAGCTCGACTCGCCGATCGTCTTGTCACAAGCGACCAGATCGCTGAACGCAGCGGCCACGCCCGCGGAGTCCGCGGCCTTGAGGGCGGCGAGCGGTTTGTCGCAGGAAGCGGCGTGGGCGGAGGCGACGACCAGCACGAGGGAAAGGATCATCCGAGTACGACTCCAGCGGGCGCGTGGCTAACATCCCGGGGCGGGAGGTGTCGCGGCCAGGGGCCCAACAATCCCGTGGAGATCACCGTTCCTGACCGGCGGTCATGAAACGTCACCGGGTTAGGGTCACGTCGTGCTCCTGCTCCTCCTCGCCGCGTGCGACCACCCCACTTGTCTCGACGGCACGAACGACTGCGAAATGCCCTCGCCGTGCGCCGATCTCGCGCTCACCTGCGATGGCGGCACCTCCGAGGTGCGGGTGCTCGGGCCGGGCGATCCCGTCCCGGGCGGGATGGATGCGCTCGCCTCCCCGGGGGACATCCTCCTCGCCAACGACAAGGTGCAGGTGGTGATCGATGCGCTCGATCACCCGCACTACATCGCGCCCACCGGCGGCGCGATCCTGGACATGTCGATCACCGGGAAGGACGACGACTCCGTCCGCCACATCTTCCAGGCCACCGGGCTCCTCCCCGAGGAGGCGTTTCACTACACCTCCCTCGAGGTGATCGAAGATGGCGACATCAAGGCGGTGCAGGCCATCGGCACGCTCGATGGGTACCCCGACATCCCCGTGGCCACCCGCTACGAGATCCGCCCCTGTGAGCCCGGCGTGCGGGTGCGCACCGAGATCTCCAACGGCACGTCCGACGCGATCTCGCTGTACCTCACCGACGCGTTCTACTGGGGTGGCCGCGAGCTGATCCCGTTCACTCCGCGCGCGGGCTCCGGGTTCACCCACCCCTCCTTCGGCCTGGGGGACATCGTCACCGCGTTCTTCGACGTACCCTTCATGGTCGCGGCGCTGCACTCCCCGCCCGCCTCCAGCGTGGGCGTCCTATCCTGCGACGACGACACGCTCAGCGGCTTCCAGAGCGACAACGTCTCGGCCATGGGCCTCGCGCCCCGGGTCTTCCCGAGCCGCGACTGGGAGATCTACGAACGGTTCATCTTCCTCGGCGAAGGCGCCGGGGTCTCCTCCGCGGCCGACATCGCCTACGACCTGAAGAAGACCCTCTTCGGCGAGGCCTACGTCACCGTGAGCGGCACGATCGAGGCGCCGGGGGGAACCCTGGGCGAGACGATGCGGGCGATGCTCGAGATCACCGACTCCGACGAGGTTCCGGTCACACAGGTGCTCCCGGCGGCCGACGGCACGTGGTCGGCCCGGGTGCCGGCGAACCGCAGCTACACCATCCAGGCCGAGGCCTTCGGCGTCCCCGCGGGGAGCGACACGTTCGAGGCCGGCACCTCGGATGTCGACGCCGGCACGCTCACGCTGGATGCAGTCGGCGAAGTCAGCATCGACGTGACGGTGGACGGCGTGGCGGACCACGCCCTGGTCTTCGTGATCCCCGCCGATGACGCCACCGCCGAGGCCACCGCCGCCACGGTCTACGGGTTCTTCGACGATTGTGCGCCGATGCTCGGCTTCACCCACGGGGGCAGCCCGGCGTGCAACCGGGTGCTGGTCAACGGGCCCACGACCGTGGCCCTGCCGCCCGGCACCTACGACTTCTACACCTCCCGCGGGCCGTTCTCCACGCTCGGCGCCGCCCGTGGCGTGAAGGTGGAGGCGGTCACCGGGCAGAGCGTGTCCCTGGCGGTGGAGACGCTCGACCTCCAGCCCGTCGGCACCCTCAGCGGCGACTTCCACGTGCACGGCGGCAAGAGCTTCGACGCGAACATCCCCGACGTCGACCGCGTGGAGGCCTTCGTCGCCTCGGGGATCGACGTGATCATCTCCACCGAGCACGACGCGGTGAACGACTACGCCGCCGCCATCGAGCAGCTCGGCGTCGCCGACCGGCTCCTGCTCGTGACCGGCACCGAGTCCACGGGGCACCTGCTGTGGCGCTACCGCACCGACTACGGGTTCCCCCAGGTGATCGGCCACTGGATGTTCTGGCCCATGCCCTACGATCCAGAGGGCCCGTACCGCGGCGCCGCCTACGACGAGAAGGCGGAGCCGGGCACGCTCTTCACCCGCGAGGTCGCCGCCGGGTGGGATCGCGACAACGGCGTGAACCAGCTCAACCACCCCTATGGCGGCGCGCAGTTCGGCCGCGACTACTCCTGGGCCTCCGCCGCGGGCTTCGACCAGACGAAGCCCCTCGCCACCGAGTACGACGGCTCTGGGCAGAGCCTCTTCTTCCACACCCCCGAGGGCGCCGACTACTCCAACGCCGACTACGACGTGCAGGAGGTGATGAACGGCACCAAGAACGAGAACCTGATCCAGTACCGTTCCTTCTGGTACTACCTGCTCAATCAGGGCATCGTCCGCGGCGGCACCGCCAACTCCGACAGCCACAGCCTCGTGGAGAACGTGCTCGGCACCCCGCGCAACGTGGTGTTCACCAGCACCACCCGCGAAGCGTTCGATGTCGGCACCTTCGACGCCGACGTGCGCGCTGGCCACATCCTCGGCACCAACGGCCCGGTGATCCTCGCGAACATCGCCGAGCACACCCCGGGCCTCACCAGCTTCACCCCCGGCGACAGCGACGTGCTCCACGTCGTCGTCCGCGCGGCGCCCTGGGTGCCGGTGGACGAGGTGCGGATCGTGGTCAACGGCGAGGTGAAGCAGACGATCACCGACCTCGTGGTCCCCGTCGATCCGTTCGGCACGGCCGACCTCGACCGGCTCGACACCGACGTCGCCCTCACCGACCTGCTCCCCGCGTCCGGGGACGCGTACATCGTCGTCGAAGCCGGCCACGCCCTCATGGAGCAGGCCGACCTCGACTGCAACGGCCTCGTCGACACGGGCGACAACAACGGCGACGGCACGATCGACTGGCAGGACGTCGCCGACCTCACCGAGGACCCCGGCGTCGACTGCCTCGACACCGTCGGTCCGCTCGCGGAGCCGCCCGAGCCCGAGCGGGACACGCCCGACTGGTTCTTCCGCTCCGTCACGCCCAACGGATACGCCGCGGCGTTCACCAACCCGTTCCTCTTCGACCGCGACGGCGACGGCGCGTACACGGGGGTGAAGTGATGTTCTGCGACGCCTGGATCGACGGGGTCCCGCAGGGGCCCGTGGCCGCCGACATCGTGGATGGGGACCTCGGCGCCGCCCACGGCGTGTGCCCGACCACGTCCATCGGCCTCACCGCCGGCGGCAACGCCATCGTGGAGCTGGAGAACCTCTACGGGCGCATCCGCGCCACCGGCACGCTCACCGGCAGCTACGCCCTCTCCGACCGCGCCGAGCTCTACGCGAAGGTCGAGGCCGTGCGGTTCGACACGATCATCACCGCCATCTCGGTCACCGGGATCGGCCCCGGCTACACCGACGTGGGCGCGAGCTACCGCCTCCTCGAAGGCCCCCACGCCGCGCTCGGCCTCCACGGCACGCTCGTGCTCCCGACCGCCTTCACGCTCGACCAGCACAGCTGGCCCCTCGGCGTCGACGTCGGCGCGGACGGCGTGTACGCCGTGAAGGACAACTTCCTCCTCCACGCTTCGGTCGTGCCGAATTTCGGCGCGGCGCTCGGCGGCGGCCCCGCGTATCCCGCGTTCGGCGTGAACCTCGACCTCGGCGCCGAGTGGAAGCCCTTCAAGCGCTTCGGCGTCGTGCTCGACGGGATCTCGGCGTTCGGCCGCACCGACGTGCTCGACTACGCGGGCGTCGGCGTGGGCTTCCGGGGCGGCATCGGCGACCACTTCGGGCTCTCGCTCGAAGCGCGGGCGCCGCTGGTCGGCAAGGCCCGGGAGCTGGCGGGCGCGGACCTCCGGGGGACCTGGCGGTTCTGAACTCCTCGGCGAGCCGACCGACAACGGTGGGTTCACCTCCCGGCCCTCCTCCACCCTCGCGAGCCACGACCAAGGTCGGCGGGGGATCGGTCGCGAGGGCGGCGGCCGGCCGATAGAGGCGGGTCCATGATCCCGCCGCGCGTCCTCCTCGTCTACGCGAACCCGGCGGTCACGGCGTCGCCGGTGCCGCCGTACGGCGCGGAGCGGATCGCGCACGCGATGCGCGGCGCCGGCTGCGAGGTGCGGCTGGTCTCGCCGTTCTTGGAGCGTCGCCCGGTCCGCGCGTTGGACGAGGCGATCGCGGCGTTCCAGCCCACGCTGATCGGCTTCTCGGTCCGCAACCTCGACGACGCGCTCGTGGTGCGCTCGGCGGAGGGGCTCACGCCGCTGGACACCACGTTCTACCTGCCGCGGATCCGACCGCTGGTGGCGCTGGCGAAGGCGCGTGGGGTGCCGGTGCTGCTCGGCGGCGCCGGGTTCACGGCGGCGCCTGAGGGCGTGCTCCGGTATCTGGGCGTGGAATTCGGCATCGTCGGCGCGGCGGACGACCTCGCGTGGCGCCTCGGGCGCGCGCTGGTGGGCGGCGCTGACTTGTCCGAGGCGTTGCCCGACGATCCGCGGGTCCTTCGCGGGCCCACGCCGCCGGCGCCCGGGCGGCCGCGCGAGCCGAGCGCCTTCCGGGCCCCGCCGGGCCCCACGCCGCGGGACGCCGCCTGGCTCACCCTGGCGCGGGACCGCAGCGGCCGCGTGCCCGTGGCGATCTCCGCCGGCTGCGATCGCCGGTGCAGCTTCTGCGTGGAGGGAGCGTTCGTGGGGGGCGGGGTGCGGCCGCGGCCGGTGGAGGAGGTCATCCACGAGATCAAGCTGCTCCGCCGCGCCGATGTGCGCCGGGTGTGGCTGGCCGCCAGCGAGCTCAACGTCCCCGACGCCCGCCACGCCACCGCCATCCTCCGCGCGCTCGCCGCTGAGAAGCTCGGCGTGGACGTGACCGGCTTCCTCCAGCCCGCCCCGGTGGACGACGCCCTCCTCGACGCCTTCCTCGCCGTCGGCGTCGACCCCGTGGGGCTCTCCTACGAATTCGGCCACCTCGACGACACGCTGCTGCGCGCCGGGGCCGGTCCGGCCAACCGCGCCAGCCTCGACCGCCTGGTCGCGCTCTACCAGAGGCGCGGTCACCGCGGCCTCGGCGGCAGCGTGCTCTTCGGCGCGCACCCCGCCGAGGACGACGCCAGCGTGGACCGCGCCCTGGCTACCGCCCGCGCGCTCGACACCGCGTTCCCCGACGGCCTCGGACTCGCGTGGGCCGCCGGCGGCCGGGTCTACGCGAACGCGCCGCTCGGGCGGTGGGTGGCCGAAAACCTCGACGCCGCGCGCCCTCACCTCTACGGGAAGGTCAGTCCGGGCTTCGTCGAGCCGCTGGTCTACTGCAAGCCGGGCGCGCCGCGGGAGCTCTTCGTGCGGGTGCAGGCCGGGCTCGCCGGGTGCCGCGGGCCGATGCACGCGCTCAACGCCGAGACCGTCCTCGATCCGCGCGCGCTCCACGTCGAACGCGACGTCAACCGCGGCGTTCTCGCGCTCGCCGCCGGGGAGGGCGCGGCGGCCGCACGCGCTTGCCGCAGCGCCCTCCGCGTGCAGCCGAACCACCGCGACGCGCTGGAGACCCTCGCCCTCGCCCAGGCGAACCTCCTCGGGCAGCCCGCGGCCGCGCTCGCGACCTTCCGCCGGCTGCGCGGGCTGGTCAGCGGGAAGTGGGCCGAGCAGACGGACCGGGTGATCGCGCAGCTGGAACACCACGTCGGGGGGTGATGCCGACCGGCCGACCTCGCCCGCCGCGCCATTCTCCCCCCGGCGGCTCCTCGACCGCCACCCTCGACCGGGGGGCACGGCGGGGCTCCCGCGCCACCCCCTCGCCACTCAACCTGCGTCGAACGTGTCGAACCAGGCGAGCACGTCCGCCGGGCCGCGCACCTGCACCGCGCGCCAGCCGCGGGCGGCGGCGGCGGCGACGTTGTGGGCGTTGTCGTCGAAGAAGACGAGGTTGGCGGCACCGACCAGGGCCTCCACCGCCGCGAACGCCCCCGGGGAGGGCTTGAGGTGGCCGGTGCGGTAGGAGAGCACGAGGTGGTCGAAGGGGGCCGCGAGCCGCGGCGCGAGCCCGGGCCAATGCAGGGGGTTGGTGTTGCTCAACATCGCGAGCGGGATGCCGAGAGACCTCGCGCGTTCCACGCAGGCGATGGCTTCGGGTGTCACCGTGTCGGCCCAGCGGCGGAGCGCGTCGAGGAACGCCGGCACCGTCACGCCCGGGCGGCACAGCGTGGCGACGGCGGCGGCGCCCATCGCCTCCGTGCCGTCCGGACCGAGCTCGAAGGCACGATACTCCCGGGACTCGACGACGAAGCGCCAGAAGCTGGCCGAGTCCACCTCGGGGCGGAAGAGCGGCCGGAGCGGCGCTTCGTCGAACTGCACGAGCACGCCGCCGAGGTCGAAGACGAAGGCGGCGGGGCGGGGGAGCGGCGGCATGGTCGCGGCGTAGCGCCTGGGCGTGGGGGCGGGCAAGCCCGGGGGCGGCCCGTCGGAGCGGAGCGGCAGGAATTCGCCGGAGCGCGGCAGGATGCTGCCGGCGCAAGGGGGTGGACGGCGCCATGACGCCGGGCGGTCGGCGCGTTCACCCTTCGTTTTGAGCAGGAGCGCCGCGCCCGAGCGCGGCGGCACGGCGCTTGCCCTCTCCCGGGTCCTCCCTGGAGCCATCATGTCCTTCCTGCTCGTGTCCCTCCTCCTCTCCGCGTGTTCGTTCGGCGAGGGCGGCGAAGGCGGCGAAGGCGGAGGGGGAGGCGGCGACGACGGGAACGGCGGAGGGGGAGGGGGCGGCGGCGGCGGCGGCGGCACCGACACGGGCACCACGGGCACCGACACCGGCACCGTCGACACCAGCACCGGCGGCGACACCTCGGCGCCCACCGACGACTTCTGCGGGGTGAAGACCATCCTCGCCGCCCATTGTGCGAGCTGCCACGACGCTTCTTCGCCGAGCGGCGGCCTGGACCTCAAGACCGATCCGTACGCCGCGCTCGTCAGCGTGCCCAGCGGGCTCTACGGTGGGCGAACCCTGGTTGTTCCTGGAGACGCGGCGGGCTCGTTCCTGTACGTGAAGATGATCGACGGGCAGGGCGGCGACGGCGCGGTGATGCCGATGTCCGGCGTCCTCTCGGCCTCCCTCACCGACGTCGTGCGCACCTGGATCGACAACGGTGCGTCGTCGAGCTGCGCCTCGCCCGACACCGGCACCGTCGACACCGGGGGCAGCGGCGGGTACCACCCAACCGGCTGGAGCGATCCGAGCCAGCATGGCTTCGCGGCGAAGTTCCAGACCGAAGACTGCAAAAGTTGCCACGGCAGCGACCTCTCCGGGGGCTCCGTCGGCGTGAGCTGCAGCAGCTGCCACACCTCCGGCTGGCAGACCGACTGCACCTTCTGCCACGGCGGCACCGACGGCGACACGCAGGGCGCGCCCCCCGAGGACCTCGACGACTCCACCACGTCCCTGACCTTCTCCGCGCACCACGCCCACACCGAGGACACCGCGCTCCACGACGCCTTCAGCTGCGCCCAGTGCCACACCACCCACCGCACGGCGCTGGAGTCGAGCCACTTCCTCGACACCGCCGACAGCGCCCCGGGGACCGCGGAGATGACGTTCACCGCCGGGCTCTCGCCGTCCGCGAAGTACAGCGCGGGCACCTGCTCCAACCTCTACTGCCACGGCGACGGCACCGGGAGCAACGGCACGATGAAGTCCACCGGCTCGGTCACCTCGTGCGAAGATTGCCACCGTTCCAGCGGCCTGAACGGCAAGCACGGCGACCACCTCGACGAGGGCGTGGGCTGCGCCGAGTGCCACAGCGACACGGCGTCGAGCAACACCAAGATCAAGGACCCCACCAAGCACGTCGACGGCAACGTGGACGTGGCCCTCCCCGCCGGGATGACCTGGGCCAGCGGCAAGTGCGACGGCAGCTGCCACGGGGAGCGCCACAGCGGTCGCACGTGGTGACCCGCGCCGCGCGGGTTGGCGACGCCGGACGCTACTCCCAGTGGTCCGGGTGGTCGGGGTAGCCGAGCGCCTGGAGCATCTCGGCCACGCGCGGCGTGGCACAGAGCGGCCCGAGCATGTCGATGCGACGGAACCAGCGGCGATGCCGCGGTTGTTCCGTCGCCATCACCACCGGGAGCCCGGCGGTGAGGGTGTGCTCCAGCTCGTCATGCACCGGCACCCCGAGCCAGTCGCTGAGCGCGCCCATCGCCTCGGCCTGCCGCGCGTTCGGGCCGATCACGTCCTCGAAGCGGAGCTGGAAGCGGTCGGCCGCGTTGTCGGCGAGCACCGCGCGGTGGGCCGAGCTCCACTGGTAGGCGCAGACCTCTTCGAGCGACGCGTCGGTCCAGTCGGCCCAGCCGGGGGGACGGTCGAACTTCCACCAATGGTCGCCGCCGGGGACCACGTCGCTGTAGCCGCCGATGCGCAGCCCCTCCACGCGGTGTGAGTGGAACCCCGGAAACCGCCAGCCGTCGTAGAGCCCGTTGATGCTCGCGGCGGCGTTGCGCGTGAGGTGGAGGACGCGGATGCGCGCGTTGGGAAAGAGCCGGCGGAGGAAGCCGAGGCGGTACACGTTTCCCGGGGTCTTCACCACCAGCGGGCGGGTGGCGAGCTCCTCCGCCGTGGCGTGGTGCCAGGGCAGCGTGAGCACGAAGGGCGGCTCCTCGACCGGCGAGCCGGGCACGAACGGGGTGTCCGGGCCGAGGTCCGCGGCGAGGCGGCGGTCGAAGTCGTAGGCGCCAGGGTGGAAGGCGGGCCAACGGGCGCGCCAGCGGGCGAAGAGGTGCGCGTAGAACACCTGCGCGTCGGCGAAGTGGCCGGGCGCCCACCCGGCCGTGGTGACGAGCTCCGCGAGAACGGCGCGGACATCGTCGGCGATCTGGGCGCCGACCACCGGGAGCTCGGGCCACTGGAGGCAGAGGCGGGCGGCGATCTCGGCGGCGAACGCCTCCACCGCGGCGGGGCCGTCGAGCCGATCGGTGGGCTGGCCGCAGTCGGCGCCGAGGGCGGCGCCGAGGCCGGCGGGGATCGGGTGGTCGGCGGGGACGGAGTCGTCGGCGTCGCCGGCGCAGCCGAAGAGCCGGAGCTGCGGGTTCACTTCGGCGCGGAAGTGGAGCAGGGAGCGGCTGCGGCGGAGCACCTCGGCGAAGATGGAGCTGCCGCCGCGGGAGCTCGACGCGATGACCACCACCTCGCGCGCGGCCTGCGCCACGTCGAGCGCGGGGAGGCCCGCTCGGAGCGCGGCGACGCGCTCACGCACGGACGCGACGTCAGCGGCCACGAAGCGCCAACCGGAGCTTGATGCGCTGCATCAGCCAGAACCGCCGCCAGCGCTGGCCCACGTTCTTGTCCTTCCGCAGCGACCGCCACTCCACCTTGAGCCAGAGCAGATCGTCCACGAAGCCCCACTTCACCTCGCGCCACCAGGCGGCGAGGCCGGTGGGCGGCGCGCGCCGCGGCGCGTCGAGCGGGTAGCCGAGCGTCTCGAGCATGCCGCCCGCGATCTCCTCGACGGTGGCGATGTCCTCGGCCGTGAGGTCCTTGCGGTACCGCGCGAGCCGGTCCTTCTTCATCGGCGCGGCGGTGTTCTTCCAGGACTCGGAGAGCGAGGCCGACTTCACCGCTTCGCCCTTCTCGAACCACCGGAGCATGTCGGGCTCGAAAGGCTCGCCGAGGAATTCGCAGATGCGGCGCACCTCCGCCTCCGGCTCGGCCACCAGCGACTCGTACATCACCCGCAAGACCCCGCCGCCCGGCTCGGCAGCGAGGCCGCGCGACTGCTGCTCCGTCCAGAGGCGGGCAGCGTTTGCAGGGTGGAAGGCTGAAAAGACGGACTCGCGCGCGGACGCGGCGACGTCGCGCGCGTCGCGGATGAGCCAGAGGAACCGCGCGTCGGGGAATTCGCTGCGAACGAGGTCGACGTGGTCGACCATGAAGGTGCTCTTGCAGCCCCAGCGCTCCTTGCCGACGTGGGCGAGCAGCGCCTCGTGCAGCGCCACGTAGACCCCGAAGACCGAGCGGCGGCGCGCGCGCGAGACCACGTCCTCCGCGGCGGGGATCCACTCCCAGGGGTGGATGTGCTCCCGAACCAACGAGAGCACGTCGCCGACGAGCGCCGCGAACCGCGCGTCCTCGGAGAGGTCGCCGTACTTGGCCTCCAAGGCGCCGAAGTAGCGCATCACGTGCGGCGGGTGCGGCACGAGGATGTGCGCATGGGCGTTGAGGATCAGCCGCAGCAGGTTGGAGCCGGACCGCTCGGTGCCGATGATGAAGATGGGGGCAGACACGGGCGCGCCATTGTCACACGACGGGCGGGGGGCGCGCCACCGTCGGGATCATTGGGGCGGAATCCGCAGCCGCTGTCCGGGCGTCAGCTGCTCGCTCGAGGTCCCGAACACGAGGCCGTTGAGGTCGGCCAGCTCCGCCACGCGGTTGGGGTCGCCGAGGTACCGATCGGAGAGGCTCAGGAGGGTGTCGCCGGGCTGCACCACGACGGTCCCGGGGGTGGTCTCTTCGGCGGGCCCATCGCAGGTGTCGGTGACGTCCTGGGCGCTGGTCTCGGGGCGGAGCTGTGTGCGGAGGTCGGCGGCCTCGGCGGGCATCTCTTTCTTCGCGAACCGCCAGAAGTCCCCGGCGGTGTCGCCGCTGCCAAGCGTCTCCCGGTCGAGCGCTTCCAGCTCGGTGACGGCCACGGCCACGGCGCCGGGGTCGTGGGACGCGAAGGCGTCCCACAGGGCCTGGATGCGCGGCGAGTTGACCTGGTTGCCGCTGGTCACGGCGTTGAGCGCGTCGACGGTGGACTTGAACGCCGGGTCGACGACGTAGAAGTAGGGGACGTAGCTGTAGGTCCTCGTCCAGTCCGTGCTGGGGCTACCCCAGTCGGCTCCCGGGGGCGTCGCGCCCACAAGGTGGGCGAAGATCGAGGCCTGCCGCGCATTGTCGAAGTCCGTCGCCACCGTCTGGACCCCGTTGGGGGTCTTGGCGCTCACCGCGACGTTCGCGGCCGGGTCCTTGGCGGGCGCGAAATCGTCCGCCTGGCTGCCCTCCGGTTGTTCCAGCCAGTAGGCGTTGAACTCCGACCGGTAGGCCTCGAAGTAGCCCGAGCTGGCCGCCGTGTCGGTGCAGGTCGGTGCGCCCTGGCCCCGCGACCAGGCGCCGCCCGTCTGGTCGGCGTCGTGCTGCACCTCGTGAATCAACGTCTCCACCAGCAGCGACTCCGGAAACAGCGTGGGGCCGTAGAGGGTCAGCACGCCGTCGTTCCCCATCGTGCCGACGACGCCGGCGAACTGCATCTCGATCCCGGCGTCGTTGGTGGGGGTGCCGGAGGCGTCGACCGAGGCGTCGTAGGTCGCCGGAGCGCCGAAGCGCGCGCGTTCGTCGAACCACGCGAGCTTCCCGGCGTTGCCCTCCGGGCGGAGGTGCCCGTCGTGGGTGAGGGAGAGCACCCGGAGCTCGGCCAGCCCGTCGTCGATCCACTCCACGGAGTTCTTCAGCAGGGCCGGGCGGGACTCCCCCGCCTCCGGATCGACCACGATCGACCGGGCGGAGGCCATGACCGCGGCGACCTTCGCCTCATCCGCCACGTGACGGGCCAACGCTTCGGCCTGGGTCGCGGGCGCGTTCTTGAACGGCCCAGGCATCGTCGGGACCTGCGCTTGGGGAACGAGCGCCGCGGCGAGGCCGGATGCGGCCTCACCCCCTTGGCCTCCCGCCCCCGTTCCGGCGTTGGTGGCGCCCGCGCCGAGCTGCGAACCGACTGCCGCGGTGGCGGAGCGGCCCGAGAGTTCGTCCGCCTCCCCCAGCCAGTCGCTCACCCACGGCACCGTCGACATCGTGAGCGCGAGCTGCACCGCGGTGGGGACGGGGAGCGCATCCAGGACGACGGCGCCCACCGGGCCGAGGGTGGGGAGGAGGGCGGCCAGCGAGTCCACGGGCAGCGCCGCCGCACCCCCCGCGAGCCCCAGCGACGCGAGCAGGGCCTGGTTGGAGCCGGCGCTCGCCGGCGCCTGGCTCGACGTGGGAGGCTCGGGGGTGACGGCCGGCGCGGGGGTGACGGAACGGGTGAGATCCATGCTCCGTCCGCAGTGCAGGCGCCGTGCCTACGGGCGAACGTCGATCGTTTTCGCGGAGCCTGATGGACGGCCGTCGGGGCTGTCGGACGGCCGTCGATCTTCGGGCGCGCGTCCCCTCGATCGGAGCTCCCGCGCGCCGCACGTTTGCGCCGCCGCCGACTACTCCTCGCCGCCCTCGCCCGCGCCATCTTCGGCCGGGCCCTCGCTGCCGTCGTCGCGCACATGGCCGATGCGGCGGGAACGCGCGGACCAACGCCCACCCGCGTCGTCCGCAGGGGGGACGGGGAAGACGCCGTTGGCCTCTTCGTCCCAATCGAGGCGGAGCTCGTAGAGCGCGCGGTCCCAGCGGGCGAGCATCGGGGGGATCGCGAAGGGCACCGCGAAGGTGCCGGACTCGACGGCCACACGCCGGACGACGTCGTCTGCGTCAAGCGGCGCGAGCGTGTAGATCGCCACGGAGGGCCCGTGCTTGTCGATGTGGAAGAGCACCACGGCCCGGCAGTGCTCGAGCACCTCGGGGAGGGCGCTCGCGGCGTAGAGCTCGGCGGGAACCTGCGTCGCGTCCGCGAACCCGGTGAGGTGGTACAGCGACTCCACCAGCGGCTCGGGCATCCGCCCGTCGGTGACCACGAAGCCCTCGGCTTTCGGGCCGGTCACGCCGTCGATCTCGCCTTCGAGCAGCGCGTCCATCTCCAGGCCTTCAGCCCGGGCGATCCAGCGCACCGCGGGACGGGTGCGGATGCCGCCGTGCAGGGGCTCCTGCCAGTCCTCCTCCAGGACCATGTCGTGGGGGAGGGCGAGCGGATCCCCGGCGTTGCAGAACGCGAAGACCGTGCTGCCAGGGAACAGCGCCGGGAGCAGCGCGCCGGCGGGGACGCCGCCGAAGCGGTACCCGCGGAGCGCATCGCGCGCGCTGTCGTCGGTGAACTGGGCGCCGCTGAGCACCAGCCGGTACACCGTGGCCTCCTCCGCATCCGGGAGACCGGGCAGCCAACGCTCCCGGCCGCGGCAAAGGCGACTCGGAGCGGCGGACTCGATCGAATCGTGGCAATAGCCGAACGCGCGCACCATGGCCCGGCGGCTAACGCTTCCCGAGGACCAATACCAGCGGCGCATCGCGGGAGTGGGTCTCCGCCACCACGCGGCCGTCGGCGCCCATCGCCTCGACCCGCACGGCGGGGTGGCCCGCGGGCACTGCCAGGGAGAACGAACGCTCCCCACGGAGCACCACCGCCGCGAGCTTCTCGTCGGTGAGGCTGCGGACGGTCACCTCCACGGGCTCCGGCGGCGCGTCCACCGTGCCGGCGACGGTCCAAGCGGGGGAGGTGTCGACGGGGGCGGCGCCCGCGGTCGCAGCGCTCCCCGTCGCGGCGCCCGGAGTGGTCCCGTCGCGGCCGCGGTCGGCAGCCCCGGCCCCCGAGCTCGCCGCCAACCCCGACGCCCCGCCGGGAAACAGGTTCACCTGCGGCGACATCGCCCCCGGGGACGCCCCGCGGCTGTCGGGAGCGGTGTCCACCACCCCCGACGCGTCGAACGCCTCGGCGCGCCCGAGCAGCCGCTCGGTCGGCCAGCGGGCGGCGCGGAGCGACGCCACGATCGCGTCGGCGACGACGGCGTTTCCGGCGGCGGAAGGGTGCAGGTCGTCGAGGAACAGGGCGTCCGGTCCGGCCGTGACGGCGGCGGCCTGGAAGGCCTCGAGGGTGTGCACGACCACCGTGCCATGCCACGTCGCGACCGCCGCCTGGGCCCCGAAGTACGGCGCGCGCACTTCCTCCCCCGAGAGGTCGCCCCGCGCCATGTCCCGGTTCGTCGGCTGCAGAAAGACCACCCCCGCCCCATGCTCCCGCGCCGCCCTCACGATCGCGTCGAGGTTCTCCGCGAACCGCGCCGGCGGCACCCGCCGCACGCCCTCCGCGGGGAACTCGCTGTGCCGCGTCCAGGTGACGAGGTGTGCGCCCGCGCCGCCCCGCGCCCGGTCCACCCAGCCGCCGACGAGCCGGAAGAACGCGGATTGTCCGAGCAGCGACCCGCCGTACACCCGCTGCGTGCGCAAAAGGTCTTCGTCCTTGAAGTGGTCGAAGTTGTAGTCGCTCCAGACGTTGGCCACGACCACGAGCGACGGCTCCAGGCCCCAACCCACCTCGTCGAGCAACAGCCGCGTCTGCTCGGTGGAGTAGCCGGGCACCGCGGCGTTGACGGTGTCCGCGTCGATCCCGGCGCCCCGCAGCGCCCGACCGAGCAGGACCGCCGGAGTGTCGTCGTCGGCGACGCCGTGGCCGAAAAAGCTGGAATCGCCGGTGATCATCACCCGTTCGCGGCCCCGAGGCCGCGGCACCCGGGGCTTCTCCCCACGGAGGCCGAGGTCGTTGATCGTGGCCTTGGCGCCGGCGTTGTTGCGGATGCCCGTGCCCATGCCCCAGAGGCGGGTCGGGTGGCCGACCATGATCACGTCGCCCGGGTCGCGGCCCTGCCAGCCCGGGACGACCGGGTCGAGGAAGCGCGCGTAGCCCTCGCCAAGGAGCAGGAACGCGGCGACCGCGATCAGGGCGCCGGTGAGGCGGAAGCCCAGGCTCGGCCGCCGACGCGCCACTCCCTCAGCCGACCTCGAGGCCCCGGGGCCCCGCGACGACGTTCACCGTGGTGTCGCCGTGGGTGAGCGCCCAGCCGTTGACCGACGGCGCCGCCACCACGCGGGGGAGCGGGCTGTCGCCGTCCTTGTCGAGCAGGACCACGCCGCCAACCTCCTTGGGGAGCAGATCACGGTAGTCGCGGAGCGCTTCACGATCGGCCGCGTCCAGCACGATGAGCACCACCAGGGGCGCGCCGGACTCCTCCGCGAGCGCCTCCGCCACGTCGCCCACGAGGCCCGGGCGCACCCCGACCACGCGGTACACCGGGCCGCCGAACAGGGGCTTCACGTCGACCTCGGCGCGCGCGACCAGCAGCACCCGGTGGTGCTGGGCGAGGAGCACCAGCAGCGGCTGAACCAGCGCGGCGGCCTGCCCGTCGGCGACCCAGGCGACCAGTCCGTCAGAGATGCTGGGGAACTTCGGGGAGAGCAGCCCGGGCTCGGGGAGCACCTGGAGCTCGGCCGTGCGGGCGCGCGGGGCGGCCCGCGAACGACGCCACAACCACGCCACGCCGAGGAGCGCGAGGAGCCCCACGCCGAAGCCGATGAACAAGAGCCCGTCCGACGAGCTGGAGTCGGCGAACGTGACCGGCGAACGCGAGCTGGACCCCGCGCTCGGCGGCACCGCCCCGGAGAGGCCTGCGCCGCCGCCACCGCCACCGCCGCCACCCCCACCGCCGCCACCACCGCCGCCCGGACCGTCTACCGCCGGACCCGTGGGCGTCGTCGGCGAACCGCCGCCGTCCGCGCCGGCGGTCGGGGAGGGCGGCGAGGAGACGACCACCGAGAGCGTTCCGTCGGCCAGCGAAACGTCGATGTCGTGGGGGATCGACGCGTCTTCGAAGGTGGCGTTGCCCTTGCCGAGCGACTTGCCGTCGGCCACGAGCTCCAGCGTCGCCTCCGTGGCATCCACCTGGGACACCCCGGCGAAACGACCGTCGCCCTTGGCGAAGTCGGGGCGCTCCCCATCGTCGGCGAGCACCACGTCGGCGGTGGTGCCGCCGGTCGTGAGCTTCACCACCAGCGGCGCGGAGTAAGCCGTGCCGTTGGAGTCGAACCGGATGACCACCGGGTGCGGCTCCGCGTGGGCCGTGGCGAGGACGAGGAGGGCGGCGAGCATCCCCCGGTTGTATCATTCACCGGCACGTCGGGGCACGGCCACTAGGCTCACCGAGAGCGTGTCGTCCTCGAACGTGGCAAAAGGAGTCCAACGCGCGAGGATGTAGGCGTCGAGCGCGGTGCGGGTGACGAAGCGGTCGTCGCGCGGGCGGGTCACCACGACGGCGTAGGGGACGCTGTCGGCGGCGCCGACGCAGCTGGCCCGGAGGGTGTCGACGCATCGGGCGAGCGCCGCGTCGGTCGTGGACGTGGGGCAGTCCGGGGTCGGGCAGGCGAGGCCGCCCGCCGCCGCGCTGACCTCGTGGACGAACGCCGCGACGTCACTGCCCGGCGGGTACCGCTCACGTACGGCGGCCCCGACCTCCACCATCAGCGCGGCGTCCGCATCGATGGCGGCCAGCGACGGCGACGGTCGCCCGGCCAGGGTGCCGATCGCGAAGAGGGCCGCGAAGACCGCCCCGAACGCGGCGCTGCCGCGAGCGCCCGGGCGCAGCCGGCCCCAGGCGGCCGCCGCCGCCGACCCGAGCCCAGCCAGCCCGCGGAAAACGAGCAGCAGCACCAGCGGCAAGAAGGTGTTCGCGTAGCGCAACGGCGCGCCGGCCAGGAACAGCACCGGCACCGGCGCCAACGCCAGGGCGACCGCCCCGCCCGCGGCGACGCCCCGGGCCGCCCACTCCGCCTGCAGCCGCGCCGCCCGGGGCACGCGCTCCATCCACCCCCGCGGCACCTCCGGCCGCCCCCCGAGCCCCGGCCCCAGCGCCCCGAGCCCCATCAACGCGACGATCCACCCGCCCCCGACCCGCCCCCCGCTCACCGTGGAACCCAGCCACCGCAGCGCGCTCGTCGTCGCCACCGAGCCGTTGAGCCGCACCGCGTCCATCACCCGCTGAAGTGGCGGCTCGGCCACCGGCGCATGGGCCTGATCGATGGGCACCATCCCCGCCATCACCGAGGGCAGGAGCAGGGACAGCGGCATCGGCGGGAGCACGCGGTGGATCGCCCAGGCGATCCCGACGAACGGCAGGGTGAAGGCGCCGAGCGCGCGCAGGCGGCGCCCCGGAGGGGCGGCGCCGACCAGCGCCACCACGGCGGGGACCACGCAGGGGATCGTGGTGAAGTGGGTGGTGAAGCCCAGGGCGGCGACGGCCCCGGCGATCGCCGCGCCGAGGGGTGAGCGGCCGCCCGCGAGAGCGGCGGCGAGCACCGCGGGCCAGGCGACCGAGACGGCGACATCAACCTGGAAGCGGGTGGCCCCCGATCGCAGCTCCGGCTGGAGGAGGACGGCGAGGGCCGCGGCGGCGGCGGGTCCGCGCCCCATCCGGGCCGCCCGCCCGAGCCCGTAGATCAGCCCGCCGAGCCCGAGCTGGAGCAGGTGGTTGGTGAGGTGCCCGGCGAGGGGCACGTCCAGACCCCACGCCCGGCCGACCGCCACCGTGAGCAACGTCCACGTGGGGAGCCGGTGTGGGTCCAGCCGCGAGAACGCGCCAGCGCCGAGGGCGATGGCTTGCTCGGCCCAGCGCCCGGCGTCCGGGCCGTCGAGGAGGAGGTCGCGGAAGCCCGCCCAGGCGGGAGTGCCGGAAGGAAGCGCCGGATCCCCGGGCGCGGCGCCGCGGCTCCAGGCGAACCACCCGACGAGGAGGAGGAGGGCGACCAGCGCCGCGTCGAGCGCGCGGCCGCGGGTCACGCGGGGGCCCACCGGGGCGCGCCGTCCTGGAGCACCAGCTCAGGCGCCGCCTCGCCCGCAGGCACGAGCACGAAGACCGGGACCTCGGGGGGGAGCTCCGCCGCCACCTCGACCCAGTCGTCGGCTTCGTCCGCCGGGGCGGCGACCACCACCGCGACGGCGCCTTCGCCGCAGGCCTTCACCGCGCCCGCCAGCCGCTCCGGCTCCGAACGGCGCAAGCGCAGCACGCGGCCGGCAGGCCCGCGGACCTCGGGACCGTCGACGAGCAGGACCGTGTAGGCGGTGGCCAGCTCGGCCACGAGCGCCTTGGCCACCGCCCCGTCCGCCACCCGGACCCGGCCGCGCGGCAGTCGCTCGCCCCCAAGCGGCGTGGGCGTCGGCACCCGCGAGACGCCCACCGGCCGGGCGCCCCGGCCCCACCGCGACGCGGCCGCGATGGCGCCCACCAACGCCGACACCAGAAGAAACGCCCCGATCCCCCACTGCTGTTCGCGGGTTGCCGTCCGGCGTACTCGGGCGATGGCCTGCGTCCGTCCCACGGTGACGTCCACGTCCGCCCCGCGGATCATGAACTTCACCCACCGAGCGCCGGCCGCGGGGGTCCACGCCACCTTGCCCTTGGGAAAGGTGCGCGTTCCCGCCTCGAAGGTCGTCGAGAATTCGTCGCCGCCGAGCTCCACCTCCCCGGTCCAGACGTTGTCCCCCTCGACCTCGTCCACGCCGCGGCCGTCGTCGGTCGTCTTCGCGGTGACGGACTCGCCATCCGGCCCGACGAAGTGCACGAGCAACGCTTCGTCCGGCGGCATGCCGGCGCCGTGCACCGTCACCAGCACGGGCCCGGCGGCCCAGGCCGGAGCCGCAAGCCCGAGGCTCAGGGCGGCCCCGAGCGCGAGGGCCACGGCGAAACGACGGAAGGGGTTCACCTACGCCCGCCGGCTCATCGCCCAGGCCAACCAGGCGATGCCGAGCATCTGGCCGAGGGTGGGCTTGTCGATCGGCGGGGCATGGCGGAGGTCGGCCGCCGGGTACATGCGGAAAGCGTTGCGGAGCCGCTGCTGTGGCCCTTCCGGGATCCCCCAGAAGCTCAGCCCCGCGCCGTGCTCCCGCGCGACCGCCGAGATGCTCCCCGAGGCGAGCTTCTCGTCCCGCACCACGTCGTGGACGTCCTGGAGAAAACGCACCGGGACCCGCCCCTTCACGATCAGCACCTCCCCTCCCCGGATCGACAGCTTGAACAGCGTACGCTGGCTCAAGAACCAGAAGACGCCGAGGGCCAGGGCGGAGAGGACGAGGATCGTCATGGGGGGACGATCTATCGCGCTCGGGGAGGCGAGCCGGTTCCGGGGTGCGGCGTCGACGCGGAGGAGGGTGGCGGACCACCGGTGCCTCCCCGTCCCCGTACGTTACGCCGCCCCGATGCTTCCCTTCCTCCTCGCCTGCGCCAGCCCCGACCCCGACGACACCGCCGCGCCGTCGGGGCGGCGACTGCACGCTGAAGGCACCGCCATCGTCGACGAGAGCGGCCAGCCCGTCGTCTTGCGCGGGGTCGCGCTCGGCGGCTGGATGTTCCACGAGAACTGGATCACCGCGGTGGACTACCCGGCGCATGCCCGGCTGCACGTGCTCGGGCAGGAAGCGGGGGTTGGCCCCGCCGTGGACGAAGCGATCATCGCCGCCGGCCCCTCCGAGAAGGGCGACGCGGACTGGCTCGCGGCCGTCCGCGCCGAGCTGGCCGAGCGGATGGACGAAGCCGCGGCCGACGCCCTCCTCGCCCAGCTCGCGGCGTACCCGTCCATCGTCGACGACTCCGACCTCGCGCTCCGCCTCGTGCTGGAGGCCCGCTTCGGCGTCGCTGGCCGCGACGCGCTTTTGGACACGTTCCAGGGCGCCTGGGTCACCGACGCCGACCTCGCCTGGATCGCGGACCACGGCTTCAACACCGTGCGCGTGCCAATGGGCTACCGCGACCTCACCTCGATGAGCGACACGGCCCCGCCCACCGAGTTGGTCTGGAACGAGGCGGCGTTCGCTCGCCTCGACCACCTGCTCGACACCTGTGCCGACCTCGGCCTGTACGCCGTGCTCGACATCCAGGAGGCCCCCGGCGGACAGAACGAGTACGCCGGCCCGTCTACGCTCTACACCGACCCGGCGATGCAGGCGCTCTCCGTGGAGCTGTGGACCGAGCTCTCGCGCCGCTACCACGACCGCGCCGAAGTCGCGGCGTACTCCCTGCTCGCGGAGCCCATGTCCGCCCCCACCGCCGACGCGCGCGACGCGATGTACGACCAGCTCGTGCAGGCCATCCGCGCCGAGGGCGACGACCACCTGCTGGTCATCCACGACGGCTTCCGCGGGATGTACACCCTGCCCGATCCCGCCACCTATGGCTGGACGAACGTGGTGTACTCCACGCACCTCTTCGAGTGGGACGTGGACAGCGCCGAGGGCTACACCGAGCGTATGGCGCTGGACCAGCAGCTGTTCAGCACCGCCCAGACCGAGCAGCAGGTGCCCTACTACATCGGCTCCTTCGCGACGTTCGTCGACGCGGACTGGGCCTACACCGGCGCCGCGACCATGGTCTCCACCTTCGAGTCCGAAGCGTGGAGCTGGACCTTGTGGACCTACAAGCGCATCGATGACCCGGTGGACGTGGCCCTCTGGGGCACCTCCACGGCCTGGGGCCTCCGCGGTCGTTTGCAGGGCGAGCTTGCCCGCCCCGATCTCTACCGCGACGACGAGGCGACCCTCGCCGCAAAGTTCTCCGCCTACGCCGATCTCTCCATCGAGCCCAACGAGGCGCTCGTGCAGGCCGTCGCCCCGTAGCGCCTCAGCGCGCGGCGCCCGGCCCGATGTGCCGATCGAGCCAGGCCTCCATCGAGGGCGCCGTGAGGTCGAGCTCCGCGGCCGGACCCGCCTTCTGCGCCACCTTCTCCCGGGCGTTCGCCAGCGCCTTGCTCACGAAGGTGTGCTCCACCGGCTCGTCGGCGCTCAGCCCGAGCTGGCGCATGAGGTTCGCGGTGCGGTCGCCGCTGAACCGCTGCATGAGCCCATCGTCAAGCGCGGTGAAGAACACCGGGACGACGCCGGGATGGTCGCCGGCGAGGCGCGCCAGGAGGTTGCGGTTCGCGACGGGGAGCGGGTGGCGTTCGGCCACGAGGATCGCCGCGCCCTCCGGGCCCCGCGCCGGACGATCCGCCCGGACCAGCACGAGGTCGGCGCCAGGCGTGCGCCCAGCCGCGAGGAGCGCTTGCCGCACCCGCTCCAGCGTCGCCTCAAAAAATGCGTAGATCACCACCGGACCCTTGCCCGCCTCGCGGACGATCGCGGCGTCGCGCGCGGCGAGGTCGACCCACACCCGGTCGACCGAAGGAGGATCCGGAGGAGGCGCCTTGCCGAAGAGCCAGTCGAACATCGGCGCCTCGTAACCGACGAAGGCGCACGGCAAGATGGCGACGGGGTGGAGGTCGAGGCACGGCGTGCTGCCCGGCGACGTCGGCGCGAGAGGAGCCACGGGGGCGAGAATGGGGGGCCGCAAGGGGCGATGCCGATCCGGCGCCCCCACCGGTTATCCCTCCCCCGTGCGTCGCCGTCTCCTCGCGACCCTCCTCCTCCCGGCCCTCTTCGGCTGCGGTCCGGTCACCCTCTGGACCAGCCTGTTCCCACTCGAATACAACGTGGAGACGACGCTGACGTTCGCCGGCGCCGGGCCGCCGATCACGCAGCGCGCCGTCACCCACTGCCGGGTCGTGGACGCGCGCGACAGCCTCGCCGCGAACATGGAGCCGAGCTCCGGCGGCGAGCGCCTCTGGTTCCGCGACGCGGACGGCGGGCTCCTGGTGCTCAGCTCGCTCGACCCGTGCCGCTGGGCGTTCGCGGAGTCCCTCCCCCCGCTCGGGCGGCCGCTGCCCCTCGCCGCTCGCAATGACCCGACCCGCGCCACCGACGCGCTGCTGGTCCCGGACGCCGACGCGTGGCGCTTCGACAGCGCCACCGACCCCACCCGCATCGACGTGTTTGCCACTGTCGCGATGTTTTCTCCGCTCGCGACCCTGACGATGGGCACGATGTCGATCACCGAGGCTCCCGTAACGACCACGTTGGATGATGCGTTTCCGTGGCTCAAGGTCGCCGAGGCCGCACATCGGGCGGCCAAGGAGGAGCGAAAACGTTCTGGTGAAACGACGCTGTCGCGACCAGCATCGTTTTCCTTCGAGGGACTCACCGCGGAGGTCTTCGCGCTGCGCAACGGCGCCACCTGCCCGGCTCCCGACCCTGCGGCCGAGGGCCCCCTCCTCCTCGACGCGGGGGAGTCGTGCGGGTCGCTCGCCGTCTGCGAGCCGGGGCAGGAGCGCGCGTGCGTGGAGCCGTTGGGCGGGCTCGAGCCGGAGATCGCCGCGGACGGGAGTGTCGTGCGCTACCACCTCGACGCACGACAGCTGGGCTTCCGGGGCCGGGCGCTCCGCGACGACACGCTGCCGGCAGAGGCACCGCGCGAGAACGGGAGCTGGCGGCCGACCGTGTGCTTCGGCGAGCGGTGCTGGCAGCCGACGCAGCTCCGCCACCCGAAGGTGTACTACCCAGCGGCAAACCTCTACGTGGAGGTGACGCCCGTCCGGATCGGGGTCTACCGCGGGGACCTCATCCACGAGGCGCGTTAGCGACCCCCGGAGCCGCGAATGTCCACGCTTCCTCTCCGCCTGATCCGCCCGTGTCTCCTCGTGAGCCTCCTGGTCGCGTGCGCGACCCCGCCCCCGCGCGACACCGGGGGGGACCGCGCGCCCGACACCGCGGACCCGTCCGACACCAGCGGGGTCGACTCCAGCCCCACGGACACGGCCGACACCGGCGAGCCCCCCGTGGACGCCGATGGCGACGGCGTCACCGAGGTGGGCGGCGACTGCGATGACGGAGACGCGGCCGTCTTCCCGGGCGCCACGGAGCGCTGCGACGGCGTGGATGAGGACTGCGACGGCGTGGTGGACGGCGGCCTCCGTGTCCCCGAGGATCAACCTTCCCTTCAGGCCGCCATCCTCGCCGCAGCGGACGGCGCCACCATCTGCATCGCCGCCGGGACGCATGCGGCCGGCGTGGCGATGAACGATCGGTCCCTGACCATTGAGGGCGCCGGGAGCGCCCTGACGGTACTGGACGCCAGCGGCATCCCCACGGCCATGAAGGTGGATGGCGGCGTGGTGACCCTGCGGGGACTCACGATCACCGGCGGTGCGGCGGAGCGGGGCGCCGGGCTCGCGGTGTTCGACGCGGCGGTCACCCTGGAGGACGTGGCGGTCCGAGACAACGTGTGTGTCGCGACGTCGTGTGAGGGCACGGGCATCTACGGCGCGCGCGCGCGACTCACCGCAACCGGGCTGCAGGTGACCGGAAACACCCAGACCGCGAGCACGTGCACGGGGGCTGGCATCTACCTGTCCGAGCCCGACGGCGCGGAGCTCGCCGACGTGGAGGTGACGGAGAACCGCCAGACCGGCGCCGTCTTGCGCGGCAGTGGCGCCGCCTTCGTCGGCGAGGGGGACGTGGCGTTGGAGCAGGTCCGCTTCGACGAGAATGAGCAGTCGGCCGAGGGGGATGGCTCCGCGTACGGCTCCCCCTCGGGCGCCGGCTTATACGTAGAGAGGACGACCCTGACGGGGGAGACGGTGAGCACGTCCCAGAATCGCGCGACGATGGGCGCGCTGAGCGACTCCGCCGACGGTATCGGCCTCTCCGTGTTCGGCGCCGACGTGACCGTGGTCGGGCTCACGGCCGACGACAACCTCGTCGAGGCGCGGGAGGCGCTCTGGGTGAGCGGCGGCGGCGCGAGGGTCTGGGAAGGTGCGCTGCGCGTGGACGGCGGGACCTTCAGCCGCAACGGAGTCGCGACGACCGCTTACGCCAGTGTGTCCGGCACGGGCCTGTCAGCCTTTTACTCCACGTTGGAATTGGACCACGTGGAGATCGACGAAAACGACGTCTCGACCAGCCAATACACGCCGGAGTATCTCCTCACGGGCGGGGGCCTCGACGCGGTGTCCGTGGTGTTGACAGCGGCCCACCTCGCGGTCCGCGGCAATTCCGGCGACGCGGATCAGCCGCTGGTCGGGGGGGGAAATCTCCCTCAACCAGGGCTCGGGAGTGTTCACAAACCTCATCGTTTCGGGGAACGGGGTGGACGAGGCGGACACGGAGGACGCCGTGGCGATGGCCATCACCGAGGCGAGCGTGACCCTCACCAACGCCGACATCGTGGGGAATGGTCGCGATGGGTGGTGCTGCAGCGCCCCGGTGTGGCTCACCCGAGGCGCCGACGTGACCTTCGTGAACGTGGCGGTGATCGCGAACATCGGCCACGACGCGGGCGCGTTCGCCGTCGATGAATCCACCCTGGCGCTGCGGTACGGCGACCTCTATGGCAACAGCGCGCCCACCTTCACCAGCATGGACGATCCGACGGGCACGGACGGCAACCTCGCCGTGGACCCTGGCTACACCGACCTGACGGGCGGCCCCGTCGATTGGGACCTCCACCTCGCCGCGGGCTCGGCGCTCTTCGACGCGGGCGACCCGGGCCTCCTCGACGCCGACGGCACCCGCTCGGACATCGGCGCGTTCGGCGGCCCAGGAGGCGCGGACTGGTGAGGCCGGCGCCCACCCCGCCATGCCCGCCGACGGTCGCACCTCGACCGCCGACGCCGGCCGGGCGGAAGGTCAGCCCTCGACCACCGCCCCCTCGACATCCCCCAACTCAAGCGGGATCGGCGCTTCAAACGTCATGGACACACCCGACCAAGGGTGAGCCAACGTAAGCCGCCACGCGTGGAGCAGGAGGCGGGGCGCGGCCGCGGCGACCTCCGTTGGGGCGTAGAGCGCGTCCCCGAGGATGGGGTGGCCGAGCGCGGCGAGGTGCACACGGAGCTGGTGGGTGCGACCGGTGACCGGCGCGAGCGCGACCAACGTCGTGCCGTCTGTCCGCGAACGCACGGTCCACGCCGTCTGCGCGGGCTTTCCATGGGGGTCCACCCGCTGGAGCGGCGGACGTTCGGGGTCGGGCGCCAAGGATAGCTCCACCCGCCCTTCGTCTGGCGTCAACGCTCCCACCACCCTCGCCAGGTACCGCTTGCCGATGGTGTGCGCTTGGAACTGGGCCCGCAGCGCCGCCTCGGCTTTCCGACGCAAGGCGAAAACCAGGACGCCGGACGTGCCGAGGTCGAGCCGGTGCACCACCAGGGCCGTCGGGTGTTCTTCACGAATCCGCAGGAGCGCCGAGTCCGCGTGTGCGGGGTCCGGGCCGGGGATGGAGAACAGCCCAGAAGGTTTGTCGACAATGACGAGGTCCTTGTCGACATACAACGTGCGGAGCGGCGCTCGGGCGGGGGGGGCGTACACGAGCGGCGGCGGGGCGCCGGGGTGCGGCCCGCGTGTGTCCTTCATGACGCGGCGGGGTCGGCCCCCGCGCGGTCGGTGGCCGCCACCAGGGCGGTGGGGTGGGCGCCGAGGGTGTCGCACCGGGCGCGCCACTCGGCGAGCGCCGTAGGGTTGGTGCGCCGGCGACGGGTGGCCCGGAGGAGGCGGTTCTTGGGGGTGTGGCCGGCGTCCACGAACTCCACCACGTCCACCTCGAAGCCGTGGGCCTCCAGCCAGTCCACGCGCAGCGCGTCGGTGAGGGTGGCGGCGTGCTCCCGGAGCAGCATCCCGTGGCGGTACGCCGGGGTGGGGCCGCCGCGGTTGTGGCGGAGCTCCGCCGCGATCTCGGCCTGGCAGCAGGGCACCACGAAGAGCGCGGCCGCGCCGAGCTCCACCGCGGCCACCAGCGCTTCGTCGGTGGCGCCGTCGCAGGCGTGCAGCGCGAGCACGAGGTCGGGCGGGCCGCCGAGGCGCTCCACGAGCCCGCCGGCCGCGGCGATCGTGCTCCGCGAGAAGTCGACGCCTTCGAGGCCGAGCGTCGCCGCGCGGTCGGCGCAGCGGGCCACGAGGTCGTCGCGTACGTCCACCCCGTGGATGCGGAAGGGCACGCCGGCCACCCGGAGCGCGTCGGCGAGCACAAAACCGAGGTAGGCGTTGCCACATGCGAGGTCGAGCACCCGCAGCGGCGCCTCGACGCTCACGCCCCGCCGCGCGCCGGCCTCCCACGCGGGCTTCAGCAGCTCCACGAGGTGGCTCACCTGCTTGTACTTCTTGGCGTTCTGAGCGGAGATCGTCCCGTCGGCGTTGGCGATGCCGAGGGCGCGGAGGAGCGCCCCGTTCTCGTCGGCGCGGAGGCCGCGCGCTTTGCCGGCCAGGGCCTTCTCAGCGGCCACCGCGGCCGGGACCTCTCGGGCGGCGCCGTGTCGCGCGTCGAGCAGCACGCGCCCGCCGTCCGCGCGCACGACGGTGACCTTCACCAGCCCGTCGTTCGCCGCCTTGGTGGCGGCTTCGATCACGGCGTCCACCGCCGTAGATCCGGGGAGGACGCGCTCTTCGCCGCCTCCCGCGCGAGCGAAAACCACCCGGTCGAAGCCGGCAGCCAGGGAGACGCGGAGGTTCTGCTTCAGGCGGGAGAGGGAGCGCACGGGGCGCGGTTAGCCCGGCGGGGACCGGAGCGCCCTGCGCAGTGGCCGCTCACCCGGCGATGACGCTCAGTACACCGTCGCCGGCACCGCCACGAAGTCGAACGTCACGGAGAGGGCGTCGCCCACGCCGTCGCCGTCGGTGTCGAGGTCGGCGAGGGCGTCGGCCAGCGAGGCGTCGTAGCCTTCCGCCACCGCGATCTCGGCCATCAGGCTCTTGTCCATGCCGAAGGCGAACTTGCCGGAGTTGCCGGACTCGTCCGCCGTGCCGGTGACCAGCACCGGCGTGGCGTTGACGAGGGTGAACCCGCCCACATCGAACGAGCCGCTGGCAAAGCTGAAGGTGTAGGTGCCGCTGGTGATCGAGCCGGCGCCGTTCTCCACCGCGAGGCCCTTGCCGTTGATCTGGGCGCCGGCCGAGAACGCCTCAGTGCCGCTGTAGTCGTCGGTGTGGTCGCCATCGACGTCGCTCGGGCTGAGGAACGCGCCGGTGATCGACGGGTCATCGCACCAGTCGTCGACCCCCCACATCTGCCACGCAAGCACCACCGGAGTGGTGGGGAACGTGTCGATGATCGAGGTGTTGAGCGCGTCCCGCACGGCGGCGAGCACGTTGTCGCCGGTGCCGTCGCCGTCGAGGTCGAGGCCGCCGCGGGTCTCCGCCACCTCGAGCGTCTGCACCACCCACACCATCTGGGACTTCGAGGCGGGGCAGGAGCCGGCGGTCCCCGTGTCGGTCCCCGTGTCGCCGCCGGTGTCGGTCGCGGTGTCGGCGGTGTCGATTCCCGAGTCCTTCCCGGTGTCCACCCCGGTGTCCTTGCCGGTGTCCTTCGCGGTGTCGGTGCCGGAGTCGGTGTCCGTGTCGTTGCCCGAGCCGGTGTCGGCCGTGTCGGAGCCGATGGGGCTCTTGCCTTCAGTGGAGTAGGTCTGCGAGCAGCCGGCGAGCACGATGAGGAGGGCCAGGCGGGACATCACGACCTCGGGATGAGCCGGCGTGTACCGGCGGATCCGCCGCGTGTCAAGCGGTTTCGCGCGCAGCCCCACGCCGCCGCCTGCCGATCCAGGCCGCCAGCGGCACCCCGATCGTCCCGAGCAGCGCGACGATCGCCGCGCCGAGGAGCCAGCGGAGGAGGCCGGGATCGTAGCGGAAGACGACCGTGTGGCCGCCGGCCGATCCGAGGTCGACGGCGCGGTAGATCACGTCGGCCTGACGGATGGGCGTCGGCACGCCGTCCACCGTGGCCGTCCAGCCGGGGTAGTTGGTGTCGGCCAGCACCAGGGTGCCGGGCCCCTCGGCCCGCAGCGTCACCTCGGTGTCCCGGTACGCCACCACCTCGGCGGCGAGGGCGTGGGCCGGGCCGCCGTCCACGCAGGCGAGCGCACGGGAGCCGTCGCCCTCCAGGACCACGCTCCGGTCCGGGTCGGCGGCGAGGGTGAGCCGGAAGGCCTCCTCCACATCGCCCGCCCGCTGCGCACAGGCGACGACGCGGGCGCGCGGGAGCGCCCCGGGATCCTCGTAGACCTGCCAGGCGCCACGAACCAAGGGAATCAACCCCGGCAGCTCGTGCACGGCGGCGATCCATCGCACCGCCAACCGCCGCGAGATCTCCGGGTGGTCGAGCCACCGCCGGACCTTGGCGGTGCCCTTGTCGCCGACGTCCAGGCCGCCGGAAGCGAGCAGGGCGTCGTTGCGGACCAGGAGGAGCGGCGAGGGCACGATCACATCGCTGGTGCCCAGCGGGAGGCCGAGGCTGGCGGAGAGGAGCGCGCCGTCGAGCTCGCTGGGGATACGACGGTCGAGCACGGTGGTGCGCGAGCCGCCAAGCTCGGTCATCACCGGCGCGAGCCAAGGCGGCCGGGCGTCCACCTCCGCCGCGGGGACGGTCGGGTGGTAGTCGTGGCCGAAGGCCAGGAGGTCCGCGGCGACAAGGGCGGCGAGCATCCGGGGGCGGCGCACGAAGAGGGCCGTGGCGAGCAGGAGCGCCAACGGGAGGAGCACGCGGGACGACCGAGGCGAGGTGCTCTCGCGGAGGTCCGCGAGGATGTGCCGCACCTTCGCGGGGATGGCCGAGGCCACCTCAGGATCCGGGGCGGGGAGCGCGGCGGCGGCGAGCACGGAGGGGAGCGCCGGGGGCGGCGGGAGGTCGAGCTTCTCGCGGAAGTGATGGTCGAACCAGCCACCGATCTCCGCCGCCCGGGTGCGTAGCCCGAGGTTGGCGAAGCCGGTCGTGAGCGAGAAGAGCGCGGCGATCCAGACGATCCGTCGCCGGGCCACGCCGGGGCGGGCGTGCCGGCGCAGCACGTCGACCCCGTGGGCCGCGAGCACGGCCACCGCGGCGGTGACCACCAGCGCGAACCGAGCCGGGAACCGGAAGAACCCGAAGCCGGGCACGTGGCGGAGCAGCGCCCAGGCGGGCCCGCCGAGCATCAAGACCAGCCCCACCACCCCCACGGCGGCCCAGAACCGCGAGCGCCGCAGCCCGGCGGCCGCGAGGATCGCTGCCGGGACGCCGACATACACGCAGGTCTCCCACGCGTCCACGCCCGAGCCCCAGTACTGCCCGGCGCGGTGGAAGTAGGTCTCGGTCACGTCGGCGGGGCGCTCGAAGCCGAACGCCTTCGGGAGCACGAAGTTGATCAACTCCTGCATCGGCATCGCGCCGATCGAGGCGAACGCCGCCCCGACCCCGCCCTCCCGCATCGAGAACCGGCTGAGCTCCAGGCTCGCCGCGAGCTGCGGCGCGGCGATGACCACGCCCGCGGCGCCGCCGAGCGCCCACCGCAGCAGGTCGCGGCCACCGAGCCGGACGAGCGCGTGGGCGCCCAGCATCAACCCCGCGAACGCCGCGGCCTGCGGGTGCCCGGCGAGCCCGAGCATGCCCACGCCCAGCGCCGTCAACCACGTGCGCCCGGTGACGGTGGCGAAGAGCACCCACCCCACCCAGGCGAGGCCGTTCTGCATCCCCAGGTAGAGCGCGTGGGAGACGAAGAAGCCGGAGAACGCCCACACCAGCCCGCCGACCAGCGGCGCTGCTCCCCGGAGTCGCAGCGCCCGAAGGTAGGCCCACATCCCCATCGCGGCGAAGATGTGGTGGCCGAGCACGCTCCAGTCCAGCGCGAGCCCGTCGGGCAAAAGCAGGAAGAGCAGCATCGTCGGCGGGTAGAGGAAGCCGCCTTCTCCCTCGGCGAGCAGCGGGAAGCCGTTGCCGGCGCCGCTCGCCCACCAGGGCACCTCCCCGGATGCCCACCTCTGAGCCGCCCAAGACCGCCAGGGCAGGTGGTGGTGGCGGAGGTCGTGGTAGCCGAAAACGCCGGTGCCCACGGCCGCGGAGGGCGCCAGCAGCACCGCCACCAGGGCGAAGATCACCAGGGGGAACAGCCAGTCCCGGCGCTTCACTTGGGCGGTGCTCCGGACGAGGGCGGCGCGGGGGGAACGGCCGGGGCCTCGGGCGTGACCGGAGCCGCCGGCGGAGCGCCGGCCGGCGCGAGCTCCGGCGCCGCCAACGTGGCGTCCGGGTCGGTGTACCCGAGCGCTTCCAGCATCTCGGCCGTGGCCCCCTCCGGCGCCGAGTGGTCCACCCCCCGCTTGAGCCCCTGCACGCTCTCGTGCGCCTGCCGCACCGCCTTCTCCTGGGTGGGCGCGAGGTCGTGGAGCTCGTGGGGATCGTCGGGGAGCGAGTAGAGCTCAGGGGCGCCGGCGTCGGTCTCCAGGTACTTCACGCCGTTCGGGGAGCGGATCCCGTAGAGCCAGGCGCTGTCGGTGCGGCCGAGGAGGAACTGCGGCGAGCCGGGCTGCTGGGCGCCGCCGAGGCGATCCTGCAGCGCCTGCGAGCGCGTACCGACCAGCTTCGGCACCCCCGCCGCCTCCAAAAGGGTGTTCGCAACGTCCATCTCGGTGACCTGGTCGTCGTTGCGCGCTCCCGGCTCCCACCCCATGCGGGTCTGCCAGAGCAGGAGCGGCACCCGGAGCACGTCGTCGTACAGCCCGTGATGGTTGAAGTGGATGCCGTGTTCGCCGAGGCTCTCGCCGTGGTCGCCGACAGCGAGGACAGCCGCTTGATCCAGGCGATGACGAGCACGCAGCCCGTCGAGGAGCACGCCGATCTGGGCGTCGGTGAAGTGGACCTCGGCGGCGTACTGGCGCTTGAGCCCCTCCACCTCGGCGTCGCTGTAGGCGTAGCCGGGCTCCTTCGCGAGGATCGCCCGGTGGTCCACCTCGGGCCCCGGCTCGCCGTGGAGGTCGTAGGGCGAGTGGGGATCGAAGAGGTGCACCCAGAGGAAGATCGGCTGCTCGGGAGGCACGGTGTCCACCCAGGCCAGCGCGCGGGCGACGGTGGCGTCGCCGCGGCGTTCGAGGAGCGCCGGCCAGTCGGCGGGGTCGCCGTAACGAAGCAGGAGCCGGAGGCCGAGCCACCCCGCGCGGAATTCAGCGATGCCCCGGAAGCGGGGGGCGAAGTCGTCGTCGTAGACCTCAAACCCCTGATCGAGGCCCACGGAGGAGTCCAGCGCGAAGGAGCTGACGAAGGCGCCGGTACGCCACCCGACGGCCTGGAACTGTTCGGCGACGGTCTGCTCGCGGAGGGAGAGCGCGCGGCCGTTCTGCACGACGCCGGTGTGGCGGGGGTGCTGCCCGGTGAGCATCGCCGAGTGGCTCGGGGCTGTCTCGGGCAGCGGGGTGATCGCCGCGTCGAAGGCGGCGCCCTCCCGCGCGAGCCGGTCGAGGTTGGGGGTGGCGGTGGCGCTGCCGTAGGTGCCGAGGGCATCGCGACGCAGCGTATCCACGGAGATCAGCACCACGTTGGTGGCCTGGGGGGGCGGCGGGTTCGTCGGCGGCCGATCCTCCTGGCCCACGAGGACGCTGAGGCCCACGAGCGCGAGCGCCCCGAACGCGGCCGGGATGCGGAAGCCGATGCGCGGGGTGAGCCCGATGAACTCCCGACGGTACGCGAAGCCCGAGAGCAGGAAGCCCATGAACGACGTGCTCGCGAGCACCACGCTCGATCCGACGACGTTCTTGAGGTCCCCCCGCCGCGCCATCTCGGCGACCAGCGGGAGGAGGGCGAAGGCGGTGAGCAGCGTCCAGGCGGCGCCGAAGCCCCGCTGGTAGCGGCGCCAGAGGGGCGTCCACCCACGCATCCGCCAGGCGATCACCCCGCCCACGAGGCCGGCGGCGAAGGCGAGGAGCGAGTCCGCCACGACGGCGCCGAGGGTGAGCTCGGCCCGCTCCAGCCCCGTGAGCAGCAGGCGCGAGCGCCAGCCGACGATCAGGCCCTCCAGGCCGCCGGCCAGCGCGCCGACGGCCGCCACCTGCCCCGCGATGCGGAGGGGGACGCGCCCCTCGGGGACCGGGGGAACCTCGAAGGTCTCGTCGTCGTTCACGGCGTTTCGTGCTCCAGGTAGCCGAGCGCTTCCATCGCCGCCCGCGTCTCCGCGTCGTCTTCAGCGGCGACGCTGGCCGTTCCCCCGGAGAGGAGCTTCCGCAGCAGGTCCACCCGTACGGCGGGGGCGACCTGCGGGGAGAGCTCCCCCGGGTCGGCCGCGAGGTCGAAGAACAGCGCCTTCGGGGCGGCGCCCGCCGCGTCCTTGAGGATGAGCTTGCTGCCCGCGCCGCGGAGGGCGTGGTCCACCGGGGGGGTGGCGACGAAGCGCGCGGCGGTGGTGGAGGAGACCACCGGCGTCTCGCGGCAGCCCTTTCCGCTGAGCTCGGGCACGCGCGAGACCCCGTCGAACGTGACGCCGTCGGGGGCGGCGACCCCCGTGAGCTCGCGGATCGTCGGCGCCACGTCCACCCCACCGACCTGGCAGTCCAGCACCACGCCCGCGCCCACGTGCCCCGGCCAACGCACCACCAGGGGCACGCGCAGCGAAGGATCGTAGAGATCGTCGCCGTGGTCGAAGAGATACCCGTGCTCGGTGAGGCTCTCGCCGTGGTCAGCGGTGACGACGACGATGGTGTCGTCGAGGCGGTCGCCGAGGGCGGCGAGCACGCGCCCAACCGCCGCGTCCACGTCCTGGACCTCGGCGTCGTAGGCGCGGGAGAGCCAGTCGGTGGAGGTGACGGCGCGGTCGCGGGCGGGCCAGTAGGGCGGCAGCGTGAGCGCGGCGCCGTCCGTGGGCGGGGCGCCGAGGGCCGCCTCGTCGCGCGGATGGTAGGGTCCGTGTGCGTCGTAGAAGTGCACGAAGGCGAAGAAACGTTCGTCGCGGTGGTCGCCGAGCCAACGTTCGGCGTGGGCGAGCACCCGATCGGCGCTCCGCTCGCGCAACGCGTGCTCCTTGAGCGCCACCTGATCCCAGGCCTTCACCAGGGAGAGCGACTCTGCGCCGGGCCAGGCGCCGAAGTCGTCGTCCCACACGTCCATGCCTTGCCCCCACCCGTACTTGCCGTGGAGTGGAAAGCCCGCCACGAAGCCGGCGGTGACCCAGCCGGCGGCGCGGAGGTCCTTCCACACCAGCGGACGGTCGCCGAGGGCGGTGCCATTGCTGACCACGCCCGAACGGAAAGGCGCGACGCCGGTGAGCATCGCCAGGTGCGACGGCTCGGTGATCGGCGCCGCGGCGATCGCCTGGGTGAAGCTGGTCCCCTCGCGGACGAGGCGCGCCCAGACCGGCTTGTCCCCGACGTGATCCGCCCGCGTGGTGTCCATGCTGACGACGAGCACGCTCGGGCCGCCGCCCTTCGCCCCGTGCACCGACTGCCCCCGCCCGCCGGCCACCACGAGCGCGGCCGCCCCCCAGATCGCGAGCCGGGACACCGTGAGCCACCGGGAGACGACGGCCCCGAGCGCCCCACCGATCACGAACGCCGCCGGGATGCCGAGAAAAACCCTGGGATCGCGCAGCGACTCGTTGAGCGCGTGATCGTAGCGCCACCACACGGCGGCGTGGAGCGCGGCAAGCGCCGCCGTCGTGAACATCCGCCACCGCGGGGCCTGCCGCGCGAGCGTGGCGATCGCGGCCGCGCCACCGGCGGCGAGCACGCCGAGGCTCACCGAGAGCGCCACGAAGGCCAGGGATTGTGCGGCGCCGAAGCCCCGGAGCGGCGACGCGCGGACCGCCGCCTCGAGCGCGCCTGCGGCCACGCCCACCCCGATCACGAACCCGACGTCCCTGCGCACGGCGCCTCCTTACCCTGTCGTACGCTTCCGACAGCGCGAGCGTCGCGCGGTGGCGGAAGTTGAGGTAGGTTTCATTCCCGTGACGATCCTCCTCTTGTTCGCCTGCGCCGGCGCCGACGCCAATCCGCCGCCCGAGGTCTCCATCACCGACCCGGCGCAGAACACCGAATTCCGCGCTGGGGAGCCGTTCACGGCCGCCGGCATCGTGGATGACGACGATGGCCCCAAGTCGCTCGACGTCACCTGGGCGTGGGACCCCGCGCCCGAGGTGGAGGGCAACGCCCTTCAGGGCGACCGCGACGTCACCCTCTACATGAGCGGCGGGCTGCCTGCGGAGGGGGAGTACTCCCTCACCCTCACGGCGTCGGACGTGCACGGCGCCACCGCGTCCGACACCCATCGTGTCACCGTCACCGGCGGGCAGGCGCCCATCCTCGCGCTCAAGGAGCCCACCGAGAACGGCGTGTACGACTACGGGTCTCCGCTCATCGTGGAGGTCGACGTCAACGCGAGGGACGACTCGATGTCCGACATCGAGCTCACCTGGGGCGGCGTGGCGGAGGGTGTGGCCGATGCGCCCGCCGTGCCGCCGGAGAACGGCCTCGTGATCTTCTACATCGAAGACCTGGGCCGGGGGAAGAACACGCTCTCCGTCACCGCGACCGACCCTGCCGGCGAGTCCGACACGGCCGAGGTCACGTTCAAGGTGAACTGAACCGGGGCCGGGCCGTCGGTGCGTTCAGGGCGGCGGGAGCAGGGTGTCGAAGGGCCGGTGGCGCTCCACCGGCTTGCCGGCCGGGACACGTCGGTGGTCGAGGAGCGGCCGGCGGCGAGACTGGCTCCCCGGGCGGGACCGCCGCCGCCTACCCCCCCGGAAATGCGTCCGGCTCCCCGTGCACACCAAGGTCGAAGCCGAGGAGCATCCCGTCCGAACGCTCGGAGCCGTAGAGCACCTGGGGCTCCCAGCCGCCGACGCCGCTCCCCCAGTGCAGGTTCGAGATCCAGCCGGTCATGCCCCCTGCGTAGACCTCCTCCGCCTCCCCGCCCGCATCGGTGAACCGCCACACCGTGCTCGGGCGGAGCTCCGTGACGTAGAGGTTCCCGCATTCATCGAGGTTCAGCCCGTCGAGATACCCGTGGGTGCCGTCACCGTCGACCCCGAGGGGCGTGCAGCCCAGCCCCGCGCCGTCCTCGGCGACGAGCTCCACGCACTGCCCCACGTAGGAGAGGAGGTCGGAGTCCGACACACAGTCGTCGTACAGCGCCTTGCCCTTACAGCCCTCCCGCTTGTCCGCGAGGGCCTCGCTTCGGGCGTAGCACACCGGCACCTGCTGCCAGCTCATCGTGCAGGTCTCGGGGAGGCCGTCGACCTCGCAGGCCGACCCCGGAGGTTGTTTCGCGCAGGCCGCCACCCGCTCGCCGGCACTGCCAGGGCAGAACGCGGCCGCCCACTGCGTGGCGGGCACACACTGGCTGAGGATCGGGTTCCCGAACCGCTCGGTCGTGCAGGGGGCCCCGTCCGGGAGGCCGGCGCACGGGGCGACGTCCACCTCCGACGCACACTCGAGGCCGCCGCGCCCATCCTCCGCGCACGCTCCCAGGTACCCGCCCGGGGCTCCGCACGCGTCGCCCACCGCGGCGTCCTCACAGGGCGCCCCCGGCGCCACCGGGGTCTCCACGGCGACGCGCGGCGCGGACCAGCCGCCGGAGCCGTCCTTCGTCACCGCCCAGACGTACCCCCCGCCGCAGCTCCCGATGAACAAGGTGGCGTCGGAGGCGCGGTAGCGGAGCCCGTTGGGGCGGTACAGGTGCTCCGCCACCACCTCGTCCTCCCCGGTGGACGGGTCCACCCGCCGCACGGTCCCCGCCACCTCCTCGGACACGTACACGTGCCCGTCCGGGTCCACCTCGAGTCCGTTGGGGTACTCCAGCCCGCCGAGCACCACCTCCACGTCGCCGGTGTTCACGTCCACGCTCAACAGCGCCCCGTCGCCGACGTCGCAGATCATCAGGTGCTCCCCGTCGGGGAGGAAGCGCGTGCCCGCTGTGCCGGCCGCCACGCCGGGTACGATCACGGTCAGCGAGCCGTCGAGCCGCTGCGCGACGAGGTCCTGGCCATTCACGAACAGCACGTTCCCCTCCGCGTCGAACGCGAAGTCCTCCGCGTCCATCCACCCGGGGAGCGGTTCGGCGGAGGGCGGCAGCGGCGGGAGCGGCGGGAGCGCCTCGCAACGCTTCTCGGAGGCCGTGTCGACGCCGTCGTCGCCGGGGCCGGTGTCGGTTGGGGCCGGAGGGTCCATCTCGTCGGACGCCGTCGAGCAGGCCAATGCGAGCAGCATCCACATCGAGCGTTCCGGGAGGGCGACCCGCGCGGCGCGGCCGAACGGGGACCTCAACATAGCCGCGAATCCCCTCCGGACACCAGCGTCCCGACGGCGTTCCGACCCACGGCTCTCCCGGGGCGTCGGGGCGCCGCCGACGGCCGCCCCGCTCAGCCGGGTTCGGGCGTCCCCGCGCGGGCGAACTGCAGCGTCACCTCGTGGAGGATGTCCTTGAAGGACGCCGGCGCGGCGGCGGTGGGCACCACGAACCCGCCGCGGTCGCCCACGGCCACCTTCATCTTGAGCTCCCCCGACTTCACGACCAGCCCGGGGAGCGCGCTGCCCAGCGAATCGAGCAAGGAAGCGGTCATCCCGGCGAGGGCCTGGGGGGGGACCACGGTGGGCAGCTCCTTCGCCCCGAGCGTGGCGCGAAGGGTGTCGTTCTCGGCGGCGAGGAGGACGTTCTTGGCCTCCGCCGCCGCCTGACCCGCACGGAGCAGCGCCTCGGCCGCCCGAACCTCTGCGAGCGCTTCGTGCGCCGCGCCCAGCTTCTCCCGCAGCTCCCCAGCAGCGTCCACCGCCGCGTTGCGGGTGCGGGTCAACTCCTCCAGCCGACGCGCAGTCGCCTGGTCGTCGGCGGCGAGCGCTTCGTTACGGGCGCGCTCGGCGGCCAGCTTCTTCTCCAGCTCAGCCGCGGCCTTGTCGGCGGCGGTGGCCCGGGAGGTGAGGGTCTTGAGCTGGGTGGCCAGCTCGTCCAGCCGCGCCTTCAGCTCCTTGTTGGCCGCCGCGGTGGCGGTGGCCGACGCCTTCGTGTTGAGCGCCACGGCGTCCTCGAGCACCTTCACCCGGGCGCGGAGGGTGTCGTTCTCGGTGGTGAGGGCCGCGACTTGGGCGGCGGTCGGAGTCTTGGCCATTTCACTTCACCTTCTGGTCGACGACGACCCGTTCGCGGAGCACCCGACCGCTGCCGTCGGAGACGAGGACCAACCAGCGACCGGCGCCGGGGACCAGGAAAGGCTTCACCACCAGGGTGCCGAAGGCCTTGACCAACCGAAGCGTGTCGACCTCCTTCGCCACCATCGCCCTCACCTCTTCGGCGGTTAGCACGCTCGCGGGCGGGGGCGGGACGGGCGCCGCAGTGACCGGGAGCTTCCCGGCCACCGCGACGTACTGCACCTTCACCGACGACACGAGCCCCGACTGGAGGTTCGTGGGGGTGGCGGTGTTCAGGGACCCCGGCTCGGCGC
>CAIXRH010000349.1 GCA_903921785.1 uncultured Pseudomonadota bacterium
ACGCGGTCCTTGCCGCACGCGGTCCTTGCCGCACGCGGTCCTTGCCGCACGCGGTCCTTGCCGCACGCGGTCCTTGCCGCACGCGGTCCTTGCCGCACGCGGTCCTTGCCGCTCGGCTCGCCATTCTCGCCCCGGCGGCTCCTCGACCGCCGACGGGTCCGGCGGGCAAGCCGGCCTCGCGCCACCGCTCCCCAGAAACCTGCGTTCCTAAAGCCGAAAGCCGAAAGCCTCCTCAGGGCTTCCCCGCCCCGATCGCCGCCACCAGCTTCTTGTGCAGCCCGCCGAAGCCGCCGTTGCTGAGCACCGCCACCACGTCCCAAGGCAGCGCGTTCGCCGCCACCACCGCCACGATCTCCTCGACCGAGTCGTAGGTGAAGGCCTCCTGGCCACGCTCGCGGAGGGCGCGCACCAGCGTCGCCGAGTCGAACCGTTCCTCCGCCGCGATGCGGCCCTGGTCGGGCGCGCTGGCGACGATCACCACGTCTGCTGCGCCGAACGCGGAGGCGTAGGCCTCCTGGAAGACCTTGCGGCGAGACGTGGCGCTGCGCGGCTCGAAGATGGTCCAGAGGCGGCGTTTGCCGAAGCGAAGCCGCAGCGCCTCCAGGGTGACCTTGACCGCGGTCGGATGGTGGGCGAAGTCGTCGAGCACCGTGATCTGCCGGGGCTCCCCGATGACCTCCTGCCGCCGCTTCACCCCCCCAAAGCTGGCGAACCCCTTGGCGAGCGCCGCGGGATCGAGCCCCTGCCGCGCCAACGCCGCCACCGCGGCCACCTGGTTGTAGAGGTTGTGCTCGCCGACGAGGTTCGACTCGAAGCGCCCCCAGACATTCCCCTCGTGCAACACCGCGAACTGCTGAACACCACGCTCGGTGTCCACGCCTTCGATGCGTCCGTCCCACTCCTGGCCGACGCCGTAACGACGCACTTCGCAGCGCGCCTCCAGGCACACATCGCGCACGTCGTCATGGTCCCACCGCGCGACGATGCAGCCGTCCTCGGGCACGATGGCGACGAGCTTCCGGAAGCTGGACTTCACGTGGTCGAGGTCGGTGTAGATGTCGGCGTGATCGAATTCCACGGAGGTGATGATCGCGGTCTTCGGGCGGTAGTGAAGGAACTTCGGCCCCTTGTCGAAGAAGGCGGTGTCGTACTCGTCGCCTTCGACGACGAAGTGAGGGCCGGTGCCAGTGCGCGCGGTGCGGTCGAAGTTCTTGGCGAGACCGCCGATGAGGAAGCCGGGGTCCTTGCCCGCCGCGTCGAGCAGCTGGGCGATGAGCGCGGTCGTGGTGGTCTTCCCGTGCGTGCCGGAGACGACGATGCTGTGCCGTTGCTCGAGGAACCGGGCGCCGAGGAGCTGGGGCATCGACGCCCAGGTGAGGTCGCTGGCGAGCAGCGCCTGCGCTTCTTCGTACTCCGCGCGGATGACGTTGCCGACCACCACGAGGTCCGGCCGGTGATCGAGGTTCTTGGCGTTGTAGCCAATCATCACCTCAATCCCCAGCGAGGCGAGGTAGTCGCTCATCGGGGGGTACACCCCGGTGTCGCTGCCGGTGACGGTGTAGCCGGCGTCCTTGAGCATCCCGGCGAACGCGGCCATGGCCGTGCCGCCGATGCCCATGATGTGCACGGTCTTGACGCTGTCGGGGAGCGGGCCCGAGAGGAGGGGCATGGGGAGCTCCGGGGAGGGAGGAGCAGGAGGCGGGGAGAAGGCAGGAAGGAGGCGGGGTCAGGGGCGCGAGCAGCGAGGCCGCCGCGCGGCTGGACGACTAGAGGAGGCTGCCGCCGACCGAAGACGCGACGTCGTCGGGGGTGAGCGTGGCGAGCCCCGCCAGCTCGGCGATGCGGTGGTTGGTGCCACGAAGATCGCGCACCAGCTGCCTGGCGATCACCATCAGGAACCGGGCACCGAGCGGCGTGGAGGCTTCGCACAACCGCTGGAAGTCGCTGCCGGCGAGCTCGAGCACGCTCACGTCGGTGCGCGCGAGGCAGCTCGCAGCGCGAGCACCGCCGTCGAGCAGCGCGACGGAGCCGAAGATCGCGCCGCGCCCGAGCGCGCCGAGGGTGGTGCGGGTGCCGCCGGGCAACCGCCGCTCTACCTCGACCTCACCCTCGAGGAGCACGTAGGCGGCGCGTCCGCGCTCGCCCTGCTCGATGATGGTGGCGCCACCCGGGAAGCTCACCACCCGGCAGATGCCCACGAGCACCTCCAGGTCGTGATCCGGGAATTCACTGAACGCGGGGAGCCCGCGGAGATCGGCGGCGGTCATCGGGCGATCCTCTCGCGGGTCTCGGCCAGGTCCCGCCGCAGCTCGCCTCCGGAGCCGGTGAGGAGCCGATCGAGCTTGGACTCGAGCGCACGAAGGCGCCCGCAGACCTGGTGGGTGACGGTGCGCAGGATGCCGCTGGCGGCGGGGTGGCCGGCGGCGAGCAGGTCGGCGAAGGCGTGCGCGTCGATCATCAGCACGACGGTCTCGTCGATGGCCGTGGCCGTAGCGGCGCGCGGTGCCGGATCGATGAGCGCCATCTCCCCGATGATCGCCCCCGGCGACTCGGTGCTCACCACAAGATCGGGGCCGTCCGGCACCGTGACCGAGATCTGCACCATCCCGCTCACCACGATGGTGACCGAGTCCGCGTACTCCCCCTCGGAGAAGATGCGCATCCCCGGCTTGTACCGGAGCCCGGTGCACCGCGACGCGAGCGCCACGGCCTCCTCCGGGCCCAGGGAGCTGAACACGGGGAGCCGACGGAGCAGCTTGGCTAACTCTTGAAATGGCATGGTTAGAGGCCTGCGTCGCGCAGGGCGACCACGGTGGTGCCCACGAGGATCGCGTCCCCGACCTGGGCGTTCTGGGGCCCCGGCAGCCGGGAGACGGCGCCAGCGGCGGTGAGCAGGAGGGTGGGGCAGGTCTCGTGCAGGGGGACGATCCGCACCCCGTCGCCGACCACCTCAACGGCCGTCTGCCGACGGCCAGTGAGAGACTTATCTAGAGTAAAGCCCTTCTCTCGGGCGCGCGCGGCGCGAGGCCCGGCGCACCACCGGATGTTGTCCTGGTTGTTGCGGTCGGGCAGGAGGAGCCCAGGGTGGTTGGGCTCGCGCCCCAGCTCCACCCGCTGCCCGGGGCCGACCCCGAGGTGCATTGGGCTGTCGCCGACCAACGCCCCGAGGAACCCGTCTTGGGAGAACTCCACGAAGCTCAGCGAGCCCGACGGCGTGATCACCGTGGTGCCCGACCGCAGGGGCCAGTTCGAGTTGATGGCGGCGACCTGTCCGCCCACGGTGACCCCCGGGACCAGCACCGTGATCGAGGGCCCGCTGCCCGACACGTCCACCCGCAGGGTGGCGCGCTCGCTGCGGTTGACCCATCGCCCGTCGGCGAGGAGATCGTAGCTATACCCGGCCACCACCTCCGCGAACGGCACGACGGGCAGGCAGAGCCCGGCGACCACCAGATTCAGTACGGTGACCGAGCCGCCGTCGAGGATGATGGTGTCGCTCCCGGCGCTGCGCTGCAGCGGCGCAGCGTAGCGCTGGACGGTGCTCGCGAGCGCTTCGGCGGTGCAGACCATCACGCCACGTCCGTGCCTCACCCAGTCGATCCGCTCGGCGGGCGCGAGGGGGTAGCCTTGCAGCCACAGGTGCGAAGGATCGGCGATGGGCAACGAGTCCACCGCTTGGGCGATCGCGGGCGAGCCGGGGGTGAAGCCAACCAGCACCACGTGACCGCCGGGCGGCACGACGGGCACGGGGTCCCCCGCGGTCCAAAGCACGAGCCGGCCGGTGCGCACCGCGGCGATGAGCGCCTCCGGCATCACGCACTGGTGCCGCGCGACCGCCCGGAAGACCTCGACCTCCCCCGGGATGCCCTTGAGCGTGTGCCGCCCCGTGGACTCCCACGGGATCTCGGCCGTGTTCATGCAGTGCCAGGTGCCGGCCGACAGCCAGACCTCGCCCGCCGGCGTGCGGGCGTTGATGCGAGCGGAGAGGTTGACGGTCTCGCCAAAGGCGTCGTTGGAGGTCTCCTCCACGTCGCCCGTGGCGAGGCTGGCGCGGAAGGTGACCGCGGTGCCGCTCGCGGGACCGTGGGCCTCCACGAGGTCGAGGCAGGCGCGTACGGCGTCGGTGGCGCTGTCGAACAGCGCCATGAAGCTGTCGCCGATGCCCTTGACGATACGTCCTCCCCGGCGGGTGAGCACGGGCTCGACCATGGTCTGGTGACGCTCCAGGAGCAGCCGCAGCGCTTCACGATCGCTGTTCACCACCGACTTCGTGTAGTCGGCCATATCGGTGAAAACCACCGTCTGCGTTCGGGTGCGGAGCTCCACCAGTGTCCCTCGGGGCGGGAGTCTATCGCTCACCGGCGCCAAAGTCGATCCTGTCCGTGTCACGGCTGCGTCGTCTCCAGCCGCAGACCGGCGCCGACACCGTGAGACGGACAGGTTGTCAAGCCCCCAGACCCCCAGCGTGCCACTCTGACAACATGGCGCAGCGCCCTCGGATTCGACCGGTCAACCCGTGCGGATCGTCCCGGCCTGATTTTTGCATGGGCGGCGTCTGCATGCCGATCCTGCCCGCACTGACCCGTGCCCGCGCCCTGGCCGCGCTCGCCGTGTCGCTCGTCGCCGGCTTCGCGGTCGGGGCGGGCGCCAACGTCGTCGCCGGGACGCGACTCGCGCTCCCCGATGGCGCGGAGCTCCCCGTGTTCGAGGACGCCGAGCCGACCGAGCCGGGCGCGCCCGCCGCCCCGAGCCTCGATGAAGGCTCCGCCGAAGCCGAATCGCCCCAGCCGAGCGAACCCGCCGACTCCACGTTCCACGCCGATCGCCGCGTCTTCACCGACGGGCTGGTGCGCCGGAACATCTTCGACTCCGCGGCCACCTTCTCGGAGGCGACCGCCAGCCCGCAGACGATGGACTGCAAGGACAGCAAGTCCCAGCTGCTCGCGACCGTGGTGGCCGACCCGCCGGAGTACTCCAGCGCGCTCATCTCCGATGGCGGGAAGTCCCGCGCCAACGGCTACAAGGTGGGCGACGAAGTGGGCACCGAGGGGAAGATCCTCACCATCGAGCAGAAGAAGGTCTGCCTCGACGGCGGCGGCTGCATCTGCATGGGCGACGACAAGAAGCCCGCCGCCGGCGGGGATGCCGCGGCCGCCACTCCCGGCGATGCCGAGGGTGGCGTCACCAAGCTCTCCGACACCAAGTACCAGGTGGACCGGTCGTTCCTCCAGAAGCAGCTGGGGAACGTCGAGGCGCTGGCGACCCAGATCCGGGCGTCGCCAAAGACCGAAGACGGCAAGGTCGTGGGCTTCCGCCTCTCGGCCATCCGCAAGGGCAGTGTCTTCGACAAGCTGGGGATCAAGAACGGGGACATCGTCCACACGGTGAACGGTCAGTCCCTCTCGAGCATGGAGGCCGCCATGGGCGCCTACGGCTCGTTGGCCAACGAGAGCGGGTTCAACTTCGAGATCACCCGCCGCAACCAGAAGATGACGATCGAGTACGAGGTTCGCTGATGAAGCCGCTTTCGCTGTCCTCCTTCGCCTCGCGCCTCGGCGTGACCCTCCTCCTCGGCCTCTCGGGGATCTCCCCCGCGTTTGCCCAGGATGAAGGGGAAGACCCCCCCGCCGACGACGGCGGGAAGACCATGCCTCCCCCCGACGCCAATGGCGGCGGGAACCAGGGCCCGGATCGAATCCGGCCGAGCGGCCCGTTCCCCAATGGGGGGATGGGCGGCCAGATGGCGCCCGGCGGGCCCAACGGGCAGGGCGGCATGATGCCCGGCGGCCAGCAGGGCGGCCAGGGTGGCGGCATGGGCGGACCCGGCGGCCAGCAGGGTGGCGGCATGGGTGGCCAGCAAGGCGGCGGCATGGGCGGCCAGCAGGGCGGCGGCATGGGCGGCCAGCAGGGCGGCGGCATGGGCGGCCAGCAGGGCGGCGGCATGGGCGGTCCCGGAATGGACGGCGCCGATGGCGCCGGCGGTGCTGGAACCGCGGGTGGCGCGGCCCCCGCGGCGGCCCCCGCCCCGGTGCAGCGCACCCCCTGCATCCAGGGAAAGGGCAAGATCACCATGGACTTCGTCGACGCCCCGGTGGGCGACGTCGTGAAGTACATGGCCGAGATCACCTGCCGCAACTTCATCATCAAGGATGATCTGAGCGGCAAGATCACGATCATCAGCCACAAGGAGGTCTCGGTCGACGAGGCCTACGAGGCGTTCCTCAGCGCCCTGGAGATCAACGGCTACACCACCGTCCAGGTGGGCAAGAACACCAAGGTGGTGGCCACTTCGGAAGCGGCAAACAACCCGGTGAAGGTCTACCAGGGGGACGACGCGCTCCCCCAGACCGACAACTACGTCACCCAGATCATCCAGCTCGACAACGTCAACGTGTCGGACATGGCGTCGGTCGTGAAGGAGCTCGCGGGGTCCAAGGTCCGCGTGGTCGCCTACGCGCCGACCAACACGCTCATCATCACCGACTCGGCGTTCAACATCCGGCGGGTGAGCAAGATCGTCGCCCAGCTCGACGTCGCCGCGCCCAAGGCCAAGCTCGAGGTCATCGCGCTCCGCCACGCCACCGCGGCGGACGTGGAGAAGATCCTCGAGGAGGTCTACGGCGTCACCGCGTCGAGCAGCTCCAGCTCGTCGTCCTCCGGAAACTCCGGCAATTCCGGCGGCAACGCGCGCGGGAAGAAGAAGAACGCCGAGGCGCCCCAGGGCGGCTCGGCCACCAGCGTGGGCACCGAGGGCCCGTACATCTCCAAGATCATCAGCGACGAGCGCACCAACTCGCTGATCATCCTGGCGAACGACGAGGCCCTGGCCGACGCCAAGACGCTCATCGCCCGCATCGACGTCGACGTGGACCCCAGCAGCCGCGCGCAGATCCACGTGGTGTACCTGGAGAACGCCAAGGCGTCGGACGTGGCTTCGGTCCTCCAGGACCTCAGCTCCTCCTCCAGCTCCACGTCTTCGGGCGGCAGCCGGTCGAGCTCCTCGTCCAGCCGCTCCTCGTCGAGCCGCAGCAGCGGCAGCAGCAACCGTTCGTCGAGCGGCAGCAGCGGCAGCAGCAACCGCAGCGGCTTCGGTGGCGGGAGCAGCAGCTCCGGCGGGCGGAGCTCCGGCGGGGGCGGCGGCATGGGCGGCGGCGGCATGAACTTCATGCCCGGCGGCGCGCCGGGCGACGGCCCGATGGGCGGCCCGATGGGCGGGCCCATGGGCGGCGGCGGGGGCGGCATCGGCATGACCGGCTCCACCGGCGCGGTCGCCGCGTTCGACAACGGCATGCGCATCACCGCCGACGAGAACACCAACTCGTTGGTGATCATCGCGGCGCCGGAAGACTACCGCGTCATCCAGAGCGTCATCTCCAAGCTCGATATCCGCCGCCGGCAGGTGTTCGTCGAGGCGGTGGTGCTCGAGGTCGGCAGCGAGGACGAGCTCGACCTCGGCATCGGCTACCACGGCGGCCTGCCCGACGCGGACGGGAACATGCAGCTGTTCTCCGCCCAGCTCAACGGCACGTCGTTCGGCGCCACCAGCGACGCCCTCTCCGGCCTCGCGATGGGGCTCTTCGGCGCGGAGCAGGTCTCGATCCCGCTCTACTCCAGCGACGGTACCTCCACCGCGCTCACCATCCCGGCGTTCGGCATCGCGCTGAACGCGCTGGCGTCAAACTCGGGCGTCGACATCCTGTCGAACCCCTCGCTGCTCATCGTGGACAACGAAGAGGCGAAGATCAGCGTCGGGCGCAACGTGCCGTTCCCGGTCTCCAGCGGTCGGGACAACAACAACAACCCGATCGTCAGCTACCAGCGTGAAGACGTGGGCATCGAGCTCACCGTCACCCCGCAGATCAACGAGTCCAACGCGGTGACGATGGACCTTGAGCTGAAGGTGGCCGAGGTTGAGGAGGACAGCAGCGGGCTCGACGTGAGCACCGCCGGCTTCATCACCTCCGAACGCGAGACCCAGAACGTGGTGGTGGTCAACGACAACCAGACCATCGTGATCGGCGGCCTCATCGGCAAGACGACCACCCAGGTGGAGACGAAGATCCCGCTGCTCGGCGACATCCCGCTGATCGGGGCGCTGTTCCGCGGCAAGCGCGACACCGAGCGCAAGACCAACCTGCTCATCTTCCTCACCCCCCACGTGATCAACGAGCCGAAGGACCTCGAAGAGGTCTACCGGGTGAAGTGGGCCCAGCGTCAGGAGTTCATCCGCCGCTTCTACGGGAAGTCCCGTGACGAGCAGCAGAAGGAGCTCCAGGCGATCCTCTCTGGTTCGATGACCGAGATCGACCAGCGGAGCATGTACGGCGACAAGGTCGCGCCGCACGAGTCGAGCGTGACGATCGGCGCCGACGGCTCGACCTCCACGATCCTCCCGCCGACCGGCGAAACCGCGCCGACCACGCCGCCGGCGCCCGCAACGCCCGCTCCGGCGCCCGCTCCGGCACCTGCGCCCGACACGGCGCCCGCGCCGGCCGGCTCCACGCCCGCCGGGGGGAACTGATCCATGGCGGTCCGCCGCGTCGGGATTGAAGAGACGCTGCTCCGCTCGGGGATCGACCCGGCGCGGATGCGCGAGGCCCGAAAGGAGTCCGAGCGCAGCGGCGTGTCGCTGATCGAGGGCATCCAGCGCACCCACGCCGCGCCGGCGGACCAGGTCGGTCGCGCGCTGGCGGACATGCTCGGGCTGCCGTTCCGCGACAAGATCGACCACGAAGCCGTGGATGTCGACCTCGTCCGGCCGATCTCTCTGGCGATGGCCCGCGAGGAGGGCTTCCTGCCCTGCTGGAAGGACGGCGCCTTCGTACGCGTCGCCATCTCCGACGAGCGCGCCCTGGGCATGCTCGAGGACCTCCGGCTGCTCTACCAGCACCCCGTCCGCCCGTTCGTCGTGGCGAGCGACGTGCTCAACAGCGCGATGAACAAGGCGTACGACCGCGCGGCGAAGTCCGCGTCGGCCACGCTCGAAGGCATCATCGAGGACGGCCTCGAGGACGAAGAGGGCGATCTCAACCTCGCCGGCGACATCGTCGACGACCCGAACCAGGCCCCGATCATCAAGTTCGTCAACTCGCTCCTCTCCAACGCGGTGAAAGACCGGGCGAGCGACATCCACATCGAGCCCTTCGAGAAGGAGCTCGCGGTGCGCTTCCGGGTGGACGGCGTGCTCCGCGAGATCGTCAAGCCGCCGCCGAAGCTCCAGGCGAGCATCGTGAGCCGCGTCAAGATCATGGCCGGCCTCAACATCGCCGAGAAGCGCATCCCCCAGGACGGCCGCATCCGCACCCGGTTCGCCGGCCGCGAGATCGACCTCCGTGTCTCCACGCTCCCCGTCCGCCACGGCGAGCGGGTCGTCATGCGTATTCTCGAGAAGGGAACCGTCTTCTCCCTCGACGGCGTGGGCATGGGCGCCGACAACCTCGCGCTCTTCCGCGCCATCATCCAGAAGCCCCACGGCATCGTGCTCGTCACCGGCCCCACCGGCTCCGGCAAGACGACGACGCTGTACTCGGCGCTCGCGGAGATCAACGCCCCCGACCTCAACATCCTCACGATCGAAGACCCGATCGAGTACGAGCTTCGCGGCATCGGCCAGACCCAGGTCAACCCGAAGATCGACCTCACCTTCGCCTCCGCGCTCCGCGCCCACCTCCGTCAGGACCCCGACGTCATCCTCGTCGGTGAGATCCGCGACCGGGAGACGGCGGAGAACGCCGTCCAGGCATCGCTCACCGGCCATCTGGTGTTCAGCACGCTGCACACCAACGACGCCGCGACCGCCTTCACCCGCCTCATCGACATGGGCGTGGAGAAGTTCCTGGTCACCAGCTCGCTGCTCGCCGTGCTCGCTCAGCGCCTCGTCCGCAAGCTGTGCCCCAACTGCAAGGCGCCGTTCGTCCCCACGGATGGGGAGCTCCGCGAAGCGGGGATCGACCGCGCGGCGCTGGTCGGCCATACCGTGTACCGCTCGGTGGGCTGCTCGTCCTGCAACAGCACCGGCTACCGCGGACGCTCCGGCATCTACGAGTTCCTCCCGGTCTCCGAGGAGGTGCGGGAGCTGGTGCTCGCCAACGCCCCGGCCAACGCCGTGGCCAAGCGGGCGCGGGAGCTCGGCATGCGCAGCCTCCGTGACGACGGAATCCGGGTGGTCCTCGAAGGGCGTACCTCGCTGGACGAGGTCATGCGCGTCACCCAAGAAGACGTCTCGGAGGCCTGATGCCGGTCTTCGAATACGTCGGGTTCGATGGGGCGGGCAAGGCGATCAAGGGCGTGCTCGACGCCGACAGCGCCAAGTCCGCAAGGAGCAACCTCCGCAAGCGCGGGCTGTTCCCCACCGAGGTGCACGAGCAGAAGGCGGGCACCGTCCGCGGCAGCGGGCTCTCGATCGAGATCGACTTCCAGCGGTTCTTCCAGCGGGTCTCCCCGCAGGACCTCGCCACGCTCACCAGCCAGATGTCCACCTTGGTGGGTGCGAACATCCCGATGGTCGAGGCGCTCGCCGCGCTCACCGAGCAGACGGAGAACCCCAAGCTCAAGAGCACCCTCACCGACGTGCGCGAGAAGGTGAACGAAGGCTCCACGCTGGCCAAGGCCCTGCGCGCGCACCCCACCGTGTTCGACGACCTGTTCGTGAACATGATCGACGCCGGTGAGCAGTCCGGCGCGTTGGAGCTGGTGCTCCAGCGCCTCAGCGCCTACACCGAAGCGAGCGTGGCGCTGCGCGGGAAGCTGGTCTCCGCGATCACCTACCCGATCCTCATGCTGGTGGTCAGCTCGGGCCTCGTGCTCGGCTTGTTCACCTTCGTGATTCCCCGGATCAAGCGCATCTTCGACAGCTTCGGCAAGGCGCTGCCGATCATCACCCAGATCCTCTTCGGGATCTCCAACTTCATCATCAACTACAAGTGGTTCCTGATCTTCGGGACCCCGCTGGTGATCTGGGGGGTTCGTCGTTGGGTCCGTACCCCGAAGGGGCGGGCGTGGTGGCACCGCACCCAGCTCAAGCTCCCGGTCTTCGGGCCGCTCAACCGCATCGTCGCGGTGTCCCGGTTCTGCCGCGCGCTCGGCACGCTCCTGGTCTCCGGGGTGCCGATCCTCACCGCGCTCGGCATCGTCCGCAGCGTCGTCGGCAACGACGTGATCGCCGCGGCGGTGGACGCCGCCGGCAAGAACATCGCCGAGGGTCAGTCCATCGCGGTCCCGCTCAAGCAGAGCGGGGAATTCCCCCCGATCGTCACCCACATGATCACCATCGGCGAGAAGACCGGCGAGCTGGAGAGCATGCTCACCAAGGTCGCCGACGCGTACGACTCCGAGGTGGAGAACACGGTGAATTCCCTCACCTCGCTCCTCACCCCGATCCTCACCATCTTCATGGGCCTCGTCGTCGCGGTGATCGCGCTCGGCATCCTCCTGCCCATGCTCCAGCTCTCTTCCGCCGTCAGCCACTGATTGGAGGTTCTCATGTCCCGCTCTGCTCTGCTCAAGAACCGCAAGGGCATGTCGCTCGTCGAGATCATGGTCGTCATCGCGATCATCGGCGTGCTCATGACCGTGATCGCCGTGAACGTCACCGGCTACCTCGATGACGCCAACGCCTCGGCCACGAAGATCGAGATCAACAACCTCGAGAAGGCGCTCATCGCCTACCAGGCCAAGCACAAGGGCCGCGCGCCGACCACCTCCGAGGGCCTCGACGCCGCCAAGAAGTACTTCCCGAACAACGAGGTCCCCACCGACGCGTGGGGCAACCCCTTCCAGTACTTCTCCCCGGGCACGCACGGCAACCACGACTACGAGATCATCTCGCTCGGCAAGGACGGCAAGGAAGGCGGAGAAGACGTCAACGCCGACATCCTGTCCTGGGACATGAAGGACTGACATGCGCCGTGGGATGTCCCTCATCGAGATGCTGGTGGTGATGGCCGTGGTGGCCGTCGTCATCGCCGCGGGTGCGCCCGCGCTCAGCTCGGTGTTCGACCTCCAGCAGCGTGGCGCCGCCAAGACCCTCGCCGAAGCCTACAAGTTGCTCCAGACCGAGGCGATGCTCCGCAACGTGACCTTCCGAATCGTCTACAACCTCGACCGCGGCACCTGGGCGGTCGAGGTGGGCGATCCGAGCGCGCTGATCTTCTCCGATCCCGACGCCCGCGAGGCCTGGGACAAGGAGCAGCGCCAGAAGCTCAAGGCGTTCACCAAGAAGGACATCGAACAGGGGAAGGCCGACGACATCCTGAACTCCGACGGGAAGTTCGGCGGGTTGCAGACCTCGGGGTTCCCCACGGGCGGCACCCTCCCCTCCACCTGCAAATTCGCCTACGTGTACACCCCACAGTACGGCGGCCCGGTCACCCCTTCGGAGAAGCCCCCGAAGGACCAGGAAGACGAGCCCGTCGTCTACAGCCACATCTTCCCCGACGGCACCATGGAGTTCACCGTGGTGCGCATCGTCGACATCGACGATCCCGCCGACGGCTACACCGTGGAGGTGGAGCCGTTCTCCGGCGAGGTGAAGCTCGACACCGAGGAGACCGAGATCGGGGCGGACCTCGCCTGGATTCCCTCGGAGGCGCCGACCTCCCGATGATTCCCACCCGTCGCGCCTTCACCTTGCTCGAGATCGTCATCTCCCTGGCGATCCTCTCCGTCTCGCTCATGGTGCTCGTCGAGTCCCAGAGCATGAGCGTGCTTCAGACGGTGGACAGCCAACGGGTGCTCACCGCCAACTCGCTCGCCGAAGCCAAGCTCGCCGAGGTTTTGCTGGGCCTGGAGATGCACGGGTTCACCGAGGCGGATCAGGGGGAAGAAGGCAGCTTCGAGTCCTTCGGCGACGACGGCACCTACGGCGACGTGGTCGACTTCGAAGGCGAGTACGACGACTACAGCTACTCCTGGACCGTGCGGCAGGTGGAGATGGAGCTCGGCGACGTCGCGGGCACGATGGAGGACCTTCAACAGTCCGGCCTGCTGCCGCAGCAGAGCGACGAGCAGAAGTCCGCCGCCGAACAGTCGGGGATGAGCGCCTCGTCGCTCTCGAGCTTCATCAGTCCAGACCAGATCAACGACATGCTCTCGCCGTGGATGCGCGAGGTACGCGTGGTGGTGTGGTGGGGGGATGATCCGGGCGATCTCGAAGCCGACACCGAATGCGACCGGTGCGTGGAGCTGACCACCCACGTGTTCAACCCGAGCGGCAAGGTCTTCGGGCAGGGGGCGAGCGACTCGAGCTCGACGGAGAACACGACCAACCCCAGCGGCGGGGGCAAGTAGTGACCGCCTCCCCCCTCCTCCGCCGCGGCTTCACCCTCCTCGAAGTGGTCGTGTCCATGGGCATCCTCGCCCTGATCGGCGCGATCACCTTTGAGACCATCGCCAGCGCGCTCGACACGCGCGACGTGCTTGAGGAGGAGGACGAAGCGAACCAGTCGGCACGGGTGGCGCTCGACCGGCTCCGCCGCGATCTCCGCCTCGCCTACCTCACCAGCAGCACCACGGCGGTGAACACCTACGTCACCGAGTTCGTGGGCAAGAGCAACGACCCGGACAGCCTCTGGTTCACCACGCTCTCCCACCACCGCATGTACCGGGAATCCCGCGAGTGCGACCAGACCGAGGTCACCTACTGGACCGAGGACGATCCCACGATGAGCGGCGCGAAGGTGCTCTTGCGCCGGGAAGCGCCCCGAATCGACAACGAACCGGAGAAGGGCGGGCTCATCGCGCCGATCGCCTACCACCTCAAGGAGGTGAACTACCGGTACATCAACCCGAAGACCAACACCTGGCTCGACGAGTGGGACTCCACCGGCGTGGACCAGGCGAACATGCTCCCTCGGGCCGTGCAGATCGCGCTGGTCTTCCTCGTGCAGGACGCGGATGATCCCTCGAAGATCGTGGAGCGGCCGTACGCAACCACCGTCATCCTCCACTACGCCGATCGCCTGACCCTGGACACCTCCACGTCCAGCGACAGCACCGGCGCGGCGAACTCCAACTGATGGCCACCTCCCGCTCGCTCCGTCGCCTTCGCGCCCGCCGCTCCCGCGGTGGCATCGCCCTGCTCGTCGTGATCGCGGCCGTGATGTTCCTCACGGTGCTGGTCACCGACATCGACTTCGGCTCGCGCGTACGTTTCGTCGCCGCCGCCCACACCCGCGATGCATCGCAGGCGTACTGGATCGCCAGCTCGGGCATGAGCCTGTATCGGCTGGTGCTCATGGGCAACAAGCAGATGGGGAGCTACCTCACCAAGAACAAGGAGATGTGCTCCTACGTGTCGCTCATGGGCGTGAGCTGCGCGGATCCGCTCCTGACGTTCTTCCCGTTCATCAGCTCCGGGATGCTCCGGAGCATGCTGGTCTCCGGTGGCGACGTGGAAGAGGGCGACGTGGACGCGCTCCTCGCCACGGGCCAGGCGTCGGAGGCCACGACCGAAGCATCGCTTGAGAAGGCGAGCTCCCGCTTCGGAAAGAAGAGCTTCCTCGACTTCACCGGGGACTTCACCACCAAGGCCCAGGGCGAAGACTGCAAGGTCAACGTGTCGGCCCTCGCCAGCCACACCTCGCCGATCAGCGAGGACCCGACCTACAAGATGCTCGACGCCCTGATGTCGGGCGAAGAGAATGATGCCTGGTTGCAGGATCACAGCCTCACCAAGCTGGACCTCATCGGCAACCTCGCCGACTGGGTGGACACCGACTCCGACGTCGCCAGCGGAAACGGGGGCTACGAGGACGGAAAGTACAGCAACCTGCTCTCGCCCTACCTCGCCAAGAACGCCCCGTTCGACAGCACCCAGGAGATCCGCCTGGTGGACGGCTGGCAGGACTCGGTGTGGGAGCGGTGGGGCGACAAGCTCACGATCTACGGTAGCAAGAAGATCAACATCACCTGCGCCGACAAAGAGGTCCTCAAGATGATGATGCGCGCCTACTCCGAGGGCGCCATCACCACCGACGCCGAGGCCGACCACGCCATCGCCCTGCTCGAACAATGGAAGGCCGACGGCAACGTCATCGCCAGCTGCGACGACTTCATCACCGCGCTCACGACCGAGGGCGGCTACACGCTCTCCAGCGACTTCAAGAACAATTGTACCGCGCGAAACACCGTCTACACCGTGCAATCCACGGGTGTCGTCGGCAGTGTCCAGGTGACGATCACCGCGGTCATCGATCAGAGCAAATCCGACGCCGGACGCGTCAAGTACTGGCGGGTGGAGTAGACACATGGCCTACGTTTCAGGGATCGACACCGGCACGTGGCGCGTACGCGTCGCCACGATGGAGGGCAGCTTCCGGCGATGGACGCTGCGCGACGTCGTGGAGATGGAGTCGAGCGTGGGCATCGGCCCCGCCATCGAGGCCATCCGCGCGAACGAGCCGAATTGGGCGCAGGCGGAGCGCGTCGCCGCGCTACCCCTGGACAAGGGCGCGGTGCGGGTGGTGAAGCTCCCGTTCACCGACCGGACCACCATCGCGAAGGCGCTCCCGGCCGAGATCGAGAGCAACGTCCCTTACGACCTGGAAGAGATGGTGCTCAACCACCGCCTCCTCGACCAGGACAAGTCCGGCTCCCGCTCGATCGCGATCATCGCCCGCAAGACCGACCTCGCGGCGCACCTCGAGCTGCTCAAGAGCGTCCACACCGAGCCCCGGCTCCTGGTGCTCGACGCCGAGGTCCTCGCCACCTACGCCGACCGCGGCAACCAGGCCGTGATCGACATCGGGCATTCGCGCACGATCATCGCGCTTTGCCAAAATGGCAATCTCATCGCCGCCCGGCTCGTTCCGCTCGGCGGCCACCAGCTCACCACCGCCGTCGCCCAGGCGCTGGGGGTCTCGGAGGCCGAGGCGGAGGTGGCCAAGCATGCCGCCCGCGTCTCCGCCGCGACGGGGAACCAGGAGGGGTGGACCGATCCCGAGCCGACCGACGCGGCGGTGGAGGCGCTCTCCGGCGTCGCCCAGCGCGCGCTGGTGGAGGCGCTCGACGACCTGATCGCCGAGGTGCGCGCCCGGCTCATCTCCCTGGAGGACGAGCTCGGCCTCGGCGTCGACGAGGTGCTCCTCGCAGGCGGCGGCAGCCAGCTCGAAGGCCTCGCCGCCCGGCTCACCACGTGGACCGGCCTCCCGTGCCGCTCGGTCATCGTGCCCGGCGGGCACCCGCCGGCCTGCGCGCTGGCCGTGGCCCTCGCCCGCCTCGCCGCCGGGGAAGAGAAGGCGACCGACCTGCGGGTCGGCGAGTTCGCCTACCGCGGCCACGCCGAGGTGCTCTGGAACGTCGTCAGCTACGGCGGCCTCGCCACCGTCGCCGCCCTGCTCGTCGGGGCGCTCGTCGTCGGTGTCCGCGTCACCCAGGCGTGGGACCGGATGTCGGAGTTGGACGGGCAGATCGCGGAGGTGGTGACGAGCCACTTCCCGGACGTCAGCGCCGACCGCTTGAAGGACACGAGCACCGCACTGGCGGTGTTCCAGGAGCGCGCCGATGCCACCCAGGCGCGCGTAGACGCGTTGGGCAGCATCGTCGGCGGCGAACCGCCCACGCTGGGCCTGCTCAAGAAGCTCTCCGACGTGCTCCCGGCCAACAGCGCGGCGAAGATCGACGTCCGCGAGCTCAACCTCAGCGCGAGCGCGGTGAGCTTCAAGGCCGAGACCGACAGCTACGAATCGGCGGGGCGCATCGAAGAGAGCCTCAAGGCCGCGCCAGGCTTCGCGGGCGCCAAGAAGTCCGACGAGAAGAAGTCCGGCGACTTCATCACCTTCAACATGAGCATCCCGCTCGGTGAGGTGGCCGAGGCCACCCCCGAGGAGGAGACCCCGGCCGAAGCGCCGGAGGACAAGGAGGGCAAATGACGTTCCTCGAACCGGTGCGCGCCCGCTTCCACGGGCTGGTCGCCGACATGAGCCCCCGCGACCGCAACCTCTTCCTGGGCCTCGTGGTCATGGCCTACATCGCCATCCTCGGCGCCGCCGGCTGGGGCGGCAAGGGCCTGCTCGCCGACCTCCAGTCACGGATCTCCACCCGGGAGACCGCCCTCACGCGGCTTCAGGAGCTGGAGACGCAGTACGTGGCCAACGAGGGGAAGGTCAAGGAGATCGAGGATATCCTCCGCAAGAACGGCAAGGAGGAGCTCCCGAGCTACGTGGAGAAGGCCGCGCAGAAGTACGGGCTGAGCCCGAACCTCAAGGCCGTCCGGGAGAAGGGGTCCAACACCGAGGGCAACCTCGTCGAGAAGACCTACACCGTGGAGCTGGACAAGCTCGCGCTCTCCCAGCTCACCGACTTCCTCTTCGAGGTCGAGACCAACAACTACCCGATGCGAATCCGCACGGGCCGCATCAAGGCCACCGGCGCGCCCGGGACGCGCCTGCTCGGCGTCACCTTCGAGGTGAGCGCGTTCTCCCTGGATGAGTCCGGTGAGGCGTCCGCGCCCGCCGACGGAGGTACGAAGTGAAGAACTGGCTCTTGCTCCTCGCGGGGTCCATGGCGGCCGGCGCGCTCGGCGCCGCCGTCGGCTTCTACACCACCTTCCCCTCGTCCGAGGCGGCGACCTACGCCGCCTACTCCTTCCACGAAGCCAACAAGGACTACGCCCTCGCCATCGGCGACGTGCGTCCCTGGTGGCTCCCCGGGGTCAAGGCCACGGACGTGATCATCTACACGGTGAAGCGCGGAAAACGAACGAAGGACGAACCGAAGCCTGGGTACGTGCGCACGGAGATGGCGAAGCTGGACTCGCTCGGCGTGCGCCTGCAGCTGCTCCCGCGGTTGATGGGCAAGTGGTCCTTCGGCTACACCGCGTCGCTCCTCGGCGGCGACATCGACGGCAGCTACGCGACCGGCGACGATGGCGTCGATCTCGACTTCACCGCCTCTGGCCTCGATCTCTCCAAGATGCCCATCGACAAGGGCGACGTGGTGGTACACCTCGGCGGCACCCTCGGCGGCAAGAGCGACCTCGTGCTCGACGCCAACGACGTGAAGAACTCCACCGGCTCCATCGAGCTCACGTTCGACGGACTCAAGCTCGACGAGGGCAGCAAGGTGATGGGCCTCACCCTGCCCGTGGTCACGTTCTCCACCGCGAAAGTTCGGTTGGAGGCCAAGGAAGGTAAGCTCGAGGTCACCGACGGCACCTTCGACGGCGACGTGCTCGACATGACGCTCACCGGCGACATCTCGCTGAACAAGAAGCTCTCCCGAAGCCGCAACCGGATGGAGCTCGCGGTGACGCTCCCCGAGGACCTGGACAAGCTCGCGCAGATCGCGCCGCAGCTCAAGCGCGCCCGCGACGACGAAGGCGCCTACCACTTCAACATCGGCGGGACGATCCTCAGCCCGACGTTCCGCCCGGGCCGCGGCGCCGGGAGCAAGATCGCCGGCGGCGACGGCGAGGAGGGCATGCCCCGGCTGAGCCTGCCCAGGGGTGGCGCCTCGCTCGGCAACGACGAGGCCGGCGATCCCGACGCCGCCCGAGAAGAGCGGAAGAAGAAGCGGGAGGAGCGCATCAAGGAGCGGCGCGAGCGGCTCAAGAAGCGCCGTGAGGAGGCTGCCAATGGTGGCGGCCGAGACGACATGGGTGACGACGAGCCGATGCTGCCGCCGCTCCAGCCCGTGGACGAGGGCGACCGGCGCCCGCTGGAGGAGCGCGACGACCTCGAGGACGACATGGGACCGGGCGCCGCCCGCAACCAGATGCCGGATCTCGGACCTCCGAACAACGGCGAACCCCCGGACGACGGCGAAGAGCAGTGATGCGCGGGGCGGGGCCAGGAGCGCTGGCGCCCGCGTCGAACCGGTGACAAGCTGAGGCACTGGCGGACACCGTGCCCGGGTGCGGTTAGCCAACCGTCAGCCCAGGAGTCCGATGCTGCTTCTCCTCGCCCTGCCCGGTTTCGCCGGCGTGCTCGTGAACGAGGTGATGTACAACCCTTCGGGCGCCGACGACGGCCTGGAGTGGGTGGAGCTGTGTAATCCCGGCCCCGATCCGGTCGATCTCACCAACTACACCATCGAGTCCGGCGGTGCGAGCTTCAAAAAGAGCTTCACCATCACCGGGGGCACGATCGAGGTCGGCGGCTACTTCCTGGTCGGCTCCAGCGCGGGCGACGTGACCGGCAGCTTCTCCAGCAACCTGGAGAACGGCGGCGCCTCGGCGGACGGGCTGCGGCTGAAGGCGGCCGACGGCACCGTGCTCGACACCATGCTGTACGACGGCGCCGCGGGCGGCCTCCTCGACGATCTCGGCCTCGCCAGCGCCGGGGCCACCGGCGTGCACGAGGGCAACTCGCTCGGCCGCTGGAACGGCACGAGCGACTGCACCGACACCAACGACTCCACGGTCGACTTCGTGGAGTACGACAGCCCCACGCCCCGCGCCACCAACGGCGACCCCAGCCCGCCCGACACCGGCGACACGGGGGACACCGGCAACCCCTCCACTGCCGACTGCACCAGCCTGGGCGACCTGAAGCTCAACGAGGTGCTCATCGACGCCGACGGGAGCGACGGCGGCAAGGAATGGGTGGAGCTCTACAACGTCGGCACCACCGCGCGGGACCTGGGTGGGTGGATCGTGAGCGCCGCATCGAAGCCCACGACGAGCGTCGACGTGGAGCTCGATCCGGGCACGATGATCGAGCCCGGAGGCTTCCTGATCGTGGGCGCGGGCGGCGTGGGCAGCTTCTCCAGCATCGGCAACGGCACCGGCGGCGATGCGATCTACCTGGTCTGCGGCGACTACCTGGTCGACGCCGTGGTCTACGGCGACGACAACTCCGACGCGATGTACGACGACTTCGGCACCGCCGCGACCTCGCTCGCCACGGTGCCGGACGCCGACGTGAGCCTCGCCCGGCGCGTGGACGGCCTCGACACCGACCTGAGCGCCGACGACTGGACCGCTTCGTCGGTGAACACCCCCGGCGCCGCCAACAGCACCCCGCAATGCGACGCCACCGGTGGCGAAGGGCTGAAGGTCAACGAGGTCTACTACGACGCCGACGGCGCCGACGACGGGCAGGAGTTCGTGGAGCTCGTCAACGCGGGCACCGCCAGCATCAACCTCGAGGGCTTCACCGTGCAGTTCGCGACCAGCTCCTGGAAGGCGGCCGCGCCCTTCGCCAAGGGCACGGTGCTCGCGCCCGGCGAGTTCTTCGTGATGGGCGGGGAGTCCGTCGACAACGTGGATGTCTCGTACACCTCCTCCATCGGCAACGGCACCAGCGGCGACGGCGTGCGGGTGGCTGACTGCACCGGCACGGTGCTCGACACGGTGATCTACGGCGGAAACGACGACGACGGGCTGGAGGGCGACGGCGGCGCGGTCGACGCGGTCGACAAGGTCAAAAGCGGCCAGTCCATCGGCCGCTACCCCGACGGCGCCGACAGCGACCAGCACACCGACTGGTTCCCGGCGAGCCCGACGCCCGGCGACGCGAACATCGGCCCCGACGGGGGCGGCGACACGGGCGGCGGCACGGACACCGCGAACAACGGCGGCGGCGGCAACGTGGACCCCGGCGGTTGCGCACCCGACCCCGCGCGTCCCGACGGCGCGGCCTGCGCCACCGGCGGCCTGCCGCTGCACGGGGCCGAGCTGCTCCTGGTGATGGCGGCCTTGCGTCGACGGCGGAACGTTTCCGGGGCATAGTGCCCCATGTCTCGCCTGCTCGTCGTCTCCGCGCTCCTCGCCGCATGCTCCTCCAGCACCGGCACCGACACCTCCCCGACCGACTCCGGCGACTCCGCGGTCGTCGACCCCAACGGCGACCCGACCACCGTCCCGCTCAACGGGATGTGCCCGCTGGAGAGCCGGTGGGGCGGCTTTGAGGCCGAGGCGAACGAGAGCTACTCCGTGGTCGACGGCGAGGTCGCCAACGGCGTCGTCCCCCTGACCATCCTGGAGCAGACGCTCAGTGAGGGCGACTGCAAGCTGCTCAAGCGCAACAATCCCTACTGCGATCCGCCTTGCGGCACGGAAGAGACCTGCGACTTCGACGGGGAGTGTATCCCCTACCCCGAGAACCAGGACGTCGGCACGGTGACCGTGGGTGGGCTCACCGAGTCGGTGTCCATGGAGCCGACCAGCAACCGGAACTACTTCTTCACCAAGCTGAGCAACCCCGCGTTCACCCCCGGGAAGCTCATCGAGCTGAAGTCCACCGGCGGCGCGTACACGCCGATCACCCTCCATGGCGTGGGCGTCGCGCCGCTGGTGCCCACGAACACCGACTGGATCATCACCGCCGGCCAGCCGCTCCAGGTGGCGTGGGACGCGCCCACGGCCGCCGTGCGCAGCGAGGTCTACCTCAGCGTCAACGTCGACCAGCACGGCCTCACCCCGGCCACCCTCGTGTGCAGCTTCGTGGATGACGGCGCCGCGGAGGTCCCCTCCAGCGTGATGGACGCGCTGCTCGGCTCCGGCGTGTCCGGCTACCCGAGCGCCACGATGCAGCGCCGCACCGCCGACAAGGCGATGCTCGGCTCGGGATGTGTCGACTTCGTGGTCGACTACGAGGTGCTCGCCCATGTGAGCGTCACCGGGCACACGCCCTGCAGCGGTCCGAACGACTGCCCCGAAGGCCAGGAGTGCAACATGGCGCTCCAGACCTGCGAGTAGCGGGTGACCCGCCTGCCGCTGGCGCTCGCCCTCGCCGTCGCCGGCTGTGCGACCCACGCCGAAGACTCGACGGTCCCGCCGGACGGCGTCGACACGGCCGACACCGGCACGACCGCCGACACCAGCGACACGGCCGACACCTCCGCCCTCCCGCCGGAATGTGAGCACCTGGCCCCGCTCCCGGTGGAGGCCGGCTACCTCTCCGGGTTCACGGGCGCCGAAGACTTCGCGTTCGACGCCGAAGGGCGCCTGGTGAGCATCGACCCGTACGGGAACCTCGTGGCCATCACCCAGGACGGCACCCAGCAGGTGATCCTGCCTCAGGCGACCGCGTACGGCGCCGGCACCCACTTCCTGCCGGACGGCGAGATCGTCTTCTGCGACGTAGAAGCCGGCAGCCTCGTCCGGGTCGACCCGAACACCGGCGAATCAACGGTGGTCCTCGGCGGCCTGGAGTACCCCAACGGGCTCGACGTGGGCACCGACGGCTTCGTGTACGTCTCCGAGCAGAACGCCGGGCGAGTGCGCCGCGTCGATCCGGTGACCGGCGAGTACGCCATCATCCTCACCGGGCTCTACCAGCCCAACGGGGTGACCTTCGCCCCCGGCTTCGACCGCATCTTCGTGGGCAGCTTCGGCGCCGGCGTGGTGTGGGCCGCCGACCGCAACCCTGACGAGACCTGGAGCGAGCCGCGGATCTACGGCACCACGCCCGAGGCCCCGGGCGTGCCCCCCGACTGGTGCGACAGCCACGCCGTCGGCGACGCCTGCCCGCTCGAGGGCGGCTACAGCCTGGGCGCGTGCGCGGACGACGGCACCGGCGACCTCACGTGCGCCGAGAACCTCGCCTTCGACGCCTGCGTGGACAAGGCCGAGGACGAGAGCTGCACCAGCGAGCTCCTCGGCACCACCATCGATCAGACCTGCCACTCCCGCCGCGGGTCACTCTGGTGTCCCCGCACGCCGACCGAAGCCGAAGCCTCCTGCTCAGGCAAGTCACAGGGCGATCGGTGCAGCGTGGGCAGCGGGCGCGGCCAGTGCTCCACCACCTTCGAGGGCGTCCTCGCGTGTTGGGATTACAACGCCTACTACACGGAGATGGTGGACTCCTGCGCGGACAAGGCGCTCGACGACGAGTGTGCCATCGTCGACACCCACTACCCCACCGTGGGGCGGTGCCAGGACGGCTCGGCCTATGGCTACACCGAGAACCTCTGCCTCCCCGTCGGCTCCGCGAGCCAGCGCGGCGGCCTGGACGCCATCAACACCGACGCGTGTGGGAACCTCTACGTCAGCGAATACACGATGGGCAAGGTCTGGCGCTTCACCGCCGAGGGTGTGGAGGCGGACGAAGCCGCGACGCTGTCGTCGATGTGGATCCCCAACATGCATTGGGGCAACGGCCGCGGCGGATGGGACGAGAAGACCCTCTACGTGATGGACCGGGTGGGCCCCGGCATCTTCACGCTGGAGCTCGGCGTCGGCAGTCACGGCGACGCCTACGTGCCGCCAGAATAGACCCCGAGCATGTCGCTCGACGCCCTGCTGCACGATCCCGCCGCCACCCTCCCCGCGATCCGCGACGCCCTCGACGCCACGGATCACGCCGGTCGGGTCGCCGCCCTCGAGACCTGCGGCGTCACCGAATTCGGCCGGCTGTTCGACCTCGCTGGGTCGTCCCCCCCGATCACCGCGGCGCACTTCCTCGGCGCCCACGGCCCGCTGGAGCCGGTGATCCACGACGGGTGGAACTCGCTGCCCCTCCCCGCCTTCGCGCGCCGGTTCCAGAAGCGGTTCTGCCGGCCCGAGCCCGGCGGCGCCGAGCGCATCTTCGGCTACAACGAAGGCGCCACGCGGTACCTCATCGGTCCCGGCTACTTCCAGCTCGTCCCCACCGCGGGGAACCCCGAGTTCGAAGCCCGGGGTGCCTGGGTGGTCGACTACTTCAAGGTGCCCGACACGAAGGTGCCCTCGGAGTGGCCGTGGGTGGTCCCGAACTGGGTCGGCCCCCAGATCGTGATCTACAACGGCACGCGCGACTTCATGCGGAAGGTGAGCGAACACGTGAGCGTGGGCAAGCCGTGGGCGCGGGCGAAGTCCCTGCCGTTCTGCTTCACGCTCACGCGACGGGACGGCTAGCCGCGCGCGAGGAACGTCCTCGTCCGCGAGGCGACGCGTGGCGGCAAGGTCTGCAGGTGGCGCGCGAGGAAGTCGAGGTCCTCCGGGCCGTCCACGTCGTACCAGAACGGCAGCACCCGCACGCTGCGGCCGAGGTCCAACGCGCGCTGGTGTTGGCGGACGAACGTGTCGGGCGCCGACCACGGGACCAACTCGAAGAGGTCCGTGGGGTCCGGGGTACCGACAAGCACGTAGCCGCCGTCGAAGGCCGGGGCGAGCACCACGTCGGCGGTTGACGCATGGGCCTCGTGGAGGAGCGCAGGCGGCAGGGTGGGCGCGTCAGTGCCGATGGCCACGCTGCCATCGCGGAGCGCGTGGGCGAGGCGGCGGCCAAGATCGCCTTCTACCTGCGGTTCCCACTCCACGTCGAGCGTGCGCACCCAGGGATGGGTCGCGTCGCCGGCGAGGGCCACGCGGAACGGGAGGCCCGTGGCCCGCACGGCGTCGAGCGTGTCGCCGGTCATCGCCGCGGCAAGGTGCGCCGCGCCGCTCGCGCCAAGGCGAGGAATCAGGCGGGTCTTGGTCTTGCCGGGCTCGGGGACGCGCGCGAAAACGACGATCATCGCCCGGGGCTAACCGAGGGGGATGTCCAGTGGAGGTGGCGCCCGACCGTCCCGCCCGCCGGCCGACGTCAGCGGTCGAGGAACCACCGGGGCGAGAATGGTACTCTGCGGCCCATGCTCCTCGCCGTCGCCCTCACGGCCGCGGAGGAGCACATGCTCCTCGGGCCGGGGGCGTCGATCTTCGTCAGCGCGGACGCACCGACCGCGATGGTGCGGACGCCCGCGGAAGCACGGTGCTGGAGGCGGCGGTGGTGGAGCAGGAACGCTGGCTGTTCGGCGCGGAGACCCTACGAGTCCACGGGACGCCGCTGCGGCTGTGCGCCGCGACGTCCGCGTTCGTCGCTCCCGCCGTACGCTAGCGTTCAGAAAGGCCACCACGGAGACCGTGTCTTGCGGCGCGCCCGCCGCGCCATTCTCGCCCCCGCGGCTCCTCGACCGCCGACGCGTCCGGGCGGCAAGCCGGCGTAGCGCCACCAGCCCTTCGCCACCCCCTCACTCCCCCAGCGCGGCCGCCGCGACCCCGTCGCTGATCCGAACGTCCCGGACCTCCGTGGCCTTCACCGCCCGCAATCCGGCCGGGAGCGCCCCCACCATCGCCGCCCGCCGGTCGCGGGCCATCGCGAGCGCCTCCGGCGGCTCGACGCGACGGCCGCGCACCATCACCGGGCGGAGCAGCGGCCAGCCCGCGCGCGTCCACGCGCCCGCCTCGGTCTCCAGGCAGAGCAGATCATGGCTTTCGAAGCGGAGGACCTGCTTTCGTCCCGGGTAGGTCGCGCTGCCTTCCCGCGTCGCCGGGACCCGGCGGGTGCCGCGCTGGAGCTCGGCCACCCGGAACGCCAGCCGCATGCCCGGCTCGGTGGTCGCCGCCAAGGCACGGCCCACCGCGAACATGGCGATCGGCGCGTTCGCGGCCACGAGCCCGGCGATCCGCGCTTCGTCGAGCTGGCCCGAGCCGAGGATGCGCGTCGCCTTCATTCCGCGTTTGTCCAGGGCGAGGCGGACCTTGCGGGAGGTGGCCAGGAGGTCGTCGTGGTCGATGCGCACCAGGGAGACCTGCTCCTTGAACGTCGCGAATCGGTCGAGCCCGCCCACGGGGTCGTCGTCGGGGAGCGCGAAGTGGCCGAGCCAGGGGAAGTGGACGCGGAACGCGGCGTAAGCGAGCTCGTCGGCCCCGTAGGCCGCGAGGAACGTGTCGGACATGGTGCCGAACGGCGGGATCTCGTACGCCAGCGACGCCTGCGTGTTGGTGGTGGCCGCCACGCCCCCGATCCACGCCGCGCGCGCCGCCAACCCCGCGCTCTCCGCCCCGGCCGAACGCCGCGAGCCGAAGTCGAGCACCGAGCGAGAACCTGCGGCATCCGCGAGGCGGGCCGCGCGGCTGGCGACGGCCGTCGACGCGCCCACCAGCTGCACCAGCCGCGTCTCCAGGAGCGTGGCCACCCAGATCGGCGCCGTGACCCGCAGCACCGGCTCGTTCGGGAAGACCGGCGTGCCCTCTGCGACGGCGTGGACGTCGCCGGTGAAGGTCAGCCGCGAGAGCGCATCGAAGAAGCTCGCCGGAATCTTGCTGAAGACCGCCTGGCTCCGGAGCTGCGCCACCTCCTCCTCGGTGAAGCGGAAGCTCTCCAGCATCGTCAGCACCGGCTCCAGCCCGGCCGCCACGAGGTAGCCCCAGCCGCCGGGGAGGGCGCGCGGGTAGAGGTCGAACGTCGCCTCGCCCCAGAGCCCGTCGGCGTGGTAGGTGGCGGCCAGCACGAGCTGGTAGAACTCCCCGACCAGCCCTGCGGACGGGTGCATGAACGGCGGTCGATCCACTCCGAAGCTCCCGGCTGCCGGCGATCGTAGCGCGGGCAACGAGCTGGTCGTCAACGGTTACTCCACCGGCTGGCTCAAACGCGGCTTTCCCTGGGTGTACCCCGCCGAGATTGTCCAGGGTCGGGCGGACCCGGGCACGGTGGTGCGGCTGCGCGGGGAGGGCGGCACGGCCCTCGGCGTGGGCATCGCCGACCGCGGGTGGATCTCCGTCCGCCGTTTCCGCCGTGACGACGGGCCGGTCGACGCCGCGCTGATCCGCTCCCGCGTGGAGGCCGCGCGCCGCCGCCGCCTCTCGATCGAGCCCGCCACCACCGCCTGGCGGTTGGTGAACGCCGAGAACGACGAGCTCCCCGGCATCCGGGTGGACGTCTGGGGCGGCCACCTCGTGGTCACGCTGGACTCGCCGAGCCTCCGCAACCTCGTCGACCCGCTCATTGCGGCCTGCGACGAGGCGATCGGCAACGCCGACAGCGTGTGGCTCGCCGAGCGGCGGGACCCGCGGGACATCGAGCGAAAGTCGATCCCGGTCACCGCGCTGCGCGGCCGTGTGGAGGACGTCACCGTCACCGAGCTCGGGCTCAACTACGAGGTGCGCCCGTCGCTGGGGAAGGACGCCGGTTTGTTCACCGACATGCGCACCAACCGGGAATGGATGGCCCCGCATTGGGAGAATTCCCGGGTGCTCAACCTCTTCGCCCACACCGGGGCGTTCTCGGTCTCGGCCCGCGCGAACGGGGCGGCCGAGGTGGTCAGCGTCGACCTCTCCGACGGCTACCTCGCCCGCGCCCGCCGCAACTTCGAGCTCAACGGGCTCGACGCGGGCGAGCTCCTCGCCGAGGACGCCTTCAAGGCGCTCGACCGGTTCCGTCGCCAGGGCCGTACGTTCGACCGGATCGTCGTCGACCCGCCCGGCTACTCCCACTCCGACGGGGGAACCTGGCAAGGCGAGAAGGAGTGGCCGCGGCTCACCGGCGCCTGCCTCCGCGTGCTGGCCCCGGGCGGGTGGCTCATCGCCGCCAGCAACCTCGGCAGTCAGTCACCCAAGCAGTTCGGTGGGGCGCTCTCGGAGGGCGCCGACCGCACCGGTCGGGAGCTGCGCCTGCTCCACGAGGGCACCCCGGGCGTGGATCACCCGGCGGCCCTGCACTTTCCCGAGTCGCGCTACCTGAAGTTCTGGGTCCTGGAGGCGAGTTGAGCGCCGCCCTCCCCGGGCTCTCCCGGGAGGCCCGAGAGGTGCACGAGGCCGCGCTCATCGTCGACCTCCACTGCGACCTGCTCCTCACCCGCGCCTTCTTCGGCTGGGACTTCCGGAAACGCCACCGGCACAATCCCCTCCCCGGCGCCGCGCTCTTCGGCCACTGCGACCTTCCCCGGCTCCGGGAGGGCAACGTCGGCGCCATCGCCTTCGGCGTGGTGACCAACCCGCTCCGTCGCGCCAGCGGCCCGAAGGCCGTGGAGTCCGACCTCGACGCGCTCGCCGCGGAGGTCGCCCGCTCGCCCGACCAGCTCGCGCTCTGCGGGAGCGCCCAGGCCATCCGCGCCGCCCGCGCCAGCGGCAAGATCGCCTGCTTCGCCGGCCTCGAAGGCGCCCACGGGCTCACCGGGCGGCTCGACGACCTCCCCCGCTTCCGCGAGAAGGGCCTCCGCTACGTGGGCCTGGTGCACTTCACCGCGAACGAAGCCGCGCGCCCGATGGTGGGCTGGGGCGCCTCCAACGTCGCGGGGCTCACCGACTTCGGGCGGAACCTCGTGGACGAGCTCGTGCGCCTGGGCATCCTCGTGGACTGCGCCCACCTCGGCAAGGCCGCCGTCCTCGAGACCTGCGCGCGCGCCAAACGCCCGCTCCTGGTCTCCCACACCGCCTGCACCGCGGTCCACGGCAGCCCCCGCGGCGTCGACGACGACGTGCTCCGCGCCGTGGCCGCCACCGACGGCGTCGTCGGGGTGATCTTCGTCACCCCGTTCATCGGCCGCGGCGGCGCCGAAACCGCCGCCCGCCACCTCGACCACATCAAGCGCACCGTGGGCATCCGCCACTGCGCCCTCGGCACCGACTGGGAGGGCTTCGCGCTCTACCCCTCCGACCTCGACAGCGCCGAGAAGCTCCCCAACCTCACCGAGGCGCTGCTCCGCCTCGGCTGGAGCGCGGAGGACGTCCACGCGGCCTACGGCGGCAACGTGCTCCGGGTCATCGAAGGGGGCTGCGGGGGTTAACGGGGACGGATGGACGACCGTGCTGCCGTCATCGCCGCGAACGACCGCTTCTACCGTGCGTTCGAAGCGCGCGACCTCGAGGCCATGAGCCGCGTCTGGTCGTGCACCGACGGGGACGCGTGTATCCACCCCGGCTGGGAGCCGGTCTACGGCAGCGAGGCGGTGATGGAGGCCTGGGCGGGGATCTTCTCCACGGGGATGCCCATGAAGTTCCTCGTCTCCGACGTGGTGGTGCAGCTCCTCGGCGACCTCGCGCGGGTCCACAACGTGGAGAACATCCGCTTCGGCGACGGGGAGCCCATCGGGCGCGTCGCGGTGACCCACCTGTTCATCCGCCGCCCCTCCGGCTGGCGGCTGGTGCTCCACCACGGATCGCCGATCGCGGCGGAGAACGAGGCGACGCCCCGGGCGCGCGAGCCCGAGTACCACTGAGCCCCCGTTCGCCTTGACGTGGGGAGTGCCTGCGCATGGCGTATGCGCATGACCGCGGCCCCTTCCCATACGCACCGGCTCCGCGAGCCGCCGAAGGTCGCGGTGAACCTCAGCGTAGACTCGGCGTTGCTCGCCGAGGCACGTGAGCTCGGCATCCCGCTGTCCACCACGCTCGAAGCGGCGCTGCGGCTCCGGGTGCGCGAGGTGCGGCACGAGCGGTGGCGGGCGGAGAACGCGGCGGCGGTCGAGGCGTACAACGCCCGGGTCGCCGAGTCTGGCACGTTCGGCGACGAGTCACGCAGGTTCTAGCCCGCGATGCCGCGCTTCGACGTATGGACCAACCCGAGCCGCCGCACGGCACGGGACATCCCCTACCTGCTCTCGGTGCAGCACGAGGTGCTCGACGATCTGGCCACCGTCGTGGTCATCCCCTGCTTCCGGGCGGCCGCCGTCCCGCGGCCGTTCACCAAGCTCACCCCCACGATCGAGGTCGCGGGCGAGCGGGTGGTGGTGATGACGCCCGAGCTCTCCGGGGCCCCCCGGAGCGCGCTCGGGGAGAAGGTGGGGAGCGCCACGGCGGAGTCGGCGGCGATCCTCGGCGCGCTCGACTTCTTGCTCTCGGGCGGCTGAGCCTCCGGGAGCCTCTGGGCGTGCCGGCGCCCGGCGCCGCCCGCCGCGCCGCGGCGGGCTCGCGCCCGGCGCCGTCG
>CAIXRH010000350.1 GCA_903921785.1 uncultured Pseudomonadota bacterium
GCCCCCGCCGCCGCCCCCGCCGCCGCTGCCACCGCCACCCGAGGCGCCCCCGCCGCCGCCGCCGCCGCCGCCTTCGGGCTTGGTGGGCGGGTGACGGTGCGTCGGCGTGGCCTTCTTGGGCTTGGGCGCACCCGGCGCGCCTTCATTGAAGGTGGCGATCGAGCCCTTCAGTGTCTGGGAGCCGCCGCCATCCATCGTCATGGTGGCGCCCTTCCAGGCGATCGTGGACTTGGCCTCCATCGCGATCGACGCCGACGCTTCCAGCTTGAAGTCCATACAGGCGAAGCTGATCGTCTCCTTCGCCTCGACGATGAAGTTCTTGTCGACCTTGGTGGTGAGGATCTTGTTGGCGGCGTGAGCCTCCTGGTAGATCGCGTTGTTCTCACTGGTGGACTTGAGCTCGATGCGCTCGGCACCCGAGGTGTCGTCGAAGTCGATCCAGTGGGAATTGCGGGACCAGAAGCGGCGATGGTCGTCGTTGCCGTCTTCGTTCGCGTAGGGCTTGGGCTTGTCGGCGTCGCCGTTGTAGACCGCCCCGAGTACGTAGGGGCTCTGCGTGCGGTACGCGAACCCGATCACCACCTCGGTGCCGATGTCGGGGAGGATGACCCACCCGCGCTTGGGGCCGCTCATCGGCCACATCATCCGGATCCAGGTGGACTCGGGGGGCGTCTCCCCATCCACCGGGAAGTTGACCTTGACCCTGGCGAGCTTGTCCGGGTCTTTGTTGTCGGTCACGATCCCGACGACGATGCCGTTGATCATCGGAACCTCAGTTGATGTTGATGACGCCGGCCTTGCAGGTGAGCGAGCTGCCGCCGTCGCATCCCATGGACGAGGTGGCCTTCGCGTCGAACGTGGAGCCGGCCTTCATCGAGATGGACGCGCCGGCTTCGAGGATGAAGTCCTTACACTTCAGGGAGATCGTCTCCTTTGCCTCGACGATGATGTCCTTGCCGCTGTAGATGCTCAGGGTCTTGTCCTTCGCGTCCCAGATGATGCGGATTTCTTCGTTGTTGGTGATGAGCTCGATGCGCTCGTCGCCGGACTTGTCGTCGAACGTGAGTCGGTGTCCCGAGCGGCTCTGGAAGACGCGAAGGTTGTTGTCCCCGTCCTCGTTGGCGTACGGCGGCGTGTCCACGCCGTTGTAGAGCGAGCCAAGCACGATGGCGTGGTTGATGTCCCCGTGTACGAACCCGACGAGCACCTCGTCGTCCTTCTCGGGGATGGTCATCCAGCCGCGTTCGCGGCCGGCCATCGGCATCGAGAGGCGGGCCCACCAGCTCTCCGGCATGTCCGGGAGCGTCGGGAACTTCACCTTGATGCGGCCCAGCTTCTCCGGGTCGACGTTGTCCGTGCAGACCCCCTCCACGAGCCCGGGCATCTGCCCCGAGCTGGGCCGGCCGTGGCGATCGGTGACCTTGGGCATGTACGCTCCGACGTCGGGGGAACGAGTATAGGGGCCGGACAACCGCGCCGTCAACGCGGCGCCGCGCGATCCCTAACTCGCCGCCCCATCCGCGGGGGGCGAACGGCGCGCGATGAAGGTCTGCACCTGGTGGACGTGCTCGGTGCGCGGGCCGGCACGCAGGCGCCAGCCGCGGTCCACCGGGGGGGCGGTGAGGCGCAGCTCGAGCGGGTAGGGTCCGAAAGGGCGGGCCCCGTCCAACGCGTCACGGAGCTGCTGCTCAGTGAAACGGGCCCCGGTCGGCGTCACCGCGTCCTCGAACGCATAGGCGCAGGTGACGATGAGGTGTCCGCCCGGGCGGAGGAGCGCTTCGGCGTGAGCCAGCACCAACGCCGGCTCTCGGCAGCTGTCGAGGACGTTGGCGAGCACGACGGTCGCGAAGGCGCCGCCCGTCCACGGAGGATCGGCCGCGTCGGCGACGATCGCGCCGCCGGGAGCGATGGCGACCCCGTCCGCCGTCTCGACGAGGGGCGGGGAGCGCCGCTGCGCGAGCAGGGTGAGGTTGAGGTCGAGGCGGATCGTGCCGGCGTGGCCGAGGCCGGCGCCGACCTCGAGTACCGGGCCTGCTGCCTGGGAGATGACCACGTCCAACCACGCACCCAACTCACAGGAGAGGGGAGATGCGTACGCATCGAGGAGACGACGATTTCGCAGCGTCGCCGCGTCCCGGGCGAGGAGGCTCACCAGTTCGGGGTCAACCGCGGGGTCCCGTAGCGCCTCCGCGCCCTCGCTGGTCGCCCAGCCCTCGAGGTCCTGCAGCACAATGGGGATTCCACGTACAACCGGGTAGGTTCGGCCGCAGCCGCAGCGCAGCAGTGCGCCATCACGACGCAGCCCGCGAATGATCAGGCGTTCACCCTCAACGTGGCGGCAGGCAGGGCAGACGAGCGGGACTGGCTCGCCTGGTTCGTTACCCACCGACCATCACGTTGTTGCTGCCTTCGATCATCTGGCCGACGCCGCCGCAGTGGGTGTCGGTGTCGCCGAGGCGGTGAGCCGGGAGCTTGTTGATGAAGACCGAGCCGCTCCCCTTGGCCGCGACCCAGGTGTTGGGACCGCAGCAGGCGACGTGTTTGCCCTGGTCCGTCACCCGCACTGCGCCGCGACCGTTGACGTTGACGTTGCTGGAGGCGCCGACCGCGGGGCCGACCGCGGGATGCGGACACGCGGGGCACCCGTGGGCGTCGGCGGGGACCTGGGACTTGTCGCCGAGACGGCATTGAGGGGGCATCCGACCTCCACTCCGGAGCGTAGCACGCGGGCGCGCAGGGAGATAGCGGCGTCGCGCGCGAGGCTCCCATGCTCCTCCTCCTGTCTTCCCTGATCGCCTGCGGAACCCCGGAAGACACCGGCGGGGATGTCGAGCTCGGTGACTGCGATCCCATCGCCTATGATCGCTGCGCCACCCCGTTCCCCTCGTCGTTCTACGAACGGGACGACGCCGGCTCGCCCACCGGCAAGCGGGTGCACCTCGGGGAGACCACCATCCCCTACACCGATCAGGCGGCGATCTCCTACCAGCCGTCGCCGGCGCTCTGGAACGAGCTCGACGGGTGGTCGCCCATGGGGCCGCTCATCGCCGAGATCCCCAACCTGTCGGCGGATAACCTCCCTGGGCAGGCGGCCATCGCCGCCTCCCTGGCCGACGGCTCGCCGCTCGTCGTCCTCGACTCCGCGTCGGGCGAACGGATGCCCGTCTGGGCCGAGCTCGACTACGCGGGGAAGGCCAAGGATGGTGAGCGTACGCTGTACATCCGGCCTGCCATCCCGCTGGTCAACGGCCATCACTACGTCGTCGGCCTTCGCGACCTGGTGGGGACGGATGGCAAGGCGGTGGCCGCGTCGGAGGGCTTCGCCGCCCTGCGCGACAGCAAGGCCACCGGCAACCCCTCCATCGACTCCCGTCAGGCCACCTTCGACGCGACCTTCGCCACCCTGGAGGCCGACGGCTGGTCTCGCAGCGAGACCGTCCTCGCCTGGGACTTCACCGTCAAGTCCGCCGATGCGGTCGGCGCCCGGATCCAGTGGATGCGGGAGGACGCCCGCAGCCGCGTTGGCACCAGCGGGCCGCCCTACGTCGTCGACTCCGTGGTGGAGTTCACGCCGGAGGAGAACGAGCACACCTGGAAGCGCATCTACGGCCACATGAGTGTTCCGCTGTATTCCGAGGCCGACGAATCGGGGTCACTCCTCACCCGCGACGAGAACGGAATGCCGTACTACAACGGGGAGACCTCCGTTCCGTTCACCGTCATCGTGCCCCGGACGGCACAGCTCGATCCCCGTCCGCTTCAGCTCGTGCAGTATGGCCACGGCCTGCTCGGCACGCAGGACGAGGTCGAGGGGGGCTACCTCTCCGAGGTCTCCGATCGCTACGGGTACATCCTCTTCGCGGTCGACTGGACCGGCATGAAAGAAGAGGACGTCGATGCGATCACCCAGATGTTGCTCACCGACCTGTCGCACTTCTCCATGCTCCCGGAGCGGGAGCTCCAGGGGTACGTGGAGTTCAACGCCGCGGTCTGGATGATGAAGGGGGCGATGGCGTCCGACGACGTGCTCAAGGTCGGCGACATCTCGCTGGTCGACCCCACCGACGTGGTCTACTACGGAAATTCACAGGGTGCGATCCTCGGCGGCGCCTACGTCGCCACCTCGACGGACATCACCCGCGCGACCCTCGGCGTCGGCGGCATGCCGTACTCCCTGTTGTTGAGCCGCTCGCACGACTTCGAGGTCTTCTTCGCCTTCTTCCAGTCGGTCTACGACGACGAGCGCGACCTCGCGCTCTGGATGGCGCTGATGCAGCAGATCTGGGACCCCGGCGAGTCCGGCGGTTTCGCTCGGCAGATGAACGTGGAGCCCCTTGAGGGCGTGCCCGCGCACACCATCCTCTTGCAGGACGCGATCGGCGACGCCCAGGTCACCACCCTCGGCGCGCAGAACATGGCTCGTGCGTACGGCGCCGTCACCATCGACCCCGCGGTACGGGAGATTTACGGCGTCGAATCTGTAGCCGCGCCGTACTCGGGCAGCGCCATCACCGAGTACGACCACGGCGTGCCCCCGGTTCCCGACACCAACACCCCGCGGGTCGACGACTTCGACACTCACGAGGACACCCGCCGTGCCTGGGCCGCCCAGCAGCAGATGGCGATGTTCTTCGAAGGCGGCGAGGTGCTCAACGAGTGCCAGGGCGAGTGCCTTTGCGGCTCCGGGCAGTGCGACGCGCCCGCCCCTTGACTGTCCCTGAAACCGCCCCCCCGAGGGCGGCATCCTCGCCTTGACCCCCTGGAGTGAACCCTTGAATCAGTCGACCCTGCTCGCCGCCGCCTTCGGCGGAATCCTCGCCGGTGCGTGTGCCTCCGAGGCCCCAACCCCTGCCGCTCCTGCCGCTCCCGCCGCCACCTCGGCGTCGGCCCCGGGCGCCCCCATGGGCGACATGACGATGGCGAGCACCACGGCCGCTGCCGGCGACAAGCACGCCTGCAAGGGGCTCAACAACTGCAAGGGCCAGGGCGGCTGCGGCACGGAGGCCAACTCCTGCGCCGGCAAGAACGACTGCAAGGGCAAGGGAGGCTGCGCCACGGCGAAGCACGACTGCGCCGGGAAGAACGACTGCAAGGGCCAGGGCGGCTGCAAGACCGCCAAGCACGACTGCGCCGGGAAGAACGACTGCAAGGGCCAGGGCGGCTGCAAGTCCCCCAAGGTGATGTAGCCCTCGCCATGCCCGATTCGTCGCCCCGCCTCGGCCACCCGGACCTCGGGATCGGGGTGGGGCTGCGCACCGTCCACTACCGGGAAATCATAGAGCGGTGGCCGGCGGTCCCCTGGTTCGAGATCATCACCGAGAACTTCCTACGTACCCGCGGGCGGCCCTGGGAGATTCTCGAACGGGTCGCGAGCCGCTACCCCATCGTGATGCACGGGGTGTCGTTGTCGATCGGCTCGGCCGACCCGCTCGACCCCGTCTACCTCCGCGAAGTCCGCGACCTGCGGGATCGTATCGGTGCCCGGTGGGTGAGCGATCACCTTTGTTGGACGGGGGTGAACGGCCACAACACCCACGACCTGTTGCCGCTCCCCTACACGCCCGAGACGCTCGGCCACGTCACGGCGCGGGTGCAGGAGGTGCAGGAGGCCTGGGGCGCTGCGTTGATCCTGGAGAATCCGAGTTCCTACGTCGGGTTCCGTGCCAGTACCATCCCCGAGTGGGAGTTCCTCGCTGAGCTCTGCCACCGCACCGGCTGCGGCCTCCTCCTCGACGTGAACAACGTCTACGTCTCCAGCCGAAATCACGGCTTCGACCCGCTCACTTACCTCGATGCGTTGCCGATGGAGCGGGTGGTGCAGATCCACGTCGCGGGCCACACCGACCTCGGCACCCACTGCATCGACACCCACATCGGGCCCGTGGTCCCGCCCGTCTGGGAGCTGCTTCGCGCGGCCTGGCAGCGCGGGGTCCGCGCCAGCATTCTCTTGGAGTGGGACGCCGAGATCCCTCCGCTTGACGACGTGCTTGCCGAGGCCGCAAAGGCGCGGGAATACGCGGAGGGCGCGTGAGCGGAGACCCGGTCAGCGCCCCGGCACCCCAAGCTGGGGGTTCCCCGGAGGTGCTTGACGTCGAGCGCGCGAGCGCCTCACCCATTCCTCCGCCGGCCCCTCCGCGTGCCTCGCGACGGCCGTTCTCGGAGACCGCATCCCTCGATCTACGTACGGCCCAGGCGTGGTTCGTGGACGCCGTCAGCTGGCCCGGGTCACTGCGCGGCGGCGCCCGCGTCGCGGCGCGTCGTCACGGCGTCGCCCTCGAAGCGGTCTGCGCGCCCGGGGCGAAGATCTCGGCGTTGGACGGACTGGACGTCTACCACTACGCCTACCGCGCCCGTCTCGTCGAGGCCCTCGCGGACGACTACGGCGCCTTGCGCAACGCCCTCGGTGCCGCGGCCTTCGAGGCCTTCGCGGCCAAGGTCATCGCGCTCCACCCCTCCCGCACCCGGGACCTCAATGCGTACGGCCGGGTGGTGGTGGAGGCGCTGCGTTCGGGGGCCGCCCGTGTGCGGCACCGGGCGTTCCTGACCGCGCTCGCCGAGCTGGAGTGGGCGCTGGTAGAGGCGGTTCACGCGCCACCCCCCCCCCGTATCGACGCGGATTCGCTCCGAGCTGTCCCTCCCGAACGCTGGGGTAACCTGGTGTTTACGCCATCACCGTCGTTGCGGATCCTCGCCTCGGCGTGGCCGGCCAACCGTTATCTTCAAGCGTTCCGCGACGGCGCCGACCCCGCAATTCCCGGGCGATCCCCGAGCGCGACCGCGGTCTACCGCGAGGGGTTCACGGTCTGGCGGATGGACCTCACCCCGGTCCCGCACGGGCTCCTGGGACGACTGGTGTCGGGCGTTCCCCTCGGGGAAGCCCTCGCGCCGCTCGAAGGGCGGGCGGAGGCCGCGCGGGTGATGCGATGGTTCGAAGCCTGGGTGTCGGGCGGGGTCTTCGCCTCGGTGACCCAGGGTTGAACGGCCGATCTGGGCGAGGCGCAGGGCCCGCTGCCCTTCACGGGGCGGGGTCCGGCGCGCCTCGCGGCGCCGCCGTGGCGCTTGCTCCGGGCGCCACGTTGACCGCGATCGTCACCAGCCCGGCCGAGGCCGCCGCGGCGTTGAAGGCGGCGCGGGCATCCGGGTCCGGCAGGAGCACCACCGCCACGTCGCCGCCGCCCGCGCCGCTCGGCTTGGCGGCGCCGCCGAACTGGGCCGCCAACGCGTTGATCTCGGCGAAGATCGGCAGGTCGTAGGCGAGGCCGGCGTCCGCCGCCATGGCTCGCAGGAGCGCGTAGGCCTCCCGAGCAGCGCGGAACGGCTCTGCGGGGAATGCCTGCACCAGCGAGCGGCTCGCCTCCACGAACGCGGCCCGGCCCGTCCACGCGCGGTACAGCGCCACACGGGAGCCCGTGCTCGCGCTCTGCCCGGACCAGACGGCCACCAGCGGCGGACACGCCACCTCGGCACCGTCCCGGAACCGGCGAACCCCCCCGTGCACCGCCGCGAACACGTCGATCCCGCTGCCGCCGCCTTGCACCATTTCGTGCACGGAGAACGCGCGCTCGGCGGGGAGTCCCGCCGCCACCACGGCGGCCACGGTGGCGGCGGCGGAGCCGCCGAAGCCCGGCTTCCCAGAGAGGCCCGTCACCGGGTTGGCGTCGGCGAAGCGGTAGCGGCCGCGCGGTGCGCCCACGAGCGCGGCGCGGACGAACGTGTCGTCCCCGGGCGTCTCCAGCCCGTCTCCTTCGAAGACATCGCAGCGTACGCCTCGATCC
>CAIXRH010000351.1 GCA_903921785.1 uncultured Pseudomonadota bacterium
GGACCCCATCATGGGGTTGTGGGCGAGCACCAAAACCTCGGCGGATCCGATCCGGTTGGAGACCGCCTCTCGCTCCGTGCCCGAGCTCCACGACGACGAGCGCGTCACCCGCAACGGCACCGTCGACTGGTACTACCCGAAGTACGACGAAGATTATGAGCCCGACGGGGTGGTCTACAACCCGGATGGCTCCCTCGCCTCGCCGCTGGACGAGTTCAACACCGAGTACGGCGCCGCGTTCTGTGGCGAGAACCCGGCGATGCTCCCGGGGTACGCCCCTGCAGACGTCTTCCCGTACAACCAGTGCGTCGACATCACCAAGATGATGGACCTCATCACCGGCTTCTTCGACCTCACCGACGAAGAGCGGGCCTTGCCCCTCCCCGAGGAGCAGAAGGCCGGCGTGAGCGCCACCCGGTTCGGCCCGGTGCCCATCCACCAGGAGGACGGCACGGACGTCGTCGACGACTTCTTCGTCGGCTTCTTCCCCGGCGAGCCGACGGCCATGTACACCGAGCAGTTCCGCCGCCGCGCCGCGGACGAGCTGGGGATGAAGCACAGCATGGCCGTGGGCTACGCCCAGGATCACGAGGGGTACCTGCTCATCCCGGAAGACTGGCTCATGGGCGGCTACGAGGCGGACATCAACGTGTGGGGCCCGCTGCAAGGCGAGCACATCATGGAGGGGCTCCTCGACATGTCCAAGGAGCACCTGCTCACCGACCAGGTCGAGAAGCAGGATGCCTGCAAGAAGTACCAGATCCCCGACTACGGTCCGCCGGCGGCGCTCCCCACTGATCCGCCGGACCTCACGCCGGAAGCCGGCGCGATCGTCTCGGTCGACCCTGGCTATCTCTACAGTCCGCTCTACACCGAGGCGGAGGTGACCGCCGGCGTGCTGGTCGACCTCGGGGTGCCCGCCGAGGTGCCCCGGGTGCAGGGCCTCATCCAGATCGCGTGGCAGGGCGGTGACCCTGGGGTCGACTTCCCGCTCGTCACCCTGCAGAAGCTGGGCGAGGACGGCGAGTTCCACGACGTCCTCACCGCGGCGGGGCGGCCGGTCACCGAGGGGCCCGACATCCTCGTCACCACCACCCCGGACCCCCTCTACCCGGACACCGATCCGCAGAGTTGGACCTGGTACGCGGCGTGGCAGGCCGTCGGTCACTACGAAGATCGTGCCGGTCTCCCCGAGGGTGTGTACCGGCTCCACGTGGAGGGCGACACGTTCGTGGACGACGGCGCGACCACCTGGCCCTGGGCGAGCGCCCCCTACACGGTCGACAGCGACGAGTTCACGGTCGTCCCAGGCGTGATCACCCTGTCGGCGACCGGGACCGACCTCTCGGCGACCCTGAACGCCCCCGCCCGCGGCTTCCGCCTCGTCGGGCTTGACGGCAATGTTCGCGGCGCCAACCCGCTGCCCGGCGACACGGCCACCGCCACCTTCACCTTCTCGGACGGCACCGAGACCTCGGTGGAGCTCACCGGCAGCCATTCCGGCGGGGTCACCACGCTCTCGGGTGCGATCCCCGAGGGGGCGATGTCGGTCACCCTCCGCGACGCCTACGGGAACTTCGGTGAACTCGACCTTGGCGTCACCGGCGGATGAAGAAGTTCATCGCCGTCGCCGGGAACATGGGCGTGGGGAAGACCTCCTTCGTGGAGTTCCTCACGCAGGAGTACGGTTTCGAGCCGGTGTACGAGCCCTATACGACCAACCCCTGGCTCGACGACTTCTACGGCGACATGAGCCGGTGGGCGTACCACAGCCAGCTCTGGTTCCTCACCCACAAGTTCCGCCTGCACCTCGATCTCAACGCGAATGCCGGGGTGGTCGTGCAGGACCGGACCATCTACGAAGACGCCGAGATCTTCGCCACGAACCTGTTCCGGCAGGGGCGGATGGAGGAGCGCGAGTTCCGAACCTACCTCGATCTGTACTCGGGCATGAAACGCACGCTCCAACCGCCGGACCTGATGATCTACCTGCGCTGCTCGGTTCGGGCGATCCGTCGGCGCATCCAGAAGCGTGGCCGCCCGAGCGAGTTGGCGATCCCCACCCCGTACTTGTCGGGGCTCAACCGCCTCTACGAAGACTGGATGGAGAGCTACGACCTCTCGCCGAAGATCGTCTGGGACAGCGAGCGCGCCGACTACCTCACCCACCTCGTGGACCGGCTCGAGTTCAAGAAGATGCTCAAGCCGTTCTTGTAGGGAGATGCTCCTCCTCGCGGCCCTGGCGTGTACGCCCGCGGTGCTACGCCCGGCCCACTCCCTTCCGGCGCTGGAAGGCTCGGGGAACCTCGCGGTGCTCGTCGACCCTGGCGCGCAGGTGAATCCCGCGGCGTGCGCCCGCTTCGAGGCCGATTGTGTGAGCCAGACGCAGGCGCTGCTGGACGTGGAGTACCGCCTCGGCCTCGGCGCCGGCTTCGACCTTGGCGCCCGAGGCCTCTTCCCGCCCCGGGCGCTCTCCCTGAAGTACAGCGTGCTCGACGAACGGCGGCATCGGACGCCCGTTTCGCTGGCCCTGTCCGCGGAGGGTGGAGTGGACGCGGCGGGACCCGGCGCGGGGCTGGTCGAGGTCACCCTCGCCCCCTTCGCCCGGCTCGACGCCCTGGCAAGCGGGACGGCCCGGTTCGGCGACAACGTCGCGCTCCGCCCCGCCGGTTCCATCGGATGGTGGGTTGAACCACGGGGAATGGGAGACCTTCACCAGGGTGCCGGGTGGACGGTCGGCGCCTTCCTGCCGGTGCGGATTCCCGCGGGGCTCGCGCTCGCGCCGTGGGTCGGCGGGAGCGGCTGGTTTCCCGACGGTCGGCCGGCAGAGGCCTGGGTGCGCTTCGGAGTGGCGGTGGAGCCGTGGTTGTCGCCCGTCGGCAGCCCGATCCCGTCGCCAGGGTAAGGGCGCTCACTACCGTCCGGGCCGCTGACAGGGCAGAATAGGCTCCCGCGAGGTCTGCGTTGTCGACTCCCTCCATCTTCTCCGCGCCCGTCGTCATCGTCGGCGGCGGCGTGACCGGTCTGGTCACCGCCCACCTGCTCTCTGAGGCCGGCGTGAAGGTCGTGGTGATCGAGAAGTTCCCCACGGTCGGGGGCCTCGCGCGGAGCTACCGGTACGACGGCTTCGTGTTCGACTGCGGGCCGCACCGGTTCCACACCGAGAACCCGAACATCAAGACCTACCTGGACCGGGTGCTCCGCGACAACGTCACGGCGTTCCCGAGGTTGAGCGAGGTCTTCTTCCAGGGCAGCTACTACCGCTGGCCGCTGCACCCGAAGAACCTCGTGCAGCTCCCGCTGCCGCTCGCCGTGAAGTCCGGCCTCGACCTCGCGGTGAACGGCTGGAAGACCTACGGGCAATCGAACTTCGAGGACTACGTCCTCCGCCAGTACGGCCCCACGCTCTACGAACACTTCTTCAAGGGCTACAGCATCAAGTTCTTGGGCATCCACCCCAAGGAGACCCACCCCGACTGGGCGAAGGTCGGCATCAACCGCGCGATCATCGACGACAAGCTCCAGATGCAGAACCTCGCCCAGCTGGCGAAGTCCACCTTGCTCCAGTACAACAAGGCGGAGATCAACTTCGTCTACCCGCAGGGCGGCGGCCTCCAGGTCACCTGGGATGTCATCGCGGAGAAGATCAAGGCGAAGGGCGGCCGCATCCTCACCGGCGTCGGCGCCCGGCTCGCCGGCGGTGATGGCAAGATCGAGGCGGTGTACGCCGGTAGCGAGCGCATCGAGCCGAGCCTGGTGATCTGGACGGCCCCGATCACCCTCGCCTGCGACCAGCTCGGCATCCAGGCGCCGGACCTCCCGTACCTCAGCACGTTGTTCTACAACGTGATGATCGATGAGGAGGTGAAGCGGAAGTACCAGTGGTGCTACTACGGCGCCGACGACATCGTCTTCTCCCGCGTCTCCACCCCCAAGTTCTTCGCCGACGACACCGTGCCGCACGCCGGCGCCTCCGGCCTCTGCGTCGAGGTGACCTGCCGCGAGGGCGACGAGCGCTGGAACCACGCCGAGCGGCTGACCGACTGGGTGGTGGATGACCTCATCAAGGTGGGGATGATCAGCTCCCGCCGTAAGGTGAACGACGTGCGGGTCGAGCGGGTCGCCCAAACCTACCCGATCTACCACTCGCGGTACCCGACCGAGCTCGAGAAGGCCCGGCGCGCCCTCGGCTCCTTCGGCAACCTGCACCTCGCCGGTCGTACCGGGATGTTCTGGTACAACAACATGGACCACAGCATCGAGAACGCGATGCAGCTCTCCCGGAAGCTTCTCCGCGAGGGGGGCCACGCCGAGGTGGACGAAGGCACGCTCGCGGCCGGCCTCGCCGGCTGAGCGCGCCCGCGCGCGTTAGCGCCGGTTCATGACGTCCGTACGCGTGGAGATCGCGGGGCCGGTATGGACGGTGGTGCTCAGCCGGCCCGAGCGCCGCAACGCGGTCGATCGCGCCACCGCCGACGCGCTCCACGACGCCTTTCTCCGGTTCGACGCCTCACCGGAGGCGAGCGTAGCGGTGCTCTGGGGCGAGGGCGGCACGTTCTGCGCGGGGGCCGACCTCCGGGCGATCGCCGACGGGCACCCGAACCGCGTGGCGGAAGACGGCCCCGGACCGATGGGCCCTACGCGCATGCGGCTGGGCAAGCCGGTAATCGCGGCGATCGCGGGCCACGCCGTGGCCGGCGGCCTCGAGCTCGCCGCCTGGTGCGACCTGCGGGTGGCGGAGGCCAACGCCGTCCTCGGCGTCTTCTGCCGCCGCTTCGGCGTGCCGCTCATCGACGGCGGCACGGTCCGGCTCCCACGCCTCATCGGCTTTGGCCGGGCGATGGACCTCATCCTCACCGGCCGACCGGTTTCCGCCGAGGAGGCCCTGGGGATCGGCCTTGTGAACCGGGTGGTCCCGGAGGGCCACGCGCGCGCGGCAGCGGAGGCCTGGGCGTCCGAGCTCGCCGCCTTGCCGCAGGCCTGTCTCCGCTCCGATCGGCTCAGCACCTACGACGCGCTGTGCCTCGATGAGCCGGAGGCGTTGCGAAACGAGCTCCGGCACGGCCTCGGGTCCCTGGCCGGGGAGGGGTTCGCCGGCGCCGCCCGGTTCAAGGGCGGAGCAGGCCGGCACGGCCGCTGATTCAGCGCTTCCGCCGCCGCGCGATCGCGCCCATCGCCAAGAGGCCCCCCGCCACCGCGGCTCCGTCGCTCCCGCCGGTCGTGCACCCGCAGCCGGCGCCCGTGGAGAGGTCGAGCCCGTCGTTCCCCGAGCCATCCCCGTTGCCATCGCCGGCGGGATCCCCGGGGTTCGCGGTGTCCCCGCTCCCGGTGTCGGGCGGGTCCACCGAGATCAGCTCCGCCGACCACTCGTAGTCGTAGCCGGAATCGTCGGCCGTCAGCGGGCTCACCACGAGGTAGACGTCGTTGTCCCCGTAGCCGGTCAGCGTGATGTCACCCGCGCCGTTGGTGCCGACCATCGCGGCGACGCGTGACACGCGACTGTTCTCCACCTCGACGAGCTGCACGGACCACTCCACCTTGTCATTCCCGGTGAAGTGTACGACCAGGTCGCCGGTGCCCAGCCCGCCGTTGATGAAGATGTAGTTCTGGCCGTAACCCTCGGGCTCGTCGGAGCGGTCGGAGGAGCCGTCGTTGGGCAGCGCCCGGACCTGGTCGTGGATCGCGATCTCCGGGAAGTACCGCTGCTGGTCGTAGTCCATAACGGTGTTCCGGGCGATCCAGTCGGCGTACACCGTGTCCCAGTCCACGTTGAGATCGTCCACCATCTCGTGCGCGCTCTTGTTGTACTGGCCGTGATCCTTGCGGGCATCCTCCCAGGTGGCGAGCACGGTGTCAGGGCCGCCCTGGTAGTTATCCAGGTAGAAGCCAAAGATGGCCAGCCCGTACATGTGCCAGAAGATGTCCTGGTCCTGCTGGGAGGAGGCCGACAGCGCGATGTGGGGGTTCTGCGTATACCCTGCGACGTAGTCCCCCCAGTAGTTGATGTCGGGGAAGACGTTGTCCTCCATGTAGGTGGCCGTGGCCTCCCACCACCAGAATTCGGGGGCGTAGGAGTACCCGAACTGCAACGCGTGGTTGAACTCGTGCGGCGCCATGCTCGCGCCCCAGTCGGGGTCGTCCCAGCTGTCTTTTCCGGAGACGATATACGGGATGTACTGGCCCCCGCAGCTCTTCACGGTGGTGTAGGCGCCGCCGGTACGCTTGTTCTGGATCTCGACGAGCATCAGGTAGGAATCGGAGCCGTCGAACGGTGCCCAGCCGAGGCCGTCGACCTCGACCGACCAGGAGGTCTCCAGATCGTCGAGGAACTGCTGGGCGTCGTCAGCGTCTACGCCTTCCTCCCACTCCACGGCGAAGTGTTCGCCTACGAGGCGGTTGTCATACTCGGACCAGCAGGAGTCCTTGGCCGGGGGCGGGGCCGCGGCGGCGGGAGCGGGGGCGAACATGTCCTTGCCGTCGGGGGCGAGAACCGCGCTGACGTGCGCCCGGTCGGCGACCGAGAGGTGGTCCCAGTGCAGGCGGAGCTGTTCCACGACCTCGGTGAGGCAGAGCTTCATCCCCGGATGATCGACCTCGTCCAGCAGCTGCGCGTGGATCGCGGCGTCGTCCACGGGGAGCTGCGCAGCGGCGGCCGCGCCCGACGCAGAGGTGGGGGGGGCAACGGCGTGGGCGAGCGCGACGAACAGGAGCATGGGGGTCTCGGGACGGCGCACTCTCGCACCCCGGCCGGGGGGACACAAGTCAAAAACTCCGCAAGACTCCGGTGCCGACTCGCTGCGAGAACGCGACGCACGCCGACCGCTCCAGCGCTCACCGACTCCGGCGTTCGGCCCGTGAAGACCCCGGCGGGCGCCCCGGTTCCTTGATAGCCGGCGGCATGTTCATCGCCTTCGAGGGGCTCGACGGCTCCGGCGGCACCACCCAGATCGGCCTGATGGAGGCCGCCTTGCGGCGCGCCGGCCGCGGCGTCTGCCGCACCCGCGAGCCGTCCGACGGTCCCGTGGGCAAGCTCATCCGCGCCGAGCTCGCCGGCGGCGTGGTGGGGGACGCCGTCTTCGGCATGCTCTTCGCCGCCGATCGCCGCGATCACCTCGATCGGGTCGTCCTCCCCGCGCTCGCCCGCGGCGAGGTCGTGCTCACCGACCGGTACTTCCTCTCCTCGCTCGCGTACCAGTCCCAGTCGCTCGGCCTCGATCGGGTATGGTCGTTCAACGCCGAGTTCCCTGCGGCGGACGCCGTGGTGATGCTCGACCTGCCGCCGGCCGAATGCCTGCGTCGGGTGGAAGCGCGGGGCGGGGTGCGCGACCGCTTCGAGACGATGGATCAGCTCGTGCGCATCGGCTCCGCCTACGAGGCCGCCATCGCCCGCTGCGGTGCCCGCGGGGACCGGATCCTGAGGATCGACGCGAGCGGCTCCCCCGACGAGGTACACGCCCGGGTGTGGAGCGCCCTCTGGCCCGCGTAGTCGACCTCGGTCGGGTCTCCTACCGCGAGGCCTGGTCGATCCAGGCGTCCACCCTGGAGGATCGTATCGCCGACCGAATCGGGGACACGGTGCTGCTCCTCGAGCACGATCCGTCGGTCTACACCGTCGGCCGCAAGGCCGGCGCCCTCGCCAACGTGCTCGATCCCGGGACCGCGGAGGTGATCGAGGTCGAGCGTGGAGGGGACGTCACCTGGCACGGCCCTGGCCAGCTCGTCGCCTACCCGATCTGCAAGCTCGAAGGCACCGATCGCGACCTCCACCGATGGCTCCGTGCGCTGGAGGACGTGATGATCGACACCGTGGGCGCCTTCGGCCTCGTCGGCGGCCGGGATGCGCGCAACACCGGGCTCTGGGTGGATGGCCACAAGCTCGGCAGCATCGGCATCGCCTGCCGCCGGTGGGTCACCTGGCACGGGCTCGCCCTCAACGTCTGCCCCGATCTCGGCTGGTTCCATCGGGTGAACCCCTGCGGGCTCGACAGCGCGCTGCTCAGCAGCATGGCTGCCCGCCTCGGTCGACCGCTCGGCGTCGAGGACGTGCGCCCGATCCTCGCCGCTCGCCTCGCCCGCCTCGGAGCGCCCGACGCCGACCCGGTTACCGCAGGTCCGTGAGCTCGTACCAGTCGCCCTGGACGGTCCCGACGCCGCTCGACAGCCAGATCGACGTCGAGTCCCCGCTCTCCGGCTGCACCACGACCCGGAATGCCTTGTAGGTTCCTGCCTTCACGGTCACGTCTTCGAGCCCCCTCGCCGTGTAGGTGGCGGAGTAGTCGAAGTCGGTCTTTTTGCCGTCGACCTTGCTGGTTCCCACGTAGTGCGCCTCCCAGGTGTCCCCCTTGGCAATCGAAGCAGGCCAGAGCAGAACCGGCTCATCGTAGGTGGTCACCGACTCGCCGCTGAAGGGCGTGCCATCGGAGGTGCCCGCGTACTGCATCGTCATCTTTGTGACGTGGTAGCCGTCGTCACACGAGAACTCCGTCGTGGTGGTGAAGTCCTGGGTCGTGGAGCCGCTCTGGTTCGATCCGCTGGTCTCCACGGTGCCGACGCTGCCCTTGAAGCGGGTCACCGAGTCGGTCCAGGTCCCGGTGAGGTCGTTCTCGGGGGTGTAGCGGTAGGCCCATTCGCGCCCATCCTCGATCGCGGCCCACTCTCCGCACGCGTTGGGGACGTAGAGGTCGTCCCCAGGGTCGGCCGAGGCCGTGTCGCCCGTCGTGTCGGTGCCGGCGCAGGCGAGGAGGGCGAGGGCGGAAATGAACAGGAAGGCGCGCATGGAATCCTGGAGGCCGCGCTCCTGTACCCGGACCCGGCGCCCGTCCGCAACGGGCGGATGTGGGGGCGGTAGGCTCGCTGACGGCTCGCCGACCGGACGCCGGGCGATTAGCCGGGGCGCGGGACGGAGGCGCCGAGGAGACCGCCGGTGCGCGAGCACGGGAGGAAAGTCGGAGCTCCGAAGAGCACGAGGCCAGGTAACGCCTGGTCAGCGCGAGCTGGAGGACAGTGCAACAGAGAGAAGACCGCCCGTACGCGCTTCGGCGCGACGCCGAACTTGCCAGTCTCATCCTTCGGGTCGTGGGCTGGCGAGGCAGGGAGTCCGCAAGGGCTCGGTGAGCTTGAAAGGGTGCGGCAAGAGCGCACCGGCGGCCCGGGCAACCGGGTCGGCCAGGCAAACCCCCTCGGGAGCAACGCCAAATAGGGACCAGGGCTGCTCGTCCGCAGGTCCGGGTTGGCGGCTTGAGTCGATCGGCGACGGTCGACCTAGAGGAATGGTCTCCACCCGCCGATTGGTGACGATCGACGGGCACAGAACTCCGCTTACTGACGCCTCCGTCCCACCTCCTTCGGCGTCGGGCTCAAGCTCCGCGCTCCCTGACCGAAGGGAGGTCGAGCGAGGGATTTGTATGCGGATCGACACGACCCCCGGGCTGTTCCGCCCGTCGAAGACCGGCCTCTCCGTGCCGAGCCACTCCTCCGCCAACGTCAAGGCGCAGCCCGCGCGGGACCCGACGCTCGCGCCCGATCCCGTGGGCCTCTCGCGTGCGGCGCGAACCTACACGAAATCGGCAGAGTCTACGTTCATTTCTGGGCCGGCTCGTTTGGGTGCCGGTCCGGCGCTCGCGGTCACGCTCTCCCCCGAAGCCCAGGCGTGGATGGCGCGGCGCGGCCTCGGGGAGGCAACGGTGACCGAGCACGAAAAGGTGTCGTCGTAACCGGAGCTCTCGGTGCGTGCCGTCGGCGTGGGTGTCACCCGGACCTACACCAAGGCGACCGAGGTGCCGGTGCCGGTCAACGTCACCCCTTCGCTGGACCTCGGGGCCTGATCCACGATCGACGCGGGATTTTGGGCGCCATACCGCGTAGGTGCCCGCACCACCCGGGTCAGGCGCAACGACCGTCAGCGCTCCGCTTCCATCGCCCGCCGGCCGGGCGCCGGCGCGGGGCTCAGGCTCGCGCCACCACCAGCTGCCCCGCGCCGTCGAGCCCCGGCGCCACCACGTAGAGCCGCTCCCCCGCCTGTGCGCGCGCCGCCAGCCGGCGTCCGGCCGCGAGCGGAAACGTCTGCGCGGCGCCGAGCGTCGGCGGGACTTCCAGGTCGATCTCGTAGACGAAGCTGCGCTCCGCCGCGCCATGGACCGCGGGTGCGGGTCCCACGATCCGCAGCGCGCCGAGGCGGGCATGGGCGCGGAGCGCGCGGTTGTCCCACTGGGTGAGCCCGCGCTGCACGCGCGCCCGGAGCACCGCGAGCCCGAGGCGCTTCACCGCCCAGGCCGCACCTTCCCCTTCGCGGCGCGAGAGGAGCGAGACGCCCATCACCGTCCCCGGCGTGACCGTGGGGACCCCGCACCACGCGGAGACGATCGGATCGTCCGGGGTGGCCGCGTCGACCAGGAGGGTCACGCACCCTGGGAGCAGGTACAGGTCCACGAGAACCCAGCCCGGCAACGCGAGGGGCCCGCCGAATTTCGCCTGATTGGCGGACAGGTACTGGGTAACGAGCTCGGGAGCTTCCGCCGCCGACACGAACCGCGCTGGGACGCCCAGCGGCCTCAGTTCGAGCGCGGCGGCGTTGGCGGCGTGGCCGAGGACCACCACGCGGAGCGAGGGGTGGGCGGTGAAGAACGTGGCGAGGGCGGGGTCCACGAGGCTCGGGGTTATCCCGCCGCCCGTCGGGGGTGGACCGGAACACCCTTGCCGCTCGCGGGTTGGCACGTCCCCGCCCGCCTCTGGTAGGCTGCGTCTCCTCCTTCTGAGAGCCCCATGGTTCGTCGTCTCTCGGGCGTCGCCGCGCTGGTCGCCGGCGCCCTCCTCGCCCTCGCCGCCGGCGATGCCGTGGCCGGAAAGCCCAAGTCGCCGCCGGCTGCGTCGAAGCTCGCGCCCGCACCGGCGATGCGGGTGCACTTCCTCGACGTGGGCCAGGGCGCCGCCACGCTTGTGGAGCTCCCGTGCGGCGCCATGCTCATCGACACCGGCGGCGAAGAGAACGAAGACTTCCACAGCGTCCCCGCGCTCACCGCGTACCTCGACGCGTTCTTCGCCCGCCGCACCGACCTCGACGGTCACCTGAGCGTGCTCTTGATCACCCACCCGCACATCGACCACGTGCGCGGCGCCCCCTCCGTGCTCGAACGCTACAAGGTCGACAACCTCGTGGAGGATGGCCGCACTGCCCGGCAGGACGACGCGGTGGTGGCGATGGGCAAGGTCCGTGACTTCCTCCTGGATCATCCGGCCGTCGGCCACCAGGTCGTCACCCTGGAGGACATCCCGGCCACCGGCGCGCTCACCTCCGCGGTGATCGACCCGTTCCCCGCCTGCAAGGGTGTGGACCCGAGCGTGCGCGTGCTCTGGGGCGCCTCCCCGCACGACCCGGGCTGGGGGGAGGACAACTACGGCCACGCCCGCTTCGACAACGACAACAACCACAGCATCGTGACCCGCCTGGACTTCGGAAAGGCCAGCGTGCTGGTCACCGGCGACCTGGAAGAGGTGGCCATCGGCGCCCTGCTCGGCGCCCGCCCCGCCGAGCTCCTCGACGTGGACGTCTACGAGGTGGGGCACCATGGCTCCCACAACGGAACCACGCGCCCGCTCCTGGAGGAGATGACCCCCAAGTTCGCCGTGATGGAGGTCGGGCCCGCCGCCCGCCGCCACAGCTGGACGGCCTGGGCCTACGGCCACCCCCGCCAGCCGACGATCGACCTGCTCACCTCCGGGGTGACCGGCGCTCGCGACGCGGTGGTGGAGCAAATCGGTCAGGCGGTGAAGTCGTTCTCCTCGCAGACGATCGACAAGGCGATCTACGCCACGGGCTGGGACGGGACCGTGGTGCTGGAGGCCCACGAAGATGGGTCCATCGTCCGGGGGACTCCGGACGTGGTGTCGGCGCCGCCCGCACCCTGACGAGGACCGCGTCTGCGTCGCGAAGGAGTATGATCGGGCGTGATGCTCACGCCGCTCGCCGACACGCCCCGCCTCCACCTGCACGTCGCCGACGCGCTTCGCCGGCAGGCGGCCGAGGCGGCGCAGCTCGGTCGGGACCTCCGCGGGGACCTCGACCTGCTCGACGCCGTCGAGGCGATGGTCGGCCGGGTGCGCGACGCCGCCCGGGCGCTTGGACTCGTGCACGTCGAGCGTGCCGCGCTGCGGGCCGTCCGGGGTCTCCGCGGTCCCGATCGCGCCGACCTCCTCGATGAGCTGTTCGAGGTGTGCGCGGGTGGGGTGCGGATCACGCCGCTTTTGCGCCCCTTGGTGGTGGTGAGCGGCCGGGAGGACACGGCCGCGCTCCACCGCGCCGCCGAGGCGATGGCCGCCTCGCTGCGGATCGTGCCCGACCTGGCAACGGCGCTGCGCGTCGTGGTGGAGGAGGACGCCGCGGCGTTGGTGGTGCCCATCGGGCTCCTCGACGGCCGTTCGCCGGCGCTCGACGGGCGCCTGTTGGTGGTGAGCGGCGGGGAGCAGGACCTGCCGTCCCGGCAGGCCGCGGCCCGTCTGGGGGCGGCCTGGTACGTGCCGGAGCCCCTCGATCTCCGCACGGTGGTGCGGCTCGTCCGGGCGCGCCTCGCGGCGTGGCGGCCGAGCGCGTGGCGGGTGCTCGTGGCGCACCGCACCCGGGAGCGGGTGGACGAGCTGGCCGCGGCGCTGGCCTCGGAGGAGGTGCACACCATCCCGGCGGTCGGGGGGTTCAAGCTGCTCCACGCCATCGAGGCCGCTGGCCCCGATCTGGTCGTCGTCGCCGCACCGCTCGACAATCTACCTGTCCCCGAGCTCACGGCGATGCTTCGCGCGCATCACCGCTTCGGGATGCTCCCCAGGTTGTTCCTATGGGAAGGGGGAATGGTGCCGAGCGCGCTGACCGGCCACGACGTGGTGCAGGGTCAGCTGGATGTCGCCGCGCTTCGGGCGCGGGTCTTGGCGGTGCTCGATGATCAACGGCAGGAGCGCGCACTCCGAGAATACGACGAGCTCACCGACTGCCTCAGCGGCACCGCGGTGCTCGCGGCGGCGGACCGCGAGATCGCCTCCGCCCGCCGGCGCGGCGAGGTGCTGGTCGCGGTGCGCTTCGAGCTCGACGACGTGGCGGAGCTCAACGCCCGAGGGGGCCCCTTGGCTGCCGAGAAGGCGCTGCGACACCTGGCCCGGGTGGTGAACACGGTCGTGCGGGAGACCGACTCGGTCGGGGCGATCTCCACGGCGGGGCTGCTGCTGCTGATGCCAGGGTGTACCGCCATGCAGGCCCGCGACCGCCTCGCGCAGGTGCGTCAGCGATTCGCCGCGCGAGTGGCCCCCGAGGGCCGCCTGCGGGGCGCTACCTTCTCGATGGGCCTCGCTGAAGGCACCGATGACGTTCTTCTCCGCGCCGAACGCCAGCTCCTCCGCGCCCGTGAGCTCAAGAGCGCCGAGGGGGTCCCGGGCCAGTCGCCCCCGCTGCGAGTCGGGCCTGACGTGGACTGATCCCCGGGGGGGAAGCGCCCGGCGCGGCGGCGGTTAGTATCCCGCCCAACGTTCCCGGAGGCTTCATGAACTGGATGCTGCTCGTCACCCTCGCCGAAGCGAAAAAGGTCAAGGCGCCGCCGCCCCCGCCGGTCGACGCGTGGGGCCTCATCGAGGGAAGCAAGGTGTCGTGCTACTACCCGGCCGACTTCGACAAGCTCCCCGACGGCGACCGGAAGCTCGCCCGGCAGGTGGCCCTGGAGCAGATGAAGGTCCAGTGGAGCGGCGGCAAGGAAGACGGGGTGGACTTCGAAGATGGCGTGATCGACGATCTGGAGACCGCGCTGCTCGGCCGTCCGGTGCTCATCGAGCAGGTGGCCCGCGACAACCTCGACCAGTGCACCACCTTCGCGAAGGGCGGCGCGGTGGATGCGTGGCGGAGCTGGTTCACCCCGCTCGCCGGCAAGCTCACCGCAGGCGAGTGCCTCCGGCCGCTCACCTACACCCTCTTCGACTACCTGGAGATCGGCATCGGCTGGCAGCGGCCCATCCAGATCTGCAAGGGCGATCGTGCGCACATCTCGGCCACCGAGAAGGACCGCTACCGCGTCTCCGACAAGGGGCCGTGGATCAACGTAGAGGGCGACAAGGAGCAGAAGGTCACCGCGTCCGACATGCCCTGCAACATCGAGGGCTGCTACCTCGGGACGCTGGTCGGCAAGTTCGAGACGGACGACGGCGTCGTCACCATCTTCCCCGTCGGCACCGACAAGGTATTCGTAGCGCCCAGCAATGGCATCCTGAGCTGGAGCATCAACGACAACACCTGGTATGACAACCGGTACTTCAAGAGCGCCACGATCGAAGATCGGGTCGCCATCACCCTCGAGCCGGCGCAGTAGATGGCGAGGGCGCGGCGGCGGGTCCCCTTGGGCCGTCGAATCCTGTTCGCCGCGTTCGTCGTGCTCGCGGTTTTCGGTGGATTCGAGGGCTTTCTCCGTGGCACCGGGTGGCCTCACGTGCCGGAAGGCGCGGAGTTCACCCACAAGTCGGTGTACTGGGTGGAGCCCGCGAACCTCAACCTCGAGGCCACCCCCCACAAGGAGCGTGGGGGCAGCTTCCGGGTGAGCACCGATCCGAACGGGCTGCGCGCGCCCCTGCACACGGAGGCCAAGCCTGCGGGGGCCTGGCGGGTGATGACCCTCGGCTGCTCCACCACGTTTGGGTGGGGGGTCGACGACAACGAGAGCTATCCGGCGCGGCTGGAGGCGATCCTCAAGGAGGGCGGCCACGAGTCGGAGGTCATCAACGCGGGGCAGCCGGGCTACACCAGCTTCCAGGGGCTCTGGCTCTGGGACAAGGTGCTCGCCAAGTACTCTCCCGACGTGGTGGTCTTCGGGTACCTCGTCCAGGACTCCCGCACGGTCCAGTACAGCGACTACAGCCAGGCGCTGCTCCAGCAGGAAGACACGTTCCTCAAGCAGCAGCTCCTCTACAAGAGCAAGGTCTACCTCTGGGTGCAGGAGCAGATCAACGCCCGGCAGATCAAGGCGAAGGAGAGCGCGGAAGGTGGGGTGTTCCGCATCCCGCCGGACGAGTACGTGGCGAACATCCGGGCGTTCAAGGAGCGGGCGGAGGCGGTCGGCGCGAAGTTCGTGCTCTTCGGCTTCCCGCTCGAGCGCAGCGGCTACACCGAGGGCCATCGGCAGCTGCTCCACGCGGCGGCCGACGAGCTCCAGGTGCCGATCTACGACCCCCAGGCGGACCTTGAGCGGCGCTCCGCCTCGGAGACCCTGTACTTCCCCGAGGACCGCGGCCACGCCAACGCCGCGGGCAACGAGGTGATCGCGCAGGGCATGGCCCAGTTCCTGGTGTCCAGCCAGCTCGTGAAGTGAGCGGAGCGCGGCGATGTCGTCGCGGGGACTGCCGCTTTGGGGGTTGGGCCTCTCGCTGATCGGCTGCGGGGGGCAGGGCCATGTGCGCGGCGTGGTGGTCGTCAGCCTCGACACCTTACGGGCGGACCGACTGGGCGCCTGGGGCAGCACCGCAGGGCTCACCCCCAACCTCGACCGGATGGCTGCCGAGAGCGTCGTCTTCGACCAGGCCTACAGCCAGGCGAACGAGACGCTCTACAGCCACGCCGCCCTGTTCACCGGGCGCTACCCCGGCCGCCTCGCCCCGCTCGACGGCGACTTTCACCTCACCCCGGGCACGCCGACCCTGGCCGCGCGCTTCCAGGCCGCCGGGTGGGACACCGCGGCCTTCGTCGCCGGGGGGCACCTCTCCAAGAGTTTTGGTCTCAATCCTGGGTTTGATGCCTACGGCGATGAGATCGCCTGGGCGTCGGTGAAGGACACCGGCGCGTCGGCGCTGCACTGGCTCGACACCCGCCCCCACGCCGACAAGCCGTTCTTCCTCTTCGTACACGGCTACGACGCGCACGACCGGTACCTCAAGCCGACACCCTTCGGTTACGCCGAGGCCGACCTCGGCCACGCGGGCGTCGCGCTCGACGTCGGCCGGCGCCCCGGTGGCACGTCCGAGGTGCTCGACGGCCACGCGTCGCGGCGCACGGACGTGGCGGAGATGCTCTCGCTCATTCGTCCGCGCTTCGCCCGAGGCGAGGGGATCGCCGCGTTGGACCTCGACGCCGCCGCGCTCGACGCCGCTGACACCGCCCACCTCGCCGGCCTCTACGACGGCGCCGTCGCCTGGGCCGACGCCAACGTCGGCACCTTCTTCGCTGGCCTCGACCGCCGCGGGCTCCTCGACGACGTGGTGCTCGTGGTGCTCTCGGACCACGGCGAAGAGCTGGGCGAAGCAGGTGTATTCCACCACCGCTACTCGATCTCCGACGCCGTGGCGCACGTGCCGCTGATGGTGCACCTCCCGGGCGGGGCGCACGGCGGTCGGCGCACGGAGGCCCTGGTCGGGCTGGTCGACGTCGGGCCGACCGTGCTCGACCTCGCGGGCGTCGAGGGGTTCACCGGGGTGGACGGTCGCAGCCTCCGGCCGCTCGTGGAGGGCACCGCGGACACGGCGCGCAGCGTGGTGGTGACCCAGGGGGCGCTGCGCCTGCTCTCGGCCCGGACGGCGTCGGCGAGGCTCACCGTGGAGGGCATCTCGCCGGAGAACAGCTTCGCCGCAGCGCTCTACGCGGCGCTACCGGTCGATGGAGTCACCACCCAGCTCCAGGGCGACGCCGACCAGCTCCCCGCGCTCCGGGATGCGCTGGTCGCCTTCGCCCGGGGAGGGGCGCCGTGATCCTCCTGCTGCTGGCGTGCCACACCCCGACATGGACCGACGAAGGCGCCCTCCAGCCGCATCGGGCGCGACTGGACCGCGACCACGACGGCCGCGTGACCCAGGCGGAGTACGACCGCGCAGCCTGGAACGGCCCCCCGTTCGCCAGCGCCGACGCCGACGCCGACGGCGACCTGTCTTCCGCGGAGCTGCTCCGGCTCGTGCGCGCGCAGAGCGCCACCGCCTTCGATCAGCCGGGAGCGGATCCGCCGCTCCAGCGGGCCACGGCGGCGTTCACCCCCGCGCCGGTCGCCGAGCGCGACGTCGAGGAGGTCCTCGTGGCGATGGTGGATGCGGTGCGCTCGGTCGGCGGACCGGCCCCGGACGCCGCGAGCCTCGCCGCGGCGGTCCACTCCGGCTCGCTGAGCAGCCTGGAGTCCCGCGCGGTGCTGGAGGTGCTCCGCCCCACCTGGACGACCCAGGGCTGGGCCTGGCCCGAAGGTGTCCCGTGATCCTTTCCTTCTGGCTCCTCGGCTGCTCGCCGTCCGCGCCCGCACACCTGGCAGACTCGCCCGCCCCGCGCGCGGACCTCCCCGTGCTCGCCGCCGCAGCGCCCCCGCCCGGCCCCGACCCCGTGGCTGTCCTCGCGCGGGAGACCTGCGACCGCTACGTCGCCACCGTCTTCGCCGAGCGCAACCACCTCCCGGGTCAGGCGCCCCCGCCGAGCGGGGAGGGGGCCGGGGGGCCGGGGATCGTCGCGGCGCCGGGGACGCCGCAGGTGCCGCTGGGGCCCGCGCCGGGCGGGATGCCCGCGTTCACCCCGCCTCCTGCCAGCATCGCCCCGCGCATCGCCCCCGACTGTACCCGCCTCGACGCATCGCCGCCCGGACCCTGACCATGCCCCGCTTCGCCGCCCCGATCGCCGCTTCTTCCGTCGCCACCCAGGTGGGCGGGGTGCTCCATGGCGCCGACGTGGAGCTCACCGGCGTGGCCGCGCTCGGGGAGGCGACCGCGGCCGACGTGGCCTTCTTCGATCGTGCGGGCGGGGCGCCGGGCGCGGGCGGGCTGCTCCTGGTGCGCACGCCGATCGAAGGGCGGAGCGTCGTGGTGGTCGCCGACCCGCTCGCGGCGATGGCGGCGTTGCTCGCGGGGCAGTTCCCCGAGCCGCGCCCGACGCCCGACGCCCCGCCCATTCATCCGGAGGCGAAGGTGCACCCGTCGGCGGTGCTGCACCCGGGCGTGGTGGTGGCGGCGGGCGTGGAGATCGGCCCGGATTGTGTGCTCTTCCCGAACGTGGTGATCTACGCGGGCACGCGCTTGGGGGCGCGAGTCCGGGTGCACGCGGGCGCGGTGCTCGGGGGCGACGGCTTCCGGTACCACCCCACGGCCACCGGGCTCCTCAAGGTGCCGCATGTCGGTGGGGTGCGCGTCGAGGACGACGTGGAGATTGGGGCGAACACGTGCATCGACCGCGGCATGCTCGGCGACACGATCATCGGCCGCGGCGCGAAGATCGACAACCTCGTGCAGATTGGTCACAACTGCGTGATCGGGCCGTACGCCGTCATCGTGTCCCAGACGGGCCTCTCCGGCTCCGTGACGGTTGGCGCCGGCGCGATCCTCGCCGGACAGGTGGGCGTGAAGGACCACGTGACCATCGGCGCGGGCGCGCGGCTGGGCGCCCGCACGGCGGTGCACGGCGACATTCCGGCGGGCGAGACCTGGCTCGGCGAGCCTGCGCGTCCGGTTCGGGAGGCGATGAAGGTATATGCGGCGCTCCGGTATCTTCCGGAGATGGTGCGGAAGTTGCGCGGCTGATCCGCTAGTTCATCCACGTCGCGGCGATCAGCAGCCCGATGTCCACCACCGCGCTGATTCCGGCGACCCGCAGCGCGGACCGGCCCGCGGGAGTGTCGCGCCAGGACCACGCCGCGGCGAGGGCGGGGATGGGGGTGAGGAGCACACAGAGCGCCACCAGCCCAGCTTCTTCGCCGGACTTCAGCGTGCGTGGCGCCTCCTTTCCGCGGCCGCTGAGCAGCGCCGCGGCGACGGCGAGGCGCTCCTCGCTCGGCCGGAGCGTCTCCCCCCTGCGGATACGGCGCTGGACCTCGTCGAGCTCTTCGGCCGACAATACCCGCGTGGAAGCGAGCACGGCCAACGCCGCCTCGCCTCGGGTCGGGACGTGGCCGCAGCCGGCACAGCGCCCGAGCGGGAGCTCCTTCTCGGCCCCGCACTGCACGCAGACGCTACGGACCGACACGCCGCCCCCGCTCGGCCCCCAGCCGGATCACCTGCTCCAACGGGGCCCCTTCGGCCTCCACCTGCGCCGACCACCACGCCGACCACCCCGCGCCGTCGGGCGCGCCCATCGTGACCAGCACGTCCGGCCGCGCGAGGCGCGCGGCCCCGACCCAGCCGACGATGACCCGAGACTCGGGCGCGAAGAAGCGCAGCGGCACCAGCCGATCGCCGTCGAGCAGCGCTGGCTCCCCGGGAAGCGGCACGAAGCCTTCGAGCTCGGCGGGGCGCGCGGCGAGCGTCGAGAGCGTGTCGCGGAGGCGGAGCTGCGTCTCGGCGGACCAGGCGGCGGCGGCCGCACCCCAGGCGGCCGGGGCGAGCGGCGCGGCGCGCACGCGGCCGCGGAGGCCGGCGAGCAGCGGCACCATCCACGCGGGGCGATCGGGGCCGGAGGTGGGGAACGGGCAGCCGCCGATGGTCACCGCCAGCAGGTCCACCCCGGCGGCGTCGAAGTGGGGGGCGAAGCGGAGACCGACCGCGAGCTCGAGGGTGGGGCCGCCGGCCAGCGCGTCGACGAGGCGGGGGTCACGCAGCGCGGCGGAGCGGAGCTCCGCGAATTGGGGAGGGTCGAGGCGGAGGCGGACGCGGGCGCGGACCAGCCCCTCCGCGTCGGCGGCGACGAGGGACCGCAAGCCCTCGCCGCCCGACCAGTTCAGCCCTTCGACCAACGGGTCCCCGTGAATCTCTACGTTCTCGCAACCCCAGCTTGCGGCGAGCTCACGGAGCACGTCGGCGTCGGCGACGCAGAAGGGGAGCAGCAGCGCGTCGTGAAGCGCGCGTTGAACGGCCCATGGCGCCCGGAGCCGCTCCACCCGCCCCAGCTCCAGCGGCTCGGGGCCCAACCCCCGGAGCCCCGCCACCTCGACGCGTTCGACGAACATCCCTAGGAGCTAACCGGGGCCCCCACCAGATGGAGCCACGGCGGATCGGGCCAGAGCGACCCGAGGAAGTCGATGAACAGGCGCACCCGCGCCGGGAGGTGGGTGCGGTGCGGACGGACGGCCCAGAAGTGCCCGCTCGACCCGGAGTAGTCGGGCAGCACGGGCACCAGCGCGCCCGCGGTGACCTGGGGCGCCACCGCGAAGTCCGGCATCAGCGCGATGCCCAGCCCCTCCGTGGCGGCGAGCACGATCGCCTGGGTGGACGAGGAGGTCATCGGCCCATTGACCGCCACGGCGAGCTCTTCGTCGCCCCGCCGGAGCCGCCACTGCCGGGGCTGGGCGGTGCCCGAGTAGATCAGGCAGCGATGGGCCGCGAGGTCGGTCGGGGTGCGCGGCGCCGGGTGTTCGGCGAGGTAGCGAGGCGAAGCCCAGATGCCCATGCGGAAGGGCCAAAGCCGCTTGGCGACCAGCGAGGAGTTCTCCACCGAACCACCGCGGATGGCGAGGTCGAAGCCCTCGGCCACGAGGTCCACTTTGCGGTCGGAGTAGTCGACCACGGTGTCGAGGCTGGGGTACTTTCGTTGGAACTTCGCGATCTGGGCCGCGAGGTACTGGTGGCCGAAGTGGGCGGGCACCGAGATGCGCAGGGTGCCGACCACTTCGTCGCGCTCGGCGGCGGCGCGGGCCTCGGCGGCGGCGAGCGCCTCAAGGAGCGGCGAGCAGGTCTCGTAGAACGTCTGCCCGGTCTGGGTGGTGGAGATCCGTCGGGTGGTGCGGTGGAGGAGCCGCACACCGAGGCGTGCCTCCAGCGCGGTGACCATCCGGCTCGCATGGGAGCGAGAGATGTCCAGCGCTTTCGCCGCGGTGGCGTAGCTCCCAGAGTCCACCACCCGTACGAACACCTCCACGTCGCTGAGCTGACGCATCCCCCACTCCGGTCCAGGGTACGTGCGCCGGTATCCCGAAGATTGTTGCCAATCACGTCACAATGCCGCGCGTGGCGACGGGGTATCCTGAACTCGTGACGTCCCTACCTTCGAAGGTGGCCCTCCGGCAGGTTGTCCGCGAGCGGATCTCGCAGTTGAGCGTGTCGCAGCGGTCCGCGCGGTCCGCGCAAGTGGTGGAGTGGTTGCGTCCCCGCGTCGCGGCCGGGACCATCCTGGCGTTCATGCCGCTGCCCGACGAGGTGGACATCGTGCCGCTCCTCGTGGGCCTCGCCGCGTCCGGGCGGCTCGTGCTCCCCCGCGTGGTCGATGGGGGGATCGTGCTGCATCGGGTCGCCAACCTCGACGCCCTTCGGGTGGGGCCGATGCGCCTGCGGGAGCCCGCGCCCAACGCCGTGGAGGAGCTGCCCGAGGACATCGACGTGGCCCTCATCCCCGGCCTCGCCTTCACCCGGGACGGGGGGCGGCTCGGCCGCGGCAAGGGGATGTACGATCGGCTCCTCCCCCGGCTGCGCCCGGAGGTGCCGCGGATCGGGATCGCGTTCGCCGAGCAGATCGTCGACGAACTGCCGCTGGAGCCCCACGACATCCGGCTCAGCGCGGTGGTCCCCGTCTTCGAGTAGGTTCAAGGCGCGCGCAGCGTGCTATCGGGTAGGCATGACACGCGCGCTCCTCCCGCTCTGTCTGGTCGCCTGCGCGGCGAGCCAGGCGGCGCCCAAGCCGCTGACCACGGCGGCCGATACCGGCCCCGCGGTCGCGGCGCCGAAGTCGATGTACCTTCGCCAGACCTTCGACACGGACCCGTCCTTGTACGTCGGGCGGTTCATTCCTGATGGAATGCCGTCTTCCGAGCTGGACGAGTCTCGGGGAATGCAGACGCAGTGCAGCCGCTACATCCAGTACAAGGTGGTAGGCGGTGGCGGCGTCACCTACGACGAGCTCTACAACGCGAGCACCGGCGCGAGCATCAGCGCGCAGATCCCGCAGGCGGCGACCGTGAGCGTGGGTGGAAGCATCGGGCGTACGGTGAGCGTGAAGTACGTCATCGATCAGAAAATGGTCGGGTACATCGCCGATCCCGACAAATACGCAGCCTGCTGCACCCGCGCGCCCGACCAGTGCCCGGCCGAGTACATCGGGGAGTTCATCTCCGGCACCGGCGCGGTGTACTACCAGAACGGCGCGCAGGGCGGGGTGAAGGTGTCGGTAGACCCCCCCGGGCTCGACCTGAAGATCTTCCCCAAGCTGGAGGTGAAGCACGGCCAGTCGTGGTCCCGCTCCATCGTCTTCCAGCAGCCGGTGTACTTCGGCTTCAAGCTCTACCCGAACCCGAACGCCGGCCCGGCGTGGGACTGTACGAGCGAGACCGTGCCGCAATCCTCCGTTGGCTACTACTTCGTGGGGGTCTCCCCGGTGGGGGACGACGAGGCCAAGGCGCGTGACGACGCGATGCTCAACGCCCGGAAGCAGGTCGTGCAGTTCATCGGCGAACAACTGCAGACCGGCGAGGTCACCGTGCAGTCCCAGGCGGGGAACAACGGCTTCCTCGCCAGCCAGCTCGCGTCGGAGTCGTGGGTGGAGGGCGCGGCAAGCGGGATCGCGTCGCTGGTGCAGGGGAGAAAGACCTGTGTCGAGCAGCTCCCGATGCCCACGGGCTACCAGTTCCGGGCGAAGACCCTGGCCTACGTGCCGAACGCCTCCGTGGAGACCGCCGCCGCGGTGATGACCGGCGCCGTGCCCGCTCCCGCGCCCGCTGTCGCCGCCCCCGGCGCGCCCGTCCCGGCGCCCGGCACCACCCCGCCCGCCGCCGGCACCACGCCC
>CAIXRH010000352.1 GCA_903921785.1 uncultured Pseudomonadota bacterium
GCAAGCCGGGCTGGCCCACCCCGCGTCGCCGGTTGTACGGCTGACCGAGGGGGCGGGTTACCAACCCGCCCCCGACCGAAGCCGAACTACAACCGGCAGAAAAGTGAGCCGAGTCGGGCGCGAGCGTTAGCGTAGCGCCCGCATCGGCGGGGCGCTGGGCGGCGCGTCGATCGGCCTGGCGCTCGCGCTCCGAAAGATGACCCTCCAGCTGCACGAGAGCGTGGCGAAGGCCGCGCCGGCGACCCCTCCCGGGGGGGCCGCGGAGGTCGACCGACGCCCGTCGGGGCTCGCGAGGGTGGAGGAGCACCGGGAGGTCCGCGCACCTTCGTCGGTTCAATCTCGGTCGTGGGGGCTCGTCGTGGGGTTGGTACTGTGCGGTTGGGGGTCGGCGTTCGGTGCGAGCGCGGCCTGGGCCGCCCTCGCTCCGGACGTCATCCAGCAGCAGGTGACTCTTTCAACCGGTGATATCGTGGAGTATCGGGGCGGCGCGACCGCGGAGGAGGCGCGTCGGGTGGGCGAGGTGCTTGTCGCGGCCGGGGCGCTCCAGGGAGACGGGATGGTGCGGCTGGAGCGGCGCAGCGGCCGCTATGCCCTTGGCTTGTTCCTCGCCCCTGCGGATGTGGACCCCGCCACGGCCGCCGCGTTTCGCCAGCTCGCGGCCGCGGTGGGCGAGTCTGCGCTCGACGGGGTGCCCGCGGACCTCCTCACGTGCGACGTCGTCCTCGATCGTTGTCGGGATTGGCCCGAGTAGCGGCTTCGGGGGGCAAACCACTGGCCTCTCCCGCCGAAGGTGAGCACCTTAGCGCCATGCCCGCACACACCAAGCTCTACGACACCCTCGGCGTGAGCCCCACGGCCTCCGCTGCGGAGATCAAGAAGGCGTTCCGCACCCTGGCCGCCAAGTGGCACCCCGACAAGAACCCGGGAGACAAGGCCGCGGAAGCGAAGTTCAAGGAGGCGTCGTCGGCGTACGATGTGCTCAGCGACGTGGACAAGCGTAAGAATTACGACGAGTTCGGGCCGGAGTCGCTCAGCTCCGGGTTCGACGCCGCGCGAGCACGCGCGTGGAAGCAGGCCGGTGGCGGGTTCCCGGGTGGGGGCGGCGGGTTCCCCGGCGGCGGCCAGGGCTTCCCCGGCTTCGGTGGCGGCGTGGAGTTCGATCTGAACGACATCCTCGGCGGCTTCGCCGGGGGCGGGCGGTCGCGCGGTCGCCGCGCGCCTCGGGAGGCCACCACCGAGCTCGAGCTCGACCTCGCACAGGCGCTCGCTGGCGTGGAGGTGACCGTGGCCGGGCAGCGGGTGCGCATCCCTCAGGGGGCGGACACCGGGAACTCGGTGAAGGTCGACACGGCGGAGGGCCCCGTCCGCATCAAGATCCACGTGCGCCCGCACCCGTCGTTCACCCGCCACGGGCTGGACCTCACGCTGAAGCTCCCGGTGACGCTCGCCGAGCTCGCGAACGGTGCGAGCGTGGAGGTGCCCACTCCGGATGGGCCGGTGTCGCTGAAGATTCCGCCGCGCACGCGAAACGGCGGCACGCTCCGGCTCAAGGGGCGCGGGGTCACCCGGAAGGAACACCGGGGTGATCTCTACGTGGAGCTGCAGGCGAAGCTCCCAGACACCTTCGACGACGCCTTCGTGGAAGCCTGCAAGGCGACCGAGGCGCTCTACACCACCCCGATCCGGGACGGGTTGCGGTTGTAGGGCGGTGCCCGGCGAGTGGGGCCGCTCGACGCGGCCAGCCTCGGGCGAGCGGGAGCGAGCGCCGGCTCCCGTTCAATACGCACAAAAGTGCGACCGGATCATCCCTTGAGGACGAGCAGCCGCTCCTCCGTAAAATCACGGATCGCCCAGCGGGGCCCCTCGCGGCCTACGCCCGAGTCTTTCACCCCGCCGTAGGGCATCGCGTCGACGCGGAAGGTGGGGTAGTCGTCGTGGATCACCCCGCCGACCTCCAGCCCGGAGAACGCCCGGAACAGCGCCCCGACGTCGCGGGTGAACACGCCGCACTGCAGGCCGAAGCGCCCCGCGTTCACGTAGGCGATCGCCTCGTCGAGGGTGCGGTAGGAGCGCATCGCGAGCACCGGCCCGAAGGCTTCGTCGCGGAGGATGCGGGCGCCGTCGGGGACGCTGTCGAGCACGATGGGGGCGAGAACGCTGCCTTCACGGCCTCCGCCGTGCGCATTCGCGCCGCCGGACACCGCCTCCGCCACCCAGCTCTCCACCCTGTCGGCCTGCCCGGGGTTGATCATCGGGCCGCAGACGGTGGCGTCGCGGGCGGGGTCACCGCGGGGGACGGCCGCGGCCGCCGCGATCATCCGCTCGCGTGCCTCGGCGAAGACCCGCTCGTGGACCAGGACGTTCTGCACCGAGATGCACACCTGCCCCGCGTGGGCGAAGCCGCCGGCGGCGATGCGGGGGATCGCGTAGGCGAGGTCCGCGTCGGGCTCGACGATGGCGGCGGCGTTCCCGCCCAGCTCCAACAATACCTGCTTCCGCGGAGCGCGCGCGCGGAGCTGCCAGCCCACGACGTCGCTCCCCGTGAAGGAGATGACGGGGAACCGGGGGTCGTCGACCAGGGCGCCGGCGACGCTGCGGTCGCAGGGCAGGACGCTGATGGCCTCGGCCGGCCACCCGGCCTCCACACAGAGCTCTCCCAGGACCAACGCCGCGGATGGCGTGGCCTCCGCGGGCTTGATGACGACCGGGCAGCCCGCGGCGATCGCCGGCGCGACCTTGTGCGCCACGAGGTTGAGCGGGAAGTTGAACGGGGCGATCGCCAGCACCGGACCGCGCGGGAACCTCCGGACAATCGCGGTGCGGCCTTCGCCAGCCGCCACGCCGTCGAGCCCGAAGACCTCGCCCTCGATGCGGCTCGCTTCTTCGGCGCTGAGGTTGAACGTGTCGATCGCGCGGGAGACCTCGGCGCGGGCGAAGGTGATCGGCTTGCCGCCCTCGTCGCGGATGAGGCCGGCGATCTCCTCACGCCGCGCGGCGAGCCCCAACGCGACCTTCCGGAGCACGTCGGCGCGTCGCCACGCCGGCATCGCGCGGGTGACCGCGAAGGCACGCGCGGCGGCGGCGGCGGCGGCCTCCATCTCGGCCGGTCCGGCCTGGGCGATCGCGTCGAGGGCGCGGCCGTCCCACGGCGCGTGGAGGGTGACGGCGGAGGTGCCCGCGCTCGGGGCGCCGGCGAGCAGGAGCGGCCTGGGCATGTTCAGTCCTTGTCGTCGGGATCGGGGCCGGCGTCGTCGCCCTCTTCGTCGTCGCCCGGCTCGGGGCGGAAGATGCAGAGGGAGGCGTACACCCCGGGGACGGGATCGCCGGCGGTGCCAAGGAGCTTCCCTTCGAGGAGGATCTTGGTGTAGGGCGTGGGGTTGATGGCCCCGCCCACGCTCGCCGCCCAGGGCGCGCCGCCGGTGACGCCGTCGGGGTCGAAGCCGGCCTCCAGCCGCACCGTGGGCTTCACGATCGCCTCGGGGAGGAAGACGCCGTAGAGCGAGACCTCCGTGAACGGGGAGGCGCCGTCCACCCCGGCCATTCCGCCGAGCGCCAGGGTGACGAATTCCGCGGGGTAGGCCTCGGCGCCGAGCACCGCCGCGTAGCGCTGGATGCCGGGGTACACCGCGACGCCCGAGTACACCGACGCCGCGTCGCCTTCGTAGCTCACGTTGGCCTCGACGATGCCCTCGCTGTCCCAGTCGAGGTCGGCGCCGCCGCCGATGGAGACGGTGGGGCCGTCGTCGCCGAAGGTCCACCCGACCTCCGAGCCGGCCATTCGCCCGGGGGAGAAGGCGAAGTACTGGCCGTGGGTGGGCATGTACATCGCCCAGTCGTCCCAGTCTTCGAGGCCCATCGCCGCGTTCACGATGCCGCCGCGGGCCACCCAGGTCTCCCCGCCGGCCTGGATCATCGCCCACTCGGGGCGCACCGTGTCGATCACCGGGACGTCGGGGAGCGCCTTGACGATGCCGACGTCGGGCAGGACGGTGCCGGCGAAGTCGAGATCGAGTCGGCCCGAGACAATGCCGGCCTGGAAGCGGAGGTCCGCCTCGGCTTCGCCCCAGAGCGAGAGCCCTTCGGCCTGGCTGGGCGCCGGGTAGAGCACCGGCCCGTACCCGGGGCGGATCGCGGCGGCGCCGCCGACGAAGAAGAAGTTGTCGTCGTCGTCGGCGTGGGCCGGGGAGGTGAGCGCAGCGAGGAGCAGCAGCAAGAGGACTCCGGGGTGGGGGGAGCGTAGCGCGGTGGGCGGTAGCGGGGAAAGGCGTGTCCCTTCAGTCCGAACGCTCCTCCATCCGCGCCTCACCCACGTCCCAGCCGTACGTCCGTGCGATTCCAAGGGGAAACGCCCGGTAGTCCAGGGTGGCATGGACCTTCGGGGACGAGCAAGGAGCGGCGAAGCGGTGGGTGGAGGTGAACGAGGCGTTGTGGGCCAGGCGGTCGTCGCTCTGGACGTCGACCGCGCGGAAGTGGGGCACCATCGTGGCGCCGTCGGCGGCGACGAGCACCTTGGCGAAGCCGAAGCCGGGCGCGCCGGCCGCCTCCGCGGCGTCGCGAACCAGGAAGGCGGTGTCGGCCTCGGCGAGGGCGGCGGCGAGCGTCTCCGGGGCGTCCACGGTGAGGGTGCCATCGGCTCCCACGGCGGTCACCTTGAGCGCTGCGAGGAAGTCCATCGCGGGGAGTCCCTTCTCTGCCGCAGTGAAGGTGCCGTCGCCGAAGGGCCCCGGGCCGGTGTAGTCGACCCAGCCCACCGTGCGGGCGAGCCGGAGGGTGTCGCCGACGGCGGCCTCCGGGAAGCTGTCGAGCCGCTCGGGCGCGTGTCGCTCCGCCTCGGCGCCGCCCCAGCCCGGGACGATGTCGCCGCCTGTGGGGATGAGCGGGACGCCATCGCACTCGGCCTCCACGCGCAGCACGAGGTTCCGGAAGGGCTCGCCGGTGGGGAGGGCGTGGCCGGCGCCGCTGTTGGTGACGGTCACGGCGGCGGTGAGCGTGCCGTCGGCCACCTTGGACTCGATGGCGAGCATCGCCGCGTTCGCCAGGATTTCCGCTGACTGCTGCGGCCCCACGTCCTCGTGGCCGATGACGTCGCCCGCGGGGCGGTACCAGCCCGCCGAGGAGTCGGCCCGCAGTTCGAAGACGTTGTCGAGGTCCGCGGAATTCCCGACGTCGCGGAGCGGGCTCCGGTGGCAGTCTTCACAGGTGGCAGTGGTGCCGGAGGCGAGCCACTCGGCGTACGTGGATGCTATGGGGAGCGTGGCCGAGGGCCAGCGGGCGAGATCGATGGAGGCGGAAGGATCGAGCACGGGCTGGGCGTGGTCGTGGCAGCCGCCACAGAAGGCGGGATCGCGGAAGTGGTCGCGCTGGACGGAGCCCATGTACGGGTTCACCACGTCGAGGTACGGGCCGAACTGGAGCGGGTGGAACGCGCCGAGGAGCTTCGATGGGGTGGGGTCGCTAGGACGCAGCACCGTGAGCCAGCCCGCGGTGCCAGGCGCGGCGCCGACCGTGACCGTCGAGACCTTGTGGCACACGTCGCAGGAGACGCCGTAGGTGTAGGCGAGATCGCGGGCTTCGAGCAGGTCGTGCCCGGGGACGGTGGCGCCGCCGATGGCGGGGGCGTGGCAGTCGGCGCAGCCGCCGCCCGCGTTGTCGAGCGCTCTCACCGCCGGCGCGACGACGCAGCCCTCGACCGCCGCGCCCGTGCCCGGCTCCTCCAGCGCGCCCCAGGTGCCCGCGCAGTCTTCCGCGGAGGCGGCGAAGTCGGCGCCCTGGTACACGCCCTGGACGGCAGGATCGGCCGCGGCGTTGGCGTGGGCGCTGGGCCGCCACCCGACGTGGATGCTGAGGTGGCAGTGCGAGCAGTTGTCGCTCGTAGGCTCCATCTCGTCTTCGCCGGGGTCGGCGAACACGTAGTCGGGGTTGTCCACGGTGGAGAACGAGTGGAGAGCCAGGGTGATCGGGTCGCGGCTCTCGACCACCACCCCGGCGTTCCACGCGGTCGGCGCGCCGGCGATCACCTCGTGGGTCCCGGACACCGACGGGTCGATCGTGAGGGAGACCCGGCCGGCGTTGTTGGTCCTGACCACGGTCGCGGTGCCCGCCTGCATCACCGGTACGTCGACGGCGGGGGCGCCGTCGAGCGTGACCTCCACCTGCACTTCGTACGGAGTGGTGGGCTCGCTCGGGTCCACCGGTGCGGAGTCGGTGCCCCGATCGTAGACCCCGATGCACCCCGCGCCGGCCCCCAGCGCCACGGGGAGCCCGATCGCGGCGGCGGGGCGGAGGAGGCCACGCATCCGAAGAAGCTAATCCGCGGGTGGCGGAACGTCGGCCCCGGCCTCCAGGTACGCGAGCAGGCGCTCGGTCTCCTCGGCGGTGAGCTCAGCGCGCTCCACCATCCGGGGGAGGAGGTCGGGCCACCGTTCGTCGTGGATCACGGTCGGCGTGGGCGGGGCGTGACAGTTGGCGCAGCGGTCGAGCACGAGCGCGCGGCCTTCGCCGAGCCCTTCCAGCGTGCTGTGCGGGTCGTGACGGAGCCCGGCGGCGAGGAGCACTTCGTCGGCCGGAGGGAGCCATACGGGGACGCAGCCCTGCGCGAGCAGGAGGGTCAGGGCGGGGCCGAAGGTGATCACTTGATAATGATAGCTGTTATCATTATCCACGTCGATGTTTTTTGTCGCACGGGCCAGCCTCGTCGGGCGCCCGGTCTGCTCCCTCCCGGTCGCCGGAGAGGAGGCTGGACCGGGGCGAAGGCGCGGTCGAGCGCGGGCTGCGGGGCGGGCGCCCGCCCCGCCAGGCTCACGCCACGACTCGGCGTCAGGGGTCCAGGTTCCGAAACGTCGCGAACATCGGCAGGAACAGCGCGAAAATAACGGCCGAGATGCCCAGCGCGTTCACGACGAAAAGCCCGCCGAGCCACGCCGCGCGGCGGTCCGGCGACGGGGGCAGGCGCCACGCCCCGGCCATTGCCGCCGTCGCCGCGAGCACCATCGCGGGGCCGAACGCCGGGTGGATCACCAGCCGGGTGACCAGGGGAAGCTCCCCGCCGAACGCCTCGAACATCGAGGTGAACGACGGGGCGTACCCCACGGCGAGGAGGGACCACCAACCGATCGCGAGCGTGTCGAGCGCCGCGAACACCGCCGAGAGGATCTGCAGCGCGCGGCTGGCCCCCGCGCGGGCGGACGCCGACCGCGCCGGCGGGGAGGGGAGGGGTTCGCTGGACATTGACGCTCCGACGTCCCTATCGCCCCCTCGCCCGCCGCGCCCCCCGCCTTGGACCTACGGTTCCGCCGGCCGGCGCCCGCACACGAGGTACATCACGAAGCCTCCGGCCTGGGCGAACGTGCCGGCACGGAGCTCCTCCACCACGCGGCCGAGCGCGCGTCCGGCGAGGGCCCATGCGCTTGGGAACGCCGCCACGTCGCCGCCGCCCGCGACGAAGTAGCGCTCGGTGGTCGCCCGGTCCCACATCCACACCTCTCGGTCGAAGCTGGAGACGAGCTCCTCCACCAACGCCTGGTTTCCGGGCGCCGTGTACGGAGGCTGGAGGGAGACGGACCGGTCGTTGAGGTGGAGTTGGCTGTCGACGAGCCCGGCGGCGGCGAAGAGGGCGGGGAGCCGCTCGCCGAGGGAGTTGTCCCCCTCGTCGAGGGCTCGTTTCCCTCGTTCGCAGCGCATCTCCAGCTCCACCAGGGCGAGGAGGTCCTCCACCGGGGTGTCGAGCGCATGGGGGGTGAGGAGCTGCCCCGTGAGGTTGTTCGGCTCCGCCACGAAGACCCTGCCACCTGGTCGGGTGACCCGCACCATCTCGGCGAGGACCGCCGCCGGGTCGGGGCAGTGGATGAGCACGGTCTGGCAGCTCACGAGGTCGAAGCTGCCGTCGGGGAAGGGGAGCGCCTCGGCGGCGCCGGTCTGGTAGCGGAAACGGTCGCCGAGGCCGGCGGCGGCCGCCCGGCGGGTGGCCTCGTCCACCCAGCGCGGCTCGCGGTCGACGCCGACGAGCGTGGTGTCGGGCGGGAGCATGGTCGCCAGGACCCGGCTCCAGTGGCCGGCGCCAGCGCCGACGTCGAGGACGGTGCGGACGTCCTCAAAACCGAAGCGGCGGCGGAGGAGCTGGAGGAAGTCCAGGTTGTACCAGTGGTCGCGCTGGTCGCCGAAGTACTCGGCCGAGTGCAGGGCTTCGCCGGCGAATTCATTGGCCATGGGGGCGGCTCCGGAGCGGGGCGGGTGTATCCGCTGGGGGGAGGGCTCGGCGAGATCGGGGCGGCCGGCGTTGTCGCCCGCTGCCGCCGCCACCCGCCGCCGCGGCCGCCCGCCGACGCTCGTGCTGGCTCGCGAGGCTGGAGGAGGGGCGAGAGGTGGGACCAACCTTGGCTTTCTTGGTTGGCCCCGCCGGTCTCAGCCGCGCTGGGTCACTTTGGCGATGCCGCGCTCCACGGCCTCCACCAGCCAGCCGCGGAGGGTCGCCGGGGGGAGGATGCGGTCGAGCGAGCCGACGCGGAGCGCCCGTTGGACCGAATGCACGCCGTCGAATTCCGTGGCGACCTCGCCCAACTTCTCGACGTGGACCGCCTGGAAGAGCGTCTCCATCCCGACCTGCGCCGCCCGCCGCCCGGACTCGGGTGCCTTGGCGACCGCGGCCTTCGCGGCCACCACCCGCGCGTCCTGCCGGGCCCGATCCTCGACCTCCCGCGCGAACACGACGGCCGCGGCCGGCGCCCCGCCGATGACCGAGGCGTACGTGTGCTCCAGGGCCACCGCCTCCATGTCGTCGTTGAGGCACTTCGAGAAGACCACGAACGCACCTCCGTGGTACCGCGAGACCACGCAGAAGAGGATCGGGCCCTTGAAGTTGACGATGGCCCGGCCGATCTCCGCGCCGTACTCCAGCTGGAGCTTCCGCATCGACTCGGGCGACCCGTCGAACCCGGAGAGGTTCGCCAGCAGCACGATCGGGCGGTTTCCGCTGGCGGCGTTGATGGCACGCGCCACCTTCTTCGCGGAGAGGGGGAAGAGGGTCCCGGAGGTCCAGGCTTCCGGGCCGTCGATGGGCACAAAGCCGATGCGCGGCACCGGCTTGGACTCGATGCCGACGAGGCACACCGGACGCCCGCCGAGGTGGGCGTCCCACACCACCGCGATCTCGGCGTCGTGCATGGCCTGCCAGCGTTCCAGCGGCGGCTGATCCTGATCCGTGACCGCGCGCATCACCCGGCGGATGTCGAACGGGCGCTTGCGGCCGGGGTTGGTCTCCGGGGAGAAGACCTCGCCAATGGTGGCGAAGTCGCCGCCGTGCGGGAACAGGGTGACGTCGCGGTCCACCGGGTCGGTGGTGGCCACCTGCCTCGGGAAGCGCTCCCCGGGGAACACGTAGCAATGATCGTAGTGCCGGAGCAGCAGCCGACAGGCGTCGTGGATCGTCGGGGCGTAGTACTGCGCCTGCCCGTTCGGACCCATGATGCGCTCGAACCCGCCGATCCCGAGGTTGTCCTCGGCGGAGACGCTGCCGGAGTAGTCCAGCGCCGTCTTCCCCGTGAGCACCATGGCCCCCTGCGCCGTCATGATGAGCACGCCGCGGGTGTGCATGAGCATCGTGGCCTCGGCGTTCCAGTAGGGCTGGGCGCCGACGTTGATGCCGACCACGATGACGTTGATCTCGCGACCTTCCTGGGTGAAGTTCACGATCTCGCGGAGCACCCGCGAGATCCAGTCCATGTTCTCGGTGCCGTTCTCCATCGAGATCCGCGCGCCCGCCGAGAGCGCGAACCACTCCACGGGCACGTCGAGGTCCCGGGCGAGGCGGAGGGCGGCGAGAATCCGCTTACACTCTGGCTCGGCCAGCGAGCCCATCTCGCGGCTCGGATCGCCGATGAGCACGACCCGCTTCATCCCCTCGGGGTACCGCGGGGGATAGCTCTCGATGACGCCGGCGACGATGTTCGCGGTGTTCTGACCATACTCGCGATGGACGGGCACGAAGTTGCCGGCGGCGTCCATGTCGTACTCGGTGAAGCGCCCGGGGGGCGTCTCGGCGTCCGGCGGCGTGGTGAGGATGCTGACGATCTCGTAGGGGTACACGAGGCCGCGCGCCCGCATCCGGATGACCTTCTGCACGTACTCCGAGAGCGGCCGGACCGGCACGTTCCGAGGTTCAGCGATGCGGATCGATACGCCGGTGCCGCCGGGATTCATCAGGGATAGTACGCAGTCCTTCAGCCCACCGGTGGCCGGGTCGGGCAGCCGTGCAAGCACCGAGACCTTCTCCAGGCCGAGGCCTTCGCCGGCGCTCCGGAGCCGGTCGCCGACGGCGTACAGTTCGTCGTTGCCGAGGAGCAGCGGGGGTCGGATGTTGAGGATCACCCGGTTCCACCAGAGCCGCTTGTGCTGCTCGCGCCGCGCCTGGAAGTTCCGGATCGCCGCGAAGGCCTCGTTGCAGACGCGCTCGAGGAGCGGCAGGCTGACCACCTTCCCGTGCTCGTCCCGCACGGCGGTGACGTCGCGAATCTCGCCGAAGGCGAAGAGGCGCTCGTCCTTCTTGTTCTCTCGGGCGGTGGCCCGGAACAGGTACACGTCCTCGGCGGAGGGCAGGCGCTCGAGGTCGAAGCGGCTCAGGCGCCAGAGTTGAAGGCGCTTGGCCATCATCGGGTGGATGTCGCGGTAGACGCGGTCTTCCCGGAAACCCTCGGCGGAGGGGCGGAACGTGAAGTGGTGGACGGCCGAACTGTCCCAATTGGTGCCCGGGGCCGCGAGCACGACCGCTACACGACGCACGGGGCGGTCGAACCGGACGCGGTCGAGCTCGGCGCGCAGGGCGTCCGCGTTGTCGTTGGCGTCGCCCAGCGGGCCCCCGTCCCAGAGATACAGCTCCAGGGCCAGCTCGTGGTCGACGGGCGCCTCCGCGGCGGCGAGGCGCAGGGCCTCCAACGGCGCCGCGAGGGACCGACCCTCGCCGTGCGTGGCGAACACCGCGATGCGTTGCCCCTCATGGACGTAGCGGCACGTCACGAGGCTCTTGTCGGCGATCGTCCAGGTGCGAAGTCCCTCGGTGGTCCGGATCCGGTAGTACCGACGCACCAGCGCCTCGAGCATCAGCTCGCGGACGGAGCGTCCGGCGGCGCCGAACCGAGCGCCGAAGAAGCGCTCCAGCGGCTGCGGGCACTCCACGATGGCGCCCATCCGCTCGTCCCGGTCGGGGGAGCCCGGGTGGCGGGCGAGGGCGGCGAGCTGGCCCTCGACCTCGGTGTAGGTCTCCTGGCGACGGGCGTCCGCCAGCGGGCGGTCGAAATACTTGAAGCGCACCTGCCGGCCGAGATCGGCGACGTTCTTGTTGCGGGCCTCGGCCACGGCGATGAGCCGGTCGAGGCTCTCGCGCACCTCGGGCGAGGCCGCGCCCGCGGGCGGCTCCGTCTCGCCGAGCCGCTGGTCGAGCACCGCGAGCAGGGTCGGCACGATCTCCGGCCGCTTCCACGCCTTGAAGACCCGGTGGAGCACCTCCTCCACCTCGGGCGTGCGCCCGATCTCGGTGACGCCGTAGTGCGCGACCGCGCGCTCCACCCGGGCGAGGAATGACCGGGGCAGCTTGGAATTCCGCACGTCGAGGGTGCGGAGGAACTGGTGCATGAACTCGGTGGTGCGGGCGTGCTCCACCTGATCAGCGTCGGGGTCCTGCCGCGGGCGGAACAGGGCGGAGATGTCGGTGAAGACGGTGAGGAGGCGGTTCTCGGCGGCGAGCCGGGCCTCGGTCGGGCCGCAGGCGGCGCAGGCGGCGGCGTACTCGGCCACCAGGCGCCGGGCTTCGGCGCCGTCGATGTCGTAGCCCAACGCGAGCTGGTGGAGCTCGGCGAGCACGGAGAGGCAGCGCTGCTCCGGGCTGTCCGCGATCGCGTGCGTGAGCGAGACAAAGTCGAGGCGTTCGCCGCCGACGTCGACCTCTCCCTGCGTCTCCTGGTCGATCTGCAGCAGCGCCGCGCCGGGACCGACCTGGGTCCCGGGCACCACCAGCACCCGGCGCACCTTTCCGGCGTAGGGCGCCTTCACCGCTGTCTCCATCTTCATCGCTTCGAGCACGGCGACCGTCTGTCCGGCCGTCACGGCGTCCCCCGCAGCGACGCTGACGCTCACGACGATCGCAGGCGCCTGCGCTCGCACGAAGCCCCCGTCGTCCCGGGAGAAGGTGTGGGGGGTGCCCTCGACCTCGACCACGTGGTCGACGCCCTGCACGACGCACAACGCCCGATGCCGGACGCCGTCGACGGTGAGGAACCGCTCGAAGCGGCTGATGTGGTCCACCGCGACGTCGATGCGATGGCCGCCCACGGTCACCCGGTACTGCCGGGGCCCAAGGCAGACGACCCGGCCGGAGTAGCCGTGGCCGAGGTAGCGGAGCTCCACGGCGCGGCCGACCTCGTTGCGCACTTCGGCGCGCGCGCGGGCGGCGGAGATGAAGAACTCGCGCAGCTCGATGGCCCGTTCCGCCTCGTAGATCTCGATGGCGGCGCCGACCCACGCCAGCGCGGCGAACGGCCGGAGGTGGTGCTCGCGGGTGGACATCCACTGTTCGAGCCACTGCGTCGAGACCCCGCCGCGGCGGAAGTCCGGGGTGTCGAGCACCTCGAGCAGGAACGGCTTGTTGGTCGTGCCGCCTTCGAGGATGAAGATGCTCTCGGCGACCGCCCGGCGCACGCGGGCCAGGGCCTCCGCCCGGGTGCGACCGTACGCCATGATCTTCGCGATCATCGAGTCGAACTCGGGGGCGACGACGTCGCCTTCGGTGACCCCGCGATCGATGCGGATGCCGGGACCGGTGGGGAGCTTGAGCATGGCGATCCGCCCCGGCGCCGGGGCGAAGTCGCGGTCGGCATCCTCGGCGTTGAGGCGCACCTCGATCGCGTGGCCCACGGTCCGGGGGGCGTCGCCCTCCAGGCGGGTGCCGGCAGCGATGAGGATCTGCATCTTCACCAGGTCCAACCCGGTGGTCAGCTCGGTGATCGGGTGCTCCACCTGGAGGCGGGTGTTGACCTCCATGAAGTAGAACTTCCCGGCCTCGGCGTCGCAGAGGAACTCGACCGTACCGGCGCCGCGGTAGCCGGCGACCTTGGCGAGGCGGACAGCGGCGGCGCGGAGCTCGGCGTCGAGCGCCTCGGGCAGCCCGGGGGACGGCGCCTCCTCGACGAGCTTCTGGTGGCGCCGCTGCACGGAGCAGTCGCGCACGCCGACGGCCCAGACGTTGCCGAAGTGGTCGGCGAGGATCTGCACCTCGACGTGCCGCGCGCCCTCGACCACCTTCTCCAGGTACACGCTGTCGTCGCCGAAGGCGCCCCGGGCCTGGGACCGGGCGCTCTCGTAGGCGCCGGCGAGCTTCTCGGGCTCGTCCACGCGTCGGATGCCGCGTCCGCCGCCGCCGGCCGTCGCCTTGACCATCACCGGGAAGCCCATGGCGGCCGCGGCCCGTTCGGCCTCGGCGATCGTGTCGACCGCGCCCCCGGTCCACGGAATCACCGGGACCTGCGCGCGCTCGGCGATCCGCTTGGAGGTGATCTTGTCCCCGAGCTGGCGCATGGCATCGGCGTCGGGGCCGAGGAAGGTGATCCCGAGCCGCCGGCAGAGCTCGGCGAATTCGGGGTGTTCGGCCACGAAGCCCCACCCGACCCAGGCGGCGTCGGCCCGGGTGGCGACGAGGGCGCGCTCGAGCCGCTCGTAGTCGAGGTAGCTCACCTTCCGGGCGCCGTCCTTGGGGTCCACGAACGTGGCGGGGCCCAGGTTGTAGGCGTCGTCGGCCTGACGGACGTACAGCGAGAAGCGGTCGGCGTCGGTGTGCAGGGCGATGCCCTGGATGTCCGAGCCGTGCTCGTCGTTGAACTCCCGCAGGGCGTTGAGGAAGCGGACGGCGGCTTCGCCACGGTTGACGATCGCGACGCGACGAAATGCAGGGATCATGAGGAGACCCGGGCTGAAGGTACGCTAGCCGGAGAGGGCGGAGGCGAAGGGCGCGCGCGGCGACGCCTCGATGGGGCCAAGGGTCGCGGTCCGGTAGCCGGTGACGGTCAGCACGACCGTCCCCGCCGCGTCCACGACCTGGGCGTCGAATTCTTCAGGGCCGCCGCGGACGAACACGGCGCGGCCCGGCTCGCCGGAGGGCGTCCACGTGGCGGAACGGAGCACGCTGGGCAGGCCCATCGTGCCGGCCTCGGCGATCTGCAGGGCGCCGGCGGCCTGGAAGGCGGCCTCCAACAGCCGCGGCGTGGCGAGCGTTCCCGCCGCTCCGTCGTCCAGGAGCGTGGCGGGCAGGAGCGCGACGGCCTCCTCGCCCACCCGGCCGATCCGGTCGAGCACCTGGTAGGCGGGACCGTGGAAGTAGACCTGGTAGATCGCCTCGGCGTCCACCCCGCGCTTCACCTTCGGCACCTTCCGGGAGGTCGGCGGCGGCGCGGCGCCGAAGCGCACCCGGCCGCGGAAGTGCTCGGTGACCTCGGGCTCGGTGTGGCCGTGGAGCACCCGGTGGCCGAGCAGCCGGCAGTCGACGACGACCGCGCCGTCGCTGTCGCGGCGGGCGAGCGCCTCGACGGTGACGGTCCGCGTCGCGTTCCGGTAGAACTTGAAGGGCGCGAGGAACTGGACGTCCTCGACCGTCCACGAGGTCGCGCCGGGCACGAAGGTCCGGGCCGCCTCCACGAACGCCTCGACGCCCATCACGCCGGGGAGCACCGCGGTGCCCTCGATGCGGTGGTGATCGAGGAACGGCAGGTCCTTCGGGGTGAGGTCGGCCTCGGCGCGGAGGCCGCCGTAGAGTCCGAACGCGGTCACGCGGTCGAGCATCGGCCGCGACGGGATCGCGGAGGCGTCCAGGGAGTCACGCTCGGCCATCAGGAGGCCGAGCCGCCCTGCCGCGACGGTCTCGCCCGTGCCGCAGGTCAGTTCGCGCCGGATGGTGGCGAGGCCCACGCCAGGGTCGAGCATCTCGATGCCGGCGGCGGCGAGCACCTTGGGGATGCTACCGCGGGTCGCCATGCCGATGCCGCCCCAGGCGGTCCAATCGATGGCGAGGCCGCGGGTGCCCGCCGGGGAGGCGGCCGCGAGCTTGCAGAGCAGGTCGTTGGCCGAGGCGTAGTCCGCCTGCCCGCCGTTGCCGAAGCGTCCGGCGATCGAAGAGAACGCCAGGGTGACGCCGAAGGGCAGGCCGCTGCCCACGAGGTTGAACCAGCCGTCCGCCTTCACGTCGAAGACGAGGTCGAACTCTTCGGGCTTCTTGTCCGGGAGCCATCGGGAGATCTCCAGGCCGGCGGCGTGCAAGAGCACGTCCACCTTGCCGTGGGCGGCGCGGGCGGCCTCCACGGCGGCGCCAACGGCCAGCGGATCGCGGAGATCGCCGGAGAACCAGCGGACCTTGCCCCCGGCTGCCGTGACCGCGTCGATCGCGGTGCGGGCCGCCTGGGCGCGCTCCATCCCGGCGAGGAGCTTGTCGACGATGGCCGGGGTGGCACGCTCGCCCTTGGCCTTCAGGCGGTCGTAGAGGTCCTTGCGCAGCCCCTCGCGGTCGACCGCGAAGCGCGCGAGGTCGGGGTCGCCCGCGGCCGGCTCGGGGGTGAGATCGAGCAGGTAGAACGTCCCGCCACCGGCGGCGCGGGCGAGGTCTGCCGTGATCGCGCTCACGATGCTGCCGGCGGCGCCGGTCACCATGATAACGGTCTCCGGACGGAGCACGCCGGCCACCTCGGGGCCGGCGGCGGTCTCCACCAGGCCGATGCCCCAGCGGCGCCCGTCGCGACGGCCGATCTCGACCGCGCCGGGATCGGTCTCGGTCTCGGCGAGGAGGGCGGCGGCGACGACGTCGGCCGGGGTGCCCGTCGCGAAGTCCACCGCCTTGGCCAGCGCGGTCGGGCGCTCCCGGGCCCACGTCTTCGTGAAGCCCGTGATGCCGCCGCCGAGCGGGTTCTGCGCGCCGTCGGGGCCGTAGCCGTGGAGCCCGCCCAACGCGACGGCGCTCACCAGGAACGGGGACTCCTCGTAGCGGGCGCGCATCAGCGCGTAGAGGTCCTTCACCCGGAGGCGCAGGGCCTCGCGCCACCCGGCGAGGTCGAGCGCGCGGAGGTCGACGGGGTCGAGGCCGCGGAGCCAGTAGACGCCGTGGATCGGGCCCTCGGCGTCGGGGGCGACGATCTCGGCGCCGCGCGCGACGAGCAGTCCGCGCAGGGCGTTCGCGACGGTCTCGCTCGGGCCGCCCTTGGACGCGACGATCGTGACCCGCGAGCCCGCGCCGAGGCGGACGCCCGTGGGCAGGCACACCGCCGGACGCAGCACCGGCGTGGGGACGCGCCGGGGCGCCGGGGTGGAGGTGACGAGGTCGGGGGAGGCGGAGACCGCGGGGGAGGCTGGCGGCGCGGCGGCGCTTGGGGGCGCGGAGGGAACCTCCGAGCTGGACGCGTGGGTGGCCGTCGCCGGGGGAGCCGAATCCGCGGGTGCGAGGTCCGGCCGCTTCGCGTAGACGAAGCGGACGATGTGCGCGAGCGTCGGGTAGTCCTGGAGCTTGAGGCCGTCGTCTCGGGGGATGTCCCACTCGGTGCGGATGGCGGCGATGAGTTCGGCCTGCTTCACGGTGTCGATGCCGAGGTCGGCCTCCAGGTCGAGGTCGGGGTCGAGCATGTCCGCGTCGTAGCCTGTCTTCTCGGTGACGAGGGCGAAGACGCGGGCGCGGACGGCGTCGGTGGAGGGGGTGGGCGCCGCGGTGGACGGCACGGAGGGAGCCGCCGCGGTGGACGTGGACGCCGTCGAGCCAGACGTGACCGGCGCGGAGGCGGACGCCGTGGCGGACGTCGAGCTGGGCGGGGCCGCGGAGGCGGCCTGCACGGACGCCGGAGGCGCCGCCTGGGCCGCCGCGAGGTCCGGCCGCTTCGCGTAGACGAAGCGAACGATGTGCGCGAGGGTCGGGTAGTCCTGGAGCTTTAGACCGTCATCCCGGGGAATGTCCCACTCGTCGCGGATGGCGGCGATGAGCTCGGCCTGCTTCACCGTGTCGATCCCGAGGTCAGCCTCGAGGTCGAGGTCGGGGTCGAGCATATCGGCGTCGTAGCCGGTCTTCTCGGTGACCAGGGCGAAGACGCGGGCGCGGATGGGGTCGGTGGAGGGGGACGCGGACGGGGCTGCGGGCGACGCGGGCGCCGTCGGCACGGGCGCGTTCACGGGTGCCGCCGGAGGAGGCGCCGCCGAAGCCACGGCGCGCGCCGGGGTCTGCGCCGCATCCCGCGTCGCCGCGAGGTCCGGCCGCTTCGCGTAGACGAAGCGGACGATGTGGGCGAGCGTCGGGTAGTCCTGGAGCTTGATGCTGTCGTCGCGCGGGATGTCCCAGGCGTCGCGGATCGCCGCGATGAGCTCGGCCTGCTTCACGGTGTCGATGCCGAGGTCGGCCTCGAGATCGA
>CAIXRH010000353.1 GCA_903921785.1 uncultured Pseudomonadota bacterium
CCTGCTGGACAGCGCTTGAACACGGCACGTTTGCGGTCGGTCCAACCGTTTTCGTGCCGAGGGTGATGCGAACGCCCTTCGCGCCGCTGCCGTAGGTGTTCGACGTGAAGAGGTAGTCCGTGGCCATCGCGATGCTCGGCACGCCGAGGGTGAGCGCGAGAAGTGCTGCAACGCTGCGACGCGGAAATTGGCTGTAAGTCACGAGATGTCCCCGGATGGGTTTGCGTATCACGGCGCGTGGCAGGTGGGCCGCCCGGGCGCAGCAGAAAACCGTATCATACCAACGGTCGATAAAAAAGATCGCGGCCCAAGCTAGACAAATCAAGATCGCGATGGTAAATCTCAGGAAGAGGAATTCATGCCCTTCATCCTACAGGTTCACCCCCACCTGACCTCCGAGGCGCTCGTCGAGCGGTTCAAGTGGTGCAAGAACGCAGGCGAGCGTCTGCGCCTGCAGGCCGTCATGCTCAAGAGCGAGGGCTGGTCGGCGAAGGCGATCTCCGACATCTGCAAGCGCCGCGAGGATTGGGTTCGCCGCACGGTGCACGTGTACAACGACGGTGGGCCCGAAGCGCTCGAGGACGGGCGACGCGACAACGGGCGCGAACGGGTCCTCGGCGTCGCTGCCTGCGAGCAGCTCTCGGCCGCCTTGCTGCAGCCTCCGCCGGATGGTGGTCTCTGGACGAGCCCCAAGGTGTCCACGTGGATCGAAGAACATCACGGTCTCGTGGTGAGCGAGCACACCGCGTGGGCGTACATGGTTCGCACAGGCCACCGCCGGCAGGTCCCGAGACCGAAGCACCCCGACGCAGATCTCGAGGCCCAGGAGGCCTTCAAAAAAGGGGGCTTCAAAGTTGTGTTCGAGACGTCGTTCGAGCCCACCCCGAAGCGGAAGTCCAGGTCTGGGCGGAGGACGAAGGGCGGTTCGGGCTGATCCCGAGCTACCGCCGAGTTTGGGCGAAGAAGGGCCAGCGCCCTGTGGCGTCCTCGCGTCGCCGCTACGAGTGGGCTTACCTTTTCTCCTTCGTCCGACCCAGCTCGGGCGAGACCGTCAACTTCATAGGTTCAACAGTGTCATCCGCGATCATGAGCGCAGTGCTTCGGGACTTCGCAGAGGCCGCTGGACTGGGCCCGAAACGCAGAGCGGTTGTCGTACTCGACGGCGCGGGTTGGCACACCGCTCGTGACCTCGTTGTCCCCGAGGGCGTGCACCTCGCGAAACTTCCGGCCTACTCCCCGGAGCTACAGCCCGCTGAACGACTCTGGCCGATCATCAACGAGGGCGTCGCGAACCGAACCTTCCGGGCCCTCGCTGAGCTCATGAAGGTGATCGAGTCGCGGTGCGACCACATGGAAAACAACCGCGACCAAGTCCGAGCGCTGACCAAGTACCACTGGTGGCCAACGGAACACCTTTGCGAGGGGTAATCACGCTCAGTTGGTATGATAGTACGAATAGGGAAGATCAACGTTGAACGCACTGTACAGGAATGCGGCGAGCAATGAGGCAGCGAAGGCGTCGAGGACACCGTGGCGCCGCGCCAGGAAGGCATATACCATGAGCACGAGTACGATCCGCTCCACGACGCCGTAGAGCCGGAACGTCCCCAAGGACCCGTCGGACAGGCGCTCTCCGAGCGCGATGAGCAACGGGTAGACCGGCTGCACGAACAGGTAGAAGTCGCGGTACGGCATCAGCCCGCGTTGCATCAGCACCGCGTAGTACTGGAACCAACCCTCCTGGACCACCGCGTACTGGAATGCGGTGAGTCGCAGGTAGCCCCACAACACGACCGCAATCAGCAGGCCTCCGAGGAGCCATACACCACGGGGAGCCGGAGTTGAGGGCGCGCGCATCGCCGGAGAGGTATCACCCCTCGAGCGTCGTGGGACCCGGGTGCATCGTTGCGTGGCCCCCCGCGCCTACCCCCGCGCCCTGTGGATCTCCCCGAAAGCCGCCGCCAGACCCGCGTGGATCCGCCCAACATCCGCCGCGTTCCAGCTGGCCGTCGGCTCCCGGACGAACGTCGTGCAATCCTTCCGGTTGTCGAAGCGCCCGACGGGGAGGTGGAACACGCGCGTCACGTAGCGGTCGCCCTCCTGGATGATGCGCTCCACCCGGATGGTGCCGGGCTTGTCGGACTGCTCGAGCAGCCACGCCATGTCGTCGCAGGCGTACTGGTCGAGCATGACCTCGCCGGGCACGCTGTGGTGCAGGATGCTGCCCGCGCCGTCCGGCCGACCGCGCTCGATGTTCTTGCGGCGGCTCTCAGCCGGGTCCACCCACACGTAGAGCACGCAGGCCCGCTCGAGGATCGCGGGCGAGAGCGTCTGGAACGCCGTCGCGTAGCCCTGGGGCGGGGTGAGGGGGAAGGCCGAGCCATTCCTGCCGCCGCGCGCGGCCTCCATCACGATCGTGGTGCCCGTGCGGTCCTGCGCCGCCTGGCGGTTGAGCGTGTCGTACTCCGCTCTCACCTCGGCCTCGAGGATCTCGCCCACGCGCATGCGGATGCGCCAGGGCACTTCCCCGAGCGGCTGGGGCAGGCCCGCCTTGCAGTGCGCGGCGTCAAGGCGATCGAACAGGTGCTGGGAGGCGCTCAGGGGGTTGACCTGCCGGCCGTTCACGAGGTTGTCGTAGTCCTCGTTCAGGAGCTCGATGAGGACGGCCCAGGTCCAGTCGTCCTGGAAGGGCCGGTGCGGGCCCTTGTAGTACGCGTAGTGCCAGCCGGCGGCCAGGAGCTCGTCGTCGATCCGGTGCATCAGGTGGACGTAGGGGTAGTCGTCGAGCTGCAGCGTCGGCCCGATGCCGAAGTCCCCCCGGCACTGCTCCGGCGTGAGCGTGGACATGTAGCGCCGCACCTCCGACTTTCCGGAGGCGGGGAGCGAGAAGATCAGGAGGACGTCGATAGGAGTGGCCATGCGGGCGCCTAACCGGGCCGAGCGCGCCACCCGGTCCGATTCCGGAGCTTCGGAACGCCCGGCCGTCCGCTGTTCGGCCGACCCGGGCGGGACGGGGCCTGCAGCCGGCACAGGAAGTCCCCGGCCTCGCTCGGTGACGCGCTCCAGGGCCCGCCGGGCCCCTCAC
>CAIXRH010000354.1 GCA_903921785.1 uncultured Pseudomonadota bacterium
CCACCTCCCCGAACTCCTCTTCACTCCAGCGCTTCGGATCCATGAAATTCTCCAGGAATCCCGGATCACCCGGCAGCATTGACTTGTCAAGAAGTCACTAGTGCTCAGAGGGCGATGGGTCCCGGCGCCACGGGCAGCGAGGATCGACGGAGCGATTCTGCGACGAGGGTTGAGCGGCGGCAGCGAACCACCGGAGGTGTTCGCTTCCGTCCGCCCACGGGTGCGACGCCGCCACCGGCGATGAGGAGCGGCGTGATGCGCGGGATGAGTACGACGCGGACTCGGCCACCGTCGGTTCGGTCGCCGCGGGCCCGAGATCGCGGCGGAGGCCAGCCTGCTGCGGAGAAGAGGGCAGTCAACGGACGCGATGATCGGGCCCATTCGCTATGGGACCGTGGGGGGAGGGCCGCGGTTCCGCTGGTGGCCGAGCCTCGGAGCGCCGTGACGCGAACGCCCGGCGGCCTGACCCGAGGACCCCGTACGCTACAGTTCCGCCGCCAACCGGAGCACGCGCGCGTGTACATCGGGAAACTCAAACAGCCACACCTTGGTCGGTGGAGCGCAGAACCTCTCAGGGTGCCAAGAGACTTGGACCTTTCCGCTCCATAGGGGTGCGATGAGGACGTGTCGGCCCTCGAACCAGTCGGGGTAGCAGGTGTACGGCGATAGGAGAAGCCGATCCATGCTCGTGACGGCGGTCAACCCACGAGTCTCCTCTGCAACCTGCAACTCGAAGATAAGCTGCCGCATCGGCGCGAGATGCAGCCATCCATCCCGGATGAGGTCGTCGTAGCGCTCCAGAGCTCGATCCCAGCCGAATGTGTCCGCCCGATCCGCCATGTCGGCCTGTGTAACCGGGTAGGTGGTTGCTGGGCGAAGTCGGTAACGCGGCGATTGCCTTCACGAAGCCGTCCCGCCGACCGCCCCGCCCTGCTGCTGCGGTCGTGCCCTGCCGCCCTGCCGTCCGCCCGAACACTACGCCCTCGCTCCGACCACCTCTTCATCGACCTTTCCACGCCGAACGCCGGAATTCTGCCGCCGGCCGTCTTCGGCCGGTCGGCAGCAATTCCCTGTTCGGCCCGCCGATGGTGGGACAATGCACTGGAACAACCTGGTCTTGGGCACGACGGTGCCCGGCCACCGAGGCTGGGCCGGCTCGACTCGGGCGCCGGGCGCGGCGGGTGGTGACGGAAGAACGACGGGTCCCGGCGCCACGGGCGCCGAGGACCGCCGGAGCGATTCTGCGACATGGGTTGAGCGGCGGCAGCCGATCAGCGGAGCTGTCGGCTTCCGTCCGCCCACGGGTGCGGCGCCGGCACCGGCGATGACAGCGAGCGCGACACGCGAGACCGCGGGACGCGGACGCGGTCGAGGATCGCTGGACCGCTCGTGCACGAGCAACGGCGGAGGGAGTCACTCACCGGCTCGCCGGATGGCGCCGCCCTTGCGCGCGACGAACGCGATGGTGCGGCGATGAACTCCGCGCCGAACGCCGCCGCGTTATGGCTGACCTCGGAGAGTTCTAATGGCGCTCTTGGCGCTCCTGGCGTGTGCCGTGGGTGAGGACTCCGGGCGCGGCTCCCCGGGCGAATCGATCGCTCCGGACTCTCATGCGGAGTCCGCCGCCGACTCGGACGGTTGCCTGGATCCGCAGCCGTGGTTTCGCGACGCGGACGGCGACGGCTTCGGCATCGCCTCTGACACCATCAGTGCGTGCGCCGCGCCGCCCGGGTACGTGGCGGATGCGACGGACTGCGATGACGCCCACGCCGAGGCGTCGCCGGGGGCGACGGAGCGGCTGACCGATGGGGTGGACGACGATTGCGATGGTGCGCTCGCGAGGAGCCCGGTGGACTCGCTCCCGACGTGGTCTGCGCGGGGCAGCCAGGCAGGAGACGTCACCGAGGTGTGGGTTGGCACGTCCGTCGGCTCCGCAGACATCACCGGTGATGGAACCGTAGATTTGGTGGTGGGCACATGGGCGAGTGTAGCGACGGAGGGAGGATTCCGTCAGGCCGGCGCTCTCGTATTCAAGGGGCCGCTCCTGGACTCGACTGCTGGCGAGGCCATCAGTCTGGCGTCCGCCGTGCTCACTGGAGACGTTGGGGACGGCTTCGCCCTGGTGTGTCCGACGGGGGACCTGGATGGCGACGGCATTGGGGACCTTGTGGTCGGAGCCCCGTTCCACGACGGCTACACCGGCGCCGCCTACGTGGTGCGGGGGCCGATTGAGGGTTGGCGTGATCTCGCGGCTGACCAGGCTCTCCTCGGAGAGGGAGCAAACGCCTACTTCGGGCAGTGTACGGCACCCGGGGACGTCGATGGGGACGGCCTGGACGACCTGCTGATCTCCGCGCCCAACACCGAGCAATTCCGTGGGGCGGCCTACCTGTTCCGTGGGCCTGTCAGCGTGGAGGATGCGACCGATGCCGAGACGATCTTTCGCGGAGAGGTGAATGACGAGGCGGTCGGCAACTCCGTGGTCGGCCTGGGCGACCTCGATGGCGACGGTCTGCCCGACTTCGGCATCACCAACTACAACCCTCCTGACAGCATCGGCGTCTCGGCATGGTTGATCGGTGATCCTCTCCCGGGCGTCATGCACCCGAGGGACGTTGGGGTGACCGTGCGCTACGACGTCAGCGGCGACGGGTGGGCTGAGGGCATGACGCTCAACCGCCTCGGTGACGTCACCGGGGACGGGTACGCCGACGTGGGCTTCGGTGTGGGCCAGTGCCAACAGAGTAACCTCATTGCGGTGATGGACGGCCCGTTCCCGACCAGTGGCCAGTTCGACCTAACGACCCAATACACCACGCTGCTGTACTCGAACAACTCTGGGGTGAAGTCGTTTACGTCCTTCGCGACAGGGCTCGGCGACTGGGATGGGGATGGGGATGGGTCGGGCGACCTCGCCATCGGAAACCCCTACTACTCCACTCCCGAGGCCGTCGCGGCGTACGGCTGCACGGAGGAATATGGAGGCTGCTTCGAGGGCGCGGTGTTCCTCGTCGCCGGACCGCTGCCGGTGGGCGCCATCGACCTGGAGACCGAGTCGGATTGGCTCTATGGGATTGCAGAGCACGGCGAGCTCGGCGCGTCGCTCGCAGGGGGTGGGGACCTTGATGACGACGGGTTTCCCGATCTCGCGATGGGCGCACCCTATGTGGACTCTGGTGCCCTCTCGAACGCGGGGATGGCCTTTGTGCTCTTCGGGGGAGGCCAGCCGTGAGGACACGGCGTTTGCGAAGGCTGAAATAGGAGGGCCGAACATGTAGCAGCCCAAACGTCCGAACGCCGCCGCGGCTTCTCGGCAGCACGCCCATCCCCGACCACCTCTTCAGCGACCTTTCCCCGCCGAACGCCGGAATTCTGCCGCCGGCCGTCTTCGGCCGGTCGGTAGCAATTCCCTGTTCGGCTCGCCAACGGTGGGACAATGCGCTGGAGCAACCTGGTCTTGGGCAGGACGGTGCCCGGCCACCGAGGCTGGGCCGGCTCGACTCGGGCGCCGGGCGCGGCGGGTGGCGAGGGCAGGGCGATGGCTCCCGGCGCCACGGGCACCGAGGACCGACGGAGCGATTCTGCGACAAGGGTTGAGCGGCGGCATCCGACCAGCGGAGCTGTCGGATTCCGTCCGCCCACGGGTGCGGCGTCGGCAGCGGCGATGAGCGTGGGCACAATGCGCGGGACGCCAAGGCCGTCGGGCCGGGAAGACGGGGTGCCCGAGGAACGGCTTCGCCGGGCCGTCGCCCGGAGGAGGGCGCGGCTGGCGACGCGGGGAGCTCACCCAGGCGACGCGCGCGCGCCCGAGGCCGGGTTGGGGCGCCGACGAGAGGTGATCGCGGGGAGCGCGGGAGGCCTGGGCAGGGGAGGCGAACGAGGGCGGGCCTCCGCCCGCTGCGGGAGGAGCGAGTGGGAGCTCGGCGCCTGGGCGGGAGGCGGCGTCGACGTCGAGCACCCGGGTCGCCGACGTCCGAAGCGCGATCGAAGGTGGCGGAGCGCTCGGGCCAGAAGGGGTGCGGCTGCGGCGAGTGCCGTGGCGAGGACGGCGAGGAAGGGAGTGGCGATCGCGAGTACGGCGACCGGCGCGGCGATCGGGTCCACGCGGCATCGGACCGCGGGGGAGGGAGGGAGTTCCCCGGAGGGGAGCCTCGGGCGCCGGGCGCGGCGGGTGGGGAGGGGGGGGCGACAGGGCGATGGGTCCCGGCGCAACGGGCACCGAGGAACGCCCGAGCAGATCTGCGACGAGGGAGGAGGAGGCATCGGATCATCGGGGTGGTCGGGCTCCATCCGCCGACCCCGTGGGCCATCGGCCCGGGCGTTCTGGGCGGCTTCGCCGCCGGCGTTCCTCAGCCTCGGCCGTGCTGCTCAGCGAGAGGCAGGCTATGATCTGGGCGATGCCGAATCACCTCTCTGGCCTCCCGAACATCACGGTTGACCCCGAGGTTCTCGGCGGACAGCCTACGATCCGCGGGATGCGGATCTTCGAGGCGGTCCGGTGTCGCCAGCGCATCCCGGCTTCGTCGTTCCGTCACTCACCTTGACGTGGAGAGAGAGAGGGAGTACGTCAACCAGTCCAGGGAGGTTTCATGCCGAGGAAGGGATTTTCTCCATACAGCGTGGTGTTTAGCCGGGCGACGACCAACGAGAGTCGGTTCTTCCCATCGGATGTGCCGGTGAGGTCGGGCAACGACGTGAAGTCCGTGCACGTAATCCTCGATGTCTACGACCTCACGGCCGATCTTCTCCTCACCGCGGCGTTTCAGGAGTCTGACGACGGCGAGACCTGGCCAAACGCGAGCACGTCCTCAGCGCTCGGTACGCTCACCGCTGATGCTGATGGGATCGTGAGTAGCAGTGGTTACGAGTCGGTGACGATCACCAAGCCGTATTGGCGCGTCGGCGTGCAGGTTCGCAACAAGACCACTGGAGCTCGGATCGAGTTCTGCCAGGTGGCCCTCCGCGTCGACACGCGGAGCTGCTGAGCGGGCCCGATGCCATGGACCGTCGGCCAAGCGGCCATCGAAACCGACACGGCGAAGACTGTGAGCTGTACCTCCACCAGCACGCTGTGCCTTCGGGACTCGTCAGGCTACGCTTGGTTGAGAATGTACGGGATTGACGCCAACTCAGTGGCCGGGGCGCTCAGTTCCGTTGGCGCGCCACAGTCGGCTGCGGACGTGCAGATGGCGGAGCCCGGGCCTAGGCCCGTTGGGGTGCCCGTGAGTCGGATGATCGCCTACCTCGACAGCACCCCGGTCAACCCCGCCAGCGCTGCCACGGAGGACTACGCGTTCGTTGTGCTTCCTCGCTCGACCACAGGGAGTCCACCGTTGCGATCAACGGCGATCCCCATCGAGAAGGCAGGAATGACTCTCGACGGGGAGGCCGACTGTACGCCCTGGTACAAGGATGTGCACGTAATCGAGCTCTCGGAAGGCCTCGGCTACCTCATGGTTGCCGTGAGAAACTGGGTTCCCGGGGCAACGTTCGGACCTAATCTCAGAGCAAGGCCGGAAACTTGCAAGACCGCAATCGTCGGCTTCTGGGCGCCCGTCGCGGATCCTGAGTTCGCGACCGGCTTGGTGCGGGGACCCGTCTTCCTCGTGAGCCGCTACCACGACCTCAGTGGAACGTCCTACCCGCTCTGGCTGGGAGTGCCATCCGTCGCTGAGGACATCAACCACGGTGACAAGAACATTTTCGTTTACTACACGGCCGAGGCCAGCACGTATACGCTTCCGGACGGCACCGTCGTGGACTCGGCGCCGGGAGCCAGCGCCGCTTTTGTGCCCGGGACGCGAATGCGCGCGTTCCGGCGTGTGGACGTGCTTGGCGCCTTCGGTATCTCGTCGGGCGAGACAGATGTCGAAGAGCCCTCGGCATCGTTGGTCGAGGCAGACTTCCCCGGTGTCGAGGCGGCCCTCGCGGACGGGAGAGCCGCGTCAGCGGCCGCCGCTGCCCGCGGGCCGCAAACCGGCGCGGTGGTGATGGCGACGCGAGCGTTGGGTCGGGCCAACCTCCTCGCGAGTATCGCGGCAAGCCATCGCCTCTCCCCCACAAGTGCGGCTGGCGAGTTGGGTGCAGTGCCGTTCACAGGAACTGAGTCACGGGCGAGCGGAATCCTCTGGTCCGTGGCGCAGGCCACAAATGAGGCGCTCTGGGACAGCGCATCGGGCAGGTGGCTGGTGCCGGGGTTTGATCGCGGCAAGGTCCGTATCTGGGTTGCGTCGGGAGTCCCGTTCGGGGAAGGGGACGGCCCCCTCGCGGCAAACCCGCGCGGCAACAGCTTCCTTTGGGAATACTACAACCAGCTCCACGACGTGGACGCCCAGCCGGCGTGGGCTGGTGAGCAGTTGCTGATCTTCGTGAGCGCCAACCTATCGACTGAGACTGCGACTGCTGGCCCGTACGGCTATGGGATTTTTCGGTGCGCCGCGATCCCCGACTTGGTGGCGGCGGAGTTCGGCATTGACTTCGTCGTGCATCCCTACGATCCCGCGACCGAGGGCGACTCCGAACGCGACATGGTGACCGCGGCCACCCCTGCGGGCGACTCTATGCCCACCGTGATGCGACTTGACCCCGATCCGGTGCAACTGCCAAACGGCGACTGGCTCATGTTCAACGGGGGTACCAGCGGCGTGGCCCTCGAGCGCAATGCCGCCACGGACATCGAGGTTTCCAGAATTTGGAGCGACGCGTGGATCGCCTGAGCGCACCCTGGACAGTCGTGCTCGCCGCGTCGTTTGGCGCCTGCCGCGCGGACGCGCCCGTGGAGGTGGACGCACCCAGCCGAAGCACCGTTGTGGGGGTGACCGCGGAGTCTGTGAGCGACACCGGTGAAACCGATCAGCAGGACGACGCCGGCGACACCGGAGATAGCGGTGCAGACGATACGGGGTTGCCTCCTCCGGCGGACGCTGACGGCGACGGGGCCGGCGAGGATGTTGACTGTGACGACGACGACCCGACGGTGTACCCGGGCGCGGTGGAGGCTTGCGACGGTCTGGACCACGACTGCGACGGCAGCCCGGAGTGTACGGAGGCCGATGCGGTGATCGGCATCAGCGGAGCCGCCGGGGCCTTTGATCTCACCACGGCGGGCGACTACGACGGTGACGGCGTGGACGACATCATGCTGAGGGAGGAGGGCACCTACGGCACGGGCGCCGACTACCACTGGACGGGCACCCACGTGGTCGCGGGGGCGGCGTTGCCCGGCGGTACCCACCCGTGGACCGACCTCCCCAACCTCACAGCAGGAGAGGATCTCGTGGTCCTGCCCGTAGGCGATGTCGACGGAGACGGCCGGACCGACCTGTCGCTGCTCCCATTTGTCCCCGTTGATGAGTACGATTCGTTCGGCGAGCGCGACCTCGGCGCCTGGGGCATCTGGTTGTCTGACGGTCGTTTCGACGGCCGCGAGCTCACAGCCGAGAGCGCCGACTTGTCCACGGGATCCGAGGTCGGGGTGCCTTGGTGGACCACTGTGGGCGATCTCGACGGCGATGGCGCCGACGAAGTGACCCTCGTGACCCCCGCTACCGACAGCGAGAACCGCGGCTGCGTGTTCGTGTCTTCGCCGCGGCTCGCCCAAGACGACTGGACGTACGCTGACGCCCCCGGGTTCACGGACACGGAGGTCGGGTACGCCCATCGTTCTCCTGTGGGGCTGGGTGACCTTGATGGAGACGGCCTGCCAGAGGTTCGTGTTCATGACGCGCATGACCATGTGCACATCGTGCCCGGGGCCGATCTCGCCGCCGGGCGAGTACCCGCGGTCGAGGCTGGCTTCCTGGTCCCCGGGTGTCCGGCGTCGGAGAGTGCTCCCTACCTGCGTGCCGTAGGCGATGTCGATGGCGACGCGACGCAGGACATCGCCTTGGGGTGCGAGAGCCAGCATGAGGGGGGGGCCCCGTCGTCCGTCATTGTGGCCGGCGCCGCCGCCCTGTCCATCACCGATCCAAGCGTTGGGATGGTGAGCTTCGAACCAGGTGAGTCGGGGTGCATCTTCGGCTGGGAGGCGGGCGCTTCGACCTCGGTGGAGGGCTCCGACCGGCCGGCGGTCGCTATAGGCTATGCTTGCGCCAGCGTCGGCATCTACAGCGCGTTCGTAGTCTACCGTGGACTCGCAGCGGGTGGAGTCTACGGACTCGCGGACGCAGACGTACGAGTGGAGTCCTCCCTGGGAAAGCGGCTCATCTCTGGGTACGACGACGAGTCAGGGCTCGGGTGGCTACCAGACCAGACCGCGGATGGCGTGGCCGAGTTGTTGCTGTTTGCGTATGGCTCTACAGATGACGATTCCGAGGTGCTGATCTTCTCCGGAGAGACGCTTCTGCGATAGGGCGACTCTACAGAGTCTGCCGATTCCAGCGCCACGGCCGTTCGCGCGGAATAGCTGGCCGCAACAAGTGAACCCAACCATCACGACATCACGACATCACGACGTCGACGGGGAAGCTGCCCGCCACGCGACAACCTCTTCCTCGACCTTTCCCCGCCGAACGCCGGAATTCTGCCGCCGGCCGTCTTCGGCCGGTCGGCAGCAATTCCCTGTTCGGCTCGCCGACGGTGGGACAATGCGCTGGAGCAACCTGGTCTTGGGCAGGACGGTGCCCGGCCGCCGAG
>CAIXRH010000355.1 GCA_903921785.1 uncultured Pseudomonadota bacterium
CCCTCTACCCTCTACCCTCTACCCTCTACCCTCTACCCTCTACCCTCTACCCTCTACCCTCTACCCTCTACCCTCTACCCTCTACCCTCTACCCTCTACCGGGGCTCTCCTGACGTCCGCTGCCGGCCGGGCGCTCGTTCCCTACACCGGGCCGTGCCGACCTCGCGGGCGTATCGCTCGCTGCGGGACCTACGATGATTGAACTCGACTTCACCACCGGCGCCGCCCGAGGGCTCTCGCGCGGTGCCCGCGACGCCGTTCGGCGAACGGGGCGGCTGCCGGCGGGGCTGGTGCACCCGGCGGTGGAGCAGGCGTGGGCGGCGGTGAACGCGGCGAAGGCGTTCGAGGGGAGGTCGGCCACCGTGGCGGACATCATCCGGGCCCGGGATGGGGGGTGGCAGGTCGGGCAGACGAGCGGGTGGGGGGCGTTTGGGGTGAAGATGTCGGCGCCCATGCCCAACGATCCCGAATGCGACTGCGGCTGGTCGGCGCCGGTCAGCGCCGGTGATGGATGCGGCGAGAAGGTGACCGACGAGCACGGGGAGCAGGAGGAGTCCAAGCGCACTTCAGAGTCCTTCTACTCGGGGTCGGTCAGTGGAGCCGGCCGTTGGGTCTACAAGAACTCAAAGTGCGAGTTCGAATACTCCTGCGATGCGCCGTGTGGCTGCTACGAGAAGGGCGGGGATCAGGAGTTGGTGGGCGTGCGTTCGGGGGTGAGCTCCCACTGCCTCCATGGCTCAGCCGCCCCCTGCCCGGACGTCGACTACCACGTGGTGTACGACTCGGGGAAAGGGAAGTGCCTGGCCTACGCCCAATGCATGAAGGAGGGCGTGCCGTGCGGCGAGGCGGGCAAGGGGTGGTTCCCGTGGGGCCCGGAGATGGCGCCCTGCCCGAAGGCGGTCACCTCTTCGATGTCGGCGGGGACGAGGGACCCCTGTGGGGGGACGTTGGGTCACGCGGAGGATCTATCTCCGGCGACCGTAGGCGACGCGAGGTGGATCGGGGAGGCGGGACTATGGCATGATGACGACATGCGGGCGACGACTCCGCTTGGAGCGCTCCTGGGTCTGGGTGGGTGTGCCGGCTGCTCGGTCAAGACGGATCCCGGTGCGTGGGACTGCGCCATCGAGAAGCAGGCGGACAAGTATGCCGCCATTCTGCCGCGCACGTGCGGGTGTGCGTTCTACCTCGATCACACCGATCCCCTACTCGGGGCCCGCCTGTACAAGTTCTGCTCGGACCTCTTTCCCCCGGTGACCGATTTTGGCAGCTACCTGCACACGGTTTGTATGGCCAACATCTTTGGCTGCGTAGTCACGGAGCCTGACAGGACGAAGGAACAACTGGAGAAGTACTGCCCGTGTCCAGACTTCTCCCCGCCCGGCCCGGACGACCTTCCCGATTTTTCGGCGTAAGCGTAGCCGATGACCCCCCAAGCAGTCGCCCGAGATGACCGTCTCCGCGTACTCCTGCTCCTTCTCGCCGGCTGCGCCGGGGAGCCGCCCCCGGCGCCCGGGTGGTGCGTGAGCGTGGTCGACGCACAGCGGGAACCGGTCGAGGGCGTGGCGCTGGGCGGCTTTACCGGACGGTCAGTCGCGGAATTCGGGACGACCGGGCCCGACGGGCTCGCCTGCGGCGACACGCCCGTGGAGCTGTTCGCGCTTGGGTTCGGTGGGGATCAATGGGGCGTGAAGCCGACGAAGGAGCGACCGTACCCCGAGATACATCTCGGCCCGGTCTGCCGGCGGCGGGTGTTCGTGGATTGGGGGCCATCCCAGGAGTCGGCGGCGCGATGTGGGACGGCGACCCTGATCGGACCGAGAGGACCCGTCTTGGATCTCTCCGCTGGGTCACCCGCCGACTCCGGGCCCTTTGCGCTTCCGTGCTCGTCTCTCCGTTCGCTCGGTTCCGGCATGCGAGGGTGGGAACTCCGCCCGAAGACCGTCGCGTCGGGCACCGGCGACATCCACCTGGAGTGCGCGCCGCTCCAGCCCGGCCCTGCGATCTGGCTCACCCTCGTCGAGGCGACCGGTGCCCTCCCCGAGGGGACCTTGCTCGAGAGCGCCCCCCCGGACGAGGGCCCGAACCGGTGGCACATCGTGGACGGGGGAGAGCGCTGCCGCGAGGTGAACGCGCCGGGTCGTCTAGCCATCGTCGTCTGCCCGCCCATCGGCGGGTGGACGACAGACACCACCGAGGAGGTCACGCTCGTGCCCTCCCGCGACGTGTCCCTCCGCTGCGAAGCTCCCGACGGCTCCCGGGAGGACTGCACGGTCCGGATGACCGGAACGTGTACCAACGCGAAGGGGCGAGGGGAATGCAACGGGTTCCCCCCCGCCCATTGCCAGTGTCCGGAGGGCGACGCCCACATCGACGCCGCCACGTTCCTGCCCGGAACGGCCTTCGAGGGTCTCGCCCTGCCGGACGCCGAGTCCGTGACGCTGCGCGCCGGCCGCGGCTCGATCGCCGTGGTCTCCACGCCTCCGGATTGCCTCGCGGGGCTCTACAAGGTGGACGGGAAGGCCAGCCTCCGTCTGGGCACTCCTACGCGCTGCGAGTCCGACCGGGCCGTGTGGGAGGGGTTGACCGCCGGGGCCTACACCGTGCAGGGTCCGACCGGGTATTGGGGCCCCTACTCTCTCGGCGAGGACGAGGACCGCCAGATCTCCATCGGCACCATGCAACACATCGAGGACGAGGGCCTCGGCGCCATCCCCCTCATCAGCGTCGTCTGTCCCGGGCACACCGACGTGAAGGCCTTCCAGGAGTCGTGGATCGACGTGTTCGTGCCCGACGGGTGCACCCTGCGGGCCTGTGGTTCGGAGGCGGGCTGCGAGGTCGCAGGGGGCCACTGTGTTCCGTCGCCGAAGCTGGCGTGCAACTTGATGCAGCCGCGTTCGGGTCAGCCGGGAGATCGTGAACGCCCCGATGGAGGGGAGGCTTCCTCCGCGCCGCGCGTCGGCCCGTAATCCTCTCGCACGCCCATCGATGGCGGCCGCGATGTCACGACTAGGAGCCCGTACGGGATTGCTCCCGGCGGGAGAAGTGGGTGGCCCTGGCGGTGGACAAGGACGAGGCCCGCCCCGCCAGTCTCGCCGCCGATCGCCCCTCGACCGCCAACGCTGACCGGTGGGCACGCCGGTGCACCCGCGCCGCTCCCTTGCCGTCGATCGGACCCCGGTCGACGAGCCGCCGTGTCTACCCCCGAACCACCCCCCCCGGCCGCGCCCCGGTCCCCGCGCCGTCGCGGACCACGGGGACGCCGCCCACGATCACGTGGGGCATGCCGATCGGGAACTGGCGGGGATCGGCGTAGGTGGCGGTGTCTTCGACGGTGCGCGGGTTGAAGACCACCACGTCCGCCGGAGCGCCCACGAGGAGGCGGCCGCGGCCGGCGAGGGTGAGGGCGTCCGCGGCCTGGGCGCTGAGCTTGCGCACCAGCTCCTCCCAGGAGAGCAGCCCGTGCTCGCGGTTGATCCGCAAGAACCGCGCGAAGGCACCGTAGGCGCGGGGGTGGGGCTTGCCGCCGAGCAGGCCGTCCGTGCAGCCGTTCACCCGGGGGTGGCGCATCAGCGCCCGCACCACGTCTTCGCTCTGGGAGAAGGCGATCATCCCCACGCCCATGCGCTCGTCGCGCAAGAGGTCGAAGGCGACGTCGATGGGGTCGCCCGTGGCGCCCGCGAGCTCGGCGAGGTTCTTGCCGATGCGCTCCGCGCCGTTCTTGCTGGGGATGTCCGCCACGTAGATGCCACTCGCCCCGGCCCAGGACCAGAAGTTGTCCCAGCGGTGGGGGCCGGTCGCGAGCATCTCGGCCTTCATCCGGGCGCGTTCGCCGGGGTCGCCGAGCCGCGCAACCGTCGCCTCAAAGCCGCCAGAGTGCGCCCAGGGCGGGAGGATCGCCCCCATCATCGTGGAGCCGGCGGTGTACGGGTACTGGTCGGCGGTGACGCGCACGTCGGGGCTGTCGAGCGCCGCGAGGAGCTTCTCGGCGAGAGGCCAGTTCTCGGCGCCGGCGATCTTCAGGTGGGAGATGTGGATGCGGCAGCCGGACGCCCGGCCGACGTGGAGCATCTCCTCCACCGCCTCCAGGAGGTAGTCGGACTCGCTGCGCATGTGCACCACGAGCGGCCGGTCGTGCTTCGCGATCACCTTGCCCAACGCCACGAGCTCCGCGGTGTCGCCGTAGCAGCAGGGGGGGTAGATGAGGCCGGTGGAGAGGCCCACGGCGCCTTCCTCCAGCCCCTGGTCGAGGAGGTGACCCATCGCGGCCAGCTCGTCGGCGGTGGCAGGCCGGTCGTCGGGGCCCATCACCGCGAGGCGCACGTTGCCGTGGGGCACCAGCGCCGCGAGGTGGATGCCGGTGGGCGTGCGCGAGAGACGGTCGAGGTACTCGCCGGTGCTCTCCCAGTCCCAGGCGTCGAACGTGCCGTCCAGGCCGGCGATGGTGCGGGCCATGATGTCGCGGCGGGCGGCGGGGAGCGGGGCCACGCCGATGCCGTCCTGGCCGACGACGTCGAGCACCACGCCCTGCCGGGCCTTCATCTCCACGTCAGGCTGGCGCAGGGCGTAGAGGTCGGTGTGGGTGTGGGTGTCGATGAACCCGGGGCAGACGTAGTGTCCCGCGCAGTCGAGCTCGTCCTCGCCGGTGGTCGGGAGCACGCCGGGCGGCTCGATCGCCACCACCCGCCCCGCCTCGATCCGGAGATCGGCCCGGCGCGCGGTGGCGCCGGTCCCGTCGATCAGCTCGCCATTACGCAGAATCACTCGGCCTCCTCGGCGAAGGACATCGCCACCGAAAACAAGACCTGACCCCCGGCGGCGATCGCCTCCGGGGTGGAGAGCTCGCGGGGATTGTGGCTGATCCCGTCGTAGAGCCCGGGGACGAAGACCATCCCGGCGCGGGTGAGCCGCGCCATCTCCTGCGCGTCGTGGCCCGCTCCGCTCACGATCGCCTGGTGGCGGAGCCCGAGCGCCGTGGCCGCCTCGGCGACCCGGCGTTGCACCTCGGGTGCGAACGGAACCGGCGGCGTACGCGCCGTCTGCCGGCGCTGCACCGTCACGCCCTCCGCCGCCGCCGCTTCCTCCACGAACCGGGCGAGGTCCGCCTCGGCGCGCTGCAGCGCCGCTTCGTCGGGGTTGCGCAGGTCCACGGTGCAGATGACCCGGGAGGGCACGATGTTGACGAGGCCGGGCGTGGCCTCGAGGCGGCCCATCGTCGCCCGGAGCTGGCCGTACTGCCCGGAGGCGACCATCTCGCGGAGGTGGACATGCACCCGCGCCGCCACCAACCCCGGGTCCCGGCGCAGCTCCATCGGCGTGGTGCCTGCGTGCGCCGAGCGGCCGACGAGCGTGAGCTCCTGCCAGGAGATTCCCTGCACCCCGGTGACGACCCCCAGCTCCATGCCCGCGTGCTCCAGCACCGGCCCCTGCTCGATGTGACACTCGAGGTAGGCGTGCGGTGGAGCCAGCGCTACCGGTGCGTCGCCGAGGAAGCCGATCGCCGCCAGCTCGTCCTTCACGGTGAGCCCGGCGGGATCGCGGAGGGCGTAGGCGTCCGCCAGGGCGAGCCGGCCGGTGGCGACGGCGCTCCCGAGCATGTCGGTGCCGAAGCGGCAGCCCTCTTCGTCGGTGAAGAACGCGACCACCACCGGCCGTGCGGTCGTGTGGCCGTGGTCCACCAGGGTGGCGATCACCTCCAGGCCCGCGAGCACGCCGAGGCAGCCGTCGAAGCGCCCGGCGGTGGGCACCGAGTCGATGTGGGAGCCGATCATCACCGGGGCGAGGTGGTCGAGCCGCCCGGCGCGGCGGCCGTAGACGTTGCCGATCTGGTCTACGGTCACGGTGAGGCCGAGCGCGCGCATCCGCTCCACCACGTGGCGGCGCCCCTCGCCGTCCGCCGCGGTGAGCGCGAGGCGGTTCACCCCCCAGAGCTGGGCGACCTCATCCCAATAGCGGCCGATCCGGCCGAGCGTCTCCAGCGAGTCCCACAGGCGTTGTCCGTTGATCTGCACCGGTTCCTCCTACTCCATCCGCGACCAGAGCGCCGCCGCCGCCACCTGCGCCCGGCGATCGAGCGCCGCGGCGTCCACCCCCGTGGGCTGGCGGTCCCGGAGCCGCCACGCGCCGGCGACCATCACGTCGCGGACGAGGTGGGCGCCCATGCGGAAGATCCGCGCGGCGGCCACGTTTTCGGCGGTCAGCGGCGGGCCGGGCGCGGGATCGAAGACCACGAGGTCCGCCGCGGCGCCCACCGCGAGGCGGCCCGTGGTGACCCCGAGCTTCTCCGCCACGAGGCGGTGGCCCGCGTCGAGGACGGCCGACCACCGGTCGGGGCCCCAGCCCACCCGCGCCTCCTGGCTCCGGAAGTAGCCCGCCTGCAGCTCCGCCAGCATGTCCGCGCCGATCCCGTCGGTGCCGAGCGCCAGTCGCTCGCCCATCGCCGCGATCGGGGCGTACCCCACGCCGTTGTTCATGTTCGAGCGCGGCTGGTGGGTGAACCAGGCGCCGGCGCCCTGCGCCAACGCCAGCTCCTCGGCGTCGAGGTGTACGCCGTGCGCGAGGACCGAGCCGGGCACCAGCGCGTCGAGGGCGGCGAGGCGCCGGACCGGCCCGGGGTCGTCCACCGCCTCGGCGACGTGGATGTGCATACCGACGCCGGCGTCCCGCGCGAGGTCGGCGCACGCCCGGATCGAACGATCGCTCAGGGTGAAGGCCGCGTGGGCGCCGACCATCGTGGCCGACATCGAGGAGGCGCCGCGGCCGAGCTGCCGCCCCGTCTCCAGGAGGCCGGCGCGGGCGCCGTCGAGACCGTTGCGGTCGGTCACCTCGTACGCGAGCACCCGGCGTACCCCCACGGCGCCCAGGGCGTCGTCGAGCACGCCGAGGCTCCCCGCGATCGCGCACGGCGAAGCGTGGTGATCCACGATCGTGGTGACGCCGCAGCGCAGCGCGTCCACGCCGCCGACGAGGCCGCAGACCTCCACGCTGTCGAGGTCGAGGGCGCGGTCGAGCCGCCACCACACCCGCTGGAGCAGGTCGGTGAAGGAGGTCGGGGCGCCGGGGAGGAAGGGCATCCCCGTCGCGAGCGCGGAGTACAGGTGGTGGTGGGCGCAGACGAAGCCGGGCGCCACCCAGGCGCCGTGGAGCTCCACCCGCCCTTCCCCCTGGAGGTCCGCGCCGATCTCCGCGATGCAGCCGTCGGCCACGCGGAGGTCCGCGCGGCGGACGCCCTCGGGGCCGACGAGGAGCCCGCCCCCGAGGATCATCCGCGCCAGGCCAGGTGACGGGCGTCGATGTCCTTGAGCTTGTCGGCCTCGGCGTCCCAGAACGCGGGGTCCCACAAGGCTTCGAGCTCGGCCACGGTCTTCCCCTGCTGCTCCACCCAGGTGAAGTACTTCTGGTTGTGCCAGCGGCGGCGCACGTCCATCGTGCCCTCGAGGAACCAGTCCCCGCCCACGTCGCCGAAGTGGGCGTAGCGGGCGCGGGCCTGCTCGGGCGTGAGCGGGCCGGTGCGGCGACGGAGGCGGTCGAGGACCGAGGGGTAGCGGTCGAAGCCGTCGGTGGCCACGGTCAGCACGTTCTCGCCCGCGCCGAGCTGGTAGTGTTTCGCCGTCTTGATCGCGCCGAGCACGTTGCAGAGCCCGGACACGCCGAAGACGTCCTTGAGCTCGGCCAGCTCGGGGAGGCCACCCTCCTGGACGAGCTGCAGCCCGAGGAGGCACGCCTCGTCGTCGATACACGCCATCGCGTCGAGGTTCCGGACGTTGTGGATCCAGGTGACGTGCTTGTCGCCGATCCCCTCGATGGCGTGGGCGCCGTAGCCCACGTTGTAGAGCGTGGGGCACTGGATGGGCTCGAGGCCGACCGCCTTCGCGTCGGGGAACGCCTTCTTGATGCGATCCGCGGCGGCGATCGTGCCGGCGCTGCCCATCGCGCTCACGAACGCGGCGACGCGCCCGTTGCCGATCCCCGCCGCCACCCGGAGCGCGCTGCCGCCGGTGACGTGGCGGTGGAAGCGGTAGTTCGCGAAGTCGGCGAACTGGTTGAGGATCGTATGGTTCGGCCGCTTCTGCAGCTCGTGCACCGCGTCGTAGATCTCCTTGACGTTGGACTCGCTGCCGGGCGTCTTCAGCACGCTCGCGCCGTAGGCCTCGATCTTCTCGAAACGCTCGGCGCTCATGTCCTCGGGGAGCACCACCAGCGAGCGGAAGCCGACGCGCGGACCGACCCAGGCGCCGCCGATGCCGTAGTTCCCGGTAGACGGGAAGACGAGGGTGCTGCCGTCGGGGGTGATCTCGCCGGAGAGCAGACGCTCGCGGAGGCAGGAGTACCCCGGGCCGACCTTGTGGGAGCCGGTGGGGAAGTGTTTCGACGACATCACCACGATGTTCGCCTTGACCCCGGTGAGCGAGGGCGGGAGCACGTAGTGGGGGATGCCCCGATCGGTCGTCCAGCTCATGTTGAAGAGGTGGACCGGGTCGAGCGGGTCGGTGGCGGCGCGCGCCCGGGCGCGGATCGCGGCCGGCTGGGTGTCGGGGTTGAGCAGCTCGTCGAGGGTGGGAAGCGGGGGGAGGCTCATGCGACCGGAACTCCGTGGGGAACGGGGGCGGGAGGCCGCCACCCGGTGACACACCGGAGTGTGTCATGACACATCGAGAGGAGGCGGGCGTGGCGGAGGTCGGCGACGCCGGCCCCCTCCGCCCCCAGGACAGTGAAATCGGCGGCCAGGGTGAGGGTGCCGCCGGGGATGTTCCACGTGGAACCGCCATCGGCCCGCGGACACCAACGCTGGATCACCCCGGCTTCCCGCCAGAGCAGCGCGGCGCCCTCGAAGCGGAAGCCGTCGCGGCCGGGGTGCTCCTCCCAGGCCCGCGCGTCGAGGAACAGGTTGGGCTTGGTGGCGAAGGGGCCGCCCTCTTCGGGGCAGGTGGGGTCGCACTGGCCGCAGCGGTTGCAGGCGTCGGCGAGGATGGTGATCTGGTGGCGTTTGCGGACCACGAGCGGCTCGCCCGGCTCCACGCTCCAGGCGCCGCCGCCGAAGCGGACGAGCCCGGCGGGGAAGCTGCCGACGGGCAGCGCCATGTCCTGGATCGCGAGGTTCGGGCAGACGGGCTGGCACTTGTCGCAGGTGAGGCAGTCCAGCAGCACGAGGCGCGTGCCCACCTTTCGTGGCGCCGCGCGGTTGGCGGCGTGGGCGTACCGGGGGTCGGCCACGACCGCGGCGGCCCACTGGGCGGCCGGGGTGCGCGGGAGGTCGTCCAGGCGCTCCACGCCCGCGGCGGCCATCCGCTTCTCCAGCGCGTCGAGGTAGCCCTTGAGCCGCCCGTAGCCCTTGCCCTTGAGCAGGTCGGTGCAGGTGGTGACGGGCGCGATGCCCGCGGCCACCACGTCCGCGAAGTTCTGCGCATCCACCCCCGCCGAGAAGGTGACCGGCACCTCGCTGGCGGTGGCGTCGATGAACCGGGCGGCGAGGGTCGCCGCGATCGGGTGGAGCGGCGGGCCGGAAAGGTACATGTCGCCCGCGCCGAACGGCGGCTCGGGGGAGCGACACACCAGGGTGTTGGAGAACTTCACCCCGAAGCCGACGCCCTCCTCCGCGGCCACGTGCCGGAGGCGCGGCACCATCGCCATGAGCTGATCCCACTTGAGGTCGGCCTCGAAGCTGTGGGAGTCCAGCGCGATGTGTCGATACCCGAGGCGCTCGTGGAGCAGCTCGCCGAGCGCCGCCTCACCGAGGAGCGTGGGGTTGAGCTTCACCACCACGTCGAGCCCGCGCTCGCGCATGAGGTAGGTGGCGATGCCCTCGATCTCCCCCGCGGGGCAGCCGTGGAACGTGGAGAGGGTGAGGGTGCGACTGATACACGTCGGTGTATCAATCGTGACATCGCCGCGGAGGCTGTCCAACAACGCCGACGCATCGCGCATCACGTCGAGGAAGCGGGTGACCTTCTCGCCGCGGATGCCCGCGAGGTCGTAGCCGACCGAGAGGTCGAAGAGCGGGAGGGCGGGGATGCCCAGGCGCTCGGCCGCGTGATGCACCAGGAGCCAGGCCTTGGCGTACTCCACCGCGCTCTCGGGCACGTGGAGCTCCTGGCTCCACTCCACGTTGTACCCCACGTTCGGGGCGTGGATGCACGGGCGGGGGAGCTCCAGCTCGTCGAGCACCTGCACGGTCTTGAGCTCGAAGAACCGCGCGCCGCCGAGCCACCCGGCGAGGAGGTTCTGTGCCAGCTGGGTGTGGGGCCCGGCGGCGGGACCGAGGGGCGTACCGAGCGGTTGCCCGAAGTGCAGGGTCGTGAGGTCACGCGCTGGATCGGGGCGCCAGACCTGCGCCTTCGCCACGCCGTACACCTCGTCTCCCCCGGCGATCTCCCGCTCGAAACGTTCCAGCAGGACCGACAGCGGCAGGGGATACAGCTCGGAGGCGCGCGCCATCGTCGGAATGTATGGGCTCCCGGCGGCGAAGGCTCGCACGGGAGGCGTCACCCGTGTCGTCAGCGCGTCGACGCGGCCGATGTCGAGGGGCGGGTGGCGCTCCACCGCCCTGCCCGGCGGACACCTCGGCGGTCGAGGAGCCGCGGGCGGCGAGAATGGCTCGGCGCGCGGGGTTGCCGCAGGGTCACTCCCCCACCGTCGTCTCCTCCCCGGCCGGCCACGCCTCCGCCAGCCCCGGATCGAAGGCCCCGGTGCGCTCAGCCGACAGGGCAGCGCCGAGCTCGCCGTCGGTCCATGTGGACTGGTACCAGGTGATCGGCCACCGGTGGCCGTCTGCGGCGTCCACGCTGTCGGGACGAACGCCGGTCACGTCGAAGGTGTGGGCGTGGTCGAGCGGCTCGGAGGTGGAGGGCGCGGGATCATCGGTGTTGAGGTACGACTCCGCGAAGTCGGCGCCCTCGCCGAAGTGGCGGTTGCCGTAGTCGGCCTGGCCGAGGTCGAGGAAGCAGAAGGGGTCCAGGAAGGTGGCGTGGACGGTGAAGTCGCGCTCCGCGGGGAGCGCGCCCAGGAGCCCGTCGACCACCATGCCGCCGACGGAGTGCGCGAGCAGGTGCACGTGGGTGAACCCGGCGCCCACGAGGCGGGGCGCCATCGCCGCGCCTTCAGCCTCGCCGTTCGGCGCCGCGCTCATGGACGACGCGGCGGCTTCGTGCCAGTCGTAGGCGAGGACCGTCCAGGCCGACGGGTCCGCGAGCGCGCCCGCGGCGGCCTCTCCCATCGCGTCCGCCCACACCGAGGGGTCGTCGCCGCCACCGTGGATCAGCAGCAGCAGGTTCGGGGTGGCCGCGGCCGCGGGGAGCTGGGCCTCCGAGGTGGCGGGCGCGCAGGCGAGGAGGAGGACCAGCACCGCGGCTCCCGGCGTCAGGGCTGGCCTTCGCCCTGGTTGATCATGTGGCCGGCGAGGCGGGCGAGCGCGGGCTCCACGACGACGACCACCTCGGGCGTGAGCGTCTCCGCGAGGGCGCGGCGCATGCAGACCATCCAGGCGTCCGCCGCCGCCTTGTCGATCGCGAAGGGGAGGTGCCGGGCTCGGAGTCGGGGGTGCCCGCGGTTCTCGATGTAGACCTGGGGGCCGCCGAGCCAGCCGGTGAGGAACCACTCGAGGTGTTTGCGGCTGGTGGAGAGGTCGGGCGGGTGCATCGCCCGGACGGCGGCCGCCTCGGGCAGCTCGTCCATCACGGCGTAGAAGCGCTCGACCAGGGCTTTGACCGCCGGCTCGCCGCCGACGGTCTCGTAGAGGCTCTCAGGCATGCGCCGGCCTATCCGGACGCGCCACCGCTCGGGAGCGGGGCCGTCACCGATGTATCCATGATACAGGTGTATGTATCAGCGCTTGAGCTGCTTCATCGGGACGAAGCCCGCGTCCGCGAAGACCCTCTGCGCTTCGTCGCCCTGGCACCAGACGACGAACTCCCGCGCGGACGCGGCGTGCGGCGCCTGCGCGAGCGCCGCGGCCGGGTACACGATGGACGGGTGGCTCGACTCCGGGAACGTCCACGCGACCTTCACCCGCGGCTCCACCTTGGCGTCGGTGCCGTAGACCACCCCCGCCTCCACCTCGCCGGTGGCCACCCAGCCGAGCACCGTGCGCACGTTGTCGCCGCGGACGACGCGCGGCGAGAGCGCGTCCCACACGCCCAACCGGGTGAGCGCCGCCTGGCCGTACCGCCCCGCCGGCACGCTCTCGCCGGCGAGGCCGAGGTGCACGACGGCGGGCACCGCGAGGTCCTCGGCGCGGGTGACGGCGAGGGGGGACGCGGCCGGGACCGCCACCACCAGGGTGTTGCCGAGGAGGTTCACCCGCGAGGCGGCGTCGACGAGGGACCTGCCGGCGATCTCGTCCATCCACTCGAGGTCGGCGGAGAAGAAGGCGTCGGCGGGCGCGCCGGCCTCGATCTGCCGGGCAAGGCGCGAGGACGCGTCGAACGAGAAGGTGACCCTGGGGTGCCCCTTGGCGGTCCAGGCCTTGGCCACGGCCTGCAAGGACTCGGTGAGGCTGGCGGCGGCGAGGACGAGCACCTCCCCCGAATCCGCCCGGGCCGGCGGGGGAAGGAGCAGCAGGAGGGACGCCGCGGCGAACGTCGCGAAGAGGATGTGGCGGGTCACGCCGTCTCCCCGGGGACGGCGGCCGCGGCGGAGCCGATACATGCGACACATCGCCCGAAGACCAGGAAGTGTCGGCCCTCCACGGCGGCGCCGGCCGGCACCTCCACGCGGGGCATCGGCTGGTCGAGCAGGCAATGCATCACGCCGCAGCGGGTGCACAGGAAGTGCACGTGGTTCCCCGGGCATCCCTGCACGCCGGTGGGCTGGGCGCAGTACCGCCACACCCCGTCGATCCCGTGGACGCGGTGGACGAGGCCCGCCTCCTGGAGGGTGGCGAGCGTGCGGTAGAGCGTGATGTCGTCCAGCCCCGCGAGCTCCGGCAGCGCGGCGAGCTCGGCGTGGCTGGCGGGGCGGGAGAGCGCCTCGATCCTGGCGAGCACGGCCACACGGGCCGGGGTGCGACGGAGGCCCGCGGCGCGCAGCGGGTCGGCGGTGGGGGAGGTCATGCAAGCCCCTAACTGAAGGTGACCTGCATGTGCACCTGCCGCTACTTGGCGGTCGCCTTGCCGAGCTGGAAAGCGTCCACCGCGAAGGCGATGTTCATGAGGAAGACGGAGGCGAACATCGGCAGGTACAGGTCGGGCGCGGCGGTCTTCACCGAGGTCTCGACGTAGGTCAGGCCGAGGACGCCGATGAGCCAGGCGATGGCGAGGGGGACCTTCTGGCCGAGGATGAGGTAGCCGGCGCCGGGGAAGAAGAAGTTGGCGGCGGTGGCGATCCAGGTGCGGGTCATGAGGGCTCCGTGAGGGCACCCTCCCTGTATGGTCGCCCCTCCGGACGGGTTAGCGCAAATCATCCGTGTGTTCTAGCTGAACGTCCGATGGTGCCCCGCGGCGCGCGGGGCCGGGAGACAATGCCCCGATGAACGACGCCCTCTCGACCGTCCTGCAGCGCGCCCGCGTGGAGGCCGCCTTCTTCTCCCGCGCGCTCGGCACGGCGCCCTGGGGCGTGGAGACGCGCGGCGCGGCCACCGGCATCTTCCACGTGGTGGTTCGCGGCCAGGCGACCCTCCGCGCCGACGGGCGGTCCGTGACGGTGAACGCTGGGGAGCTGGTCGTTTTGCCGGGCGGCATCCCCCACGTGCTCGCCGACCCGCCCACCGCGGCCGCCACCTGGATCGGCGCGCTCCCGCGGGTGGACGCGCCGCTGCCGACCGTCGTCGCGGGCTGCGGCCAGCCGGTCGGCGCGTCCGCTGGCGAGCCCGTCGGCGAGCCCATCGGCGAGCCCATCGGCGAGCCCGTCGGCGAGCCCGAGACCGAAATCCTCTGCGGAACCCTCCGCTTCGGCCCCCTCGGGCAGGAGCTGCTCCTCGCCCACTTGCCGCCGGTGCTCCACGCGCGCGGTCCGGCGCTCGGTGCCTGGGTCACGGTGCTCGCCGGGGAGCTCCGCGCCCACCCCCCGGGAGCCGACGCCGTGGCGTCGTGCCTCGGCCAGCTCCTCTTCCTCCTCGCCCTCCGGGAGTGGCTCGACGCGAGCCAGACTCCCGGCTGGCTCGCGGGCCTCACGCACCCCGACATCGGCAAGGCCCTGGCGATGGTGCAGGCGGCGCCCGCCGAAGACTGGTCGGTGGACCGCCTCGCGCGCCGTTGTGCGCTCTCGCGGAGCGTCTTCTGCGAGCGGTTCACCGCCGTGGTGGGGGAGCCGCCGGCGGCGTGGGTCACCCGCTGGCGGATGATCGTGGCGCGCGAGCTGCTCGAGGACCCCGATCGGGGGATCGCCGAGGTGGCGGCGGCGGTGGGCTACGCCAGCGAAGCGGCGTTCCACCGCGCGTTCAAGCGCGCGGTGGGCCAGCCTCCTGCCCGGTGGCGGCGTGGACCCGACGAGCCAGGGCCTCGGGGGAGCGGGAGCGACCGGTAGGCTGTCGCGCACCCGGACCCTGCATCCCCCAAAACCTACCCGCGGAACTGCTCCAGCGCCCGGCCCAGGAGCTGAACGCCGCGGCGGACGCTCTCCGGGTTCTTCACCGCGGCGAGGCGGATCTCGTCCCGCCCGTCGGAGGGGCTGGCGTAGAAGCCGGGGCCCGGGGCCACCACGAGGCTCTCGGGGCGTCCGGAGCTGTGGTCGCGGAATTCGGTGACGAGGAACTTGGCGAAGGCCTCGGTGTCGCGCACCGGGAGCCGCGCCATGGTGTAGAACGCGCCCTCGGGGCGGTGGTACTGGACGCCCGGAATCTCGGCGAGCGCATCCATCATCGCGTCTACACGGGCGCGATACACACTGCGGAGATTTCCGTAGAAGCTCTCCGGGAGCTGGAGCGCGGCGATGGCGGCGTGCTGCGCTCGGGGCTGGGCGCCGAGGCGGGCCTGGCCAAGACGCTCGATCCGCTCCATGAAGCCCAGGTTCCGGCTGATGAGGAAGCCGATCCGCAGGCCGCAGGCGGAGAAGGTCTTCGAGGTGCTGTCGACCACGATGACGTGGTCTTCGTGCCCGGCGAGCTCCAGGGCGCTCAGCGGCGGCTGGGTGAACCAGATGTGTCGATACACTTCGTCGGCCACCAGCCAGAGGCCGCGGGACTTCGCCCACTCGGCCACCCGGCGCAGGTCGGACTCGCCGTACACCGCGCCGGTGGGGTTCCCCGGGTTGGCGAAGAGGAAGATGCGGGTCTTCTCGGTGACGTATCGGTCGAGCACGTCGTTGGGCGGGATGCGGAAGCCTTCGTCCAGCCGGGTGCGCAGCGGAACGACCTTCGCGGCCGCCACCGTGGCGAAGCCGTTGTAGTTGGTGTAGTACGGCTCGGGGACGAGGATCTCGTCGCCCGGATCGCAGAGTGCGCAGAAGGCGAAGAGCAACGCCTCGCTTCCGCCCTGGGTCACCACCACGTGCTCCGGCCCGAGGCCGGGCGAGGTCTTGGCGTGGAAGGCGGCGGCGGCGCTGCGGCACGCCTGGAGCCCGCTCGCGGGGCCGTAGGCGAGCACCGGCGAGTCGGCCTGGGCGAGGGCGGCCATGACCTCGGTGGGCGTCTCCACGTCGGGTTGCCCGATGTTCATCTTGTGGAAGTGGACCTCGGGGGCCGCGGCGACGAACGCGTCGAGCTTGCGGATGGCCGATTCCTGGATGACCTGGGCGCGAAGGCTGAGCCGCATGGGGGCCTCGGGGAGCGCGCGCGGGTAACCCGCTCGGACGGGCGTGACGGTGGGCACATCGCCGGCCGCCCTCGGGCGACCGGCCGACTTTGCGACGCCTTGACTTTCGGGCACAACCGTGTAGAAGCCCGCCTCTTCGGAAGGCCCCCCGTGCGCATCCTCGTCCCCGTCCTGTTCCTGGTCGCCTGCAACGCCGGCTTCAACAGCAACACGAAGGACCCGGTCCACGCCGACTCCGGCGGCAACGACACGGTGGACACCGGGCCTGAGGACACGGGCGACAGCGCGGTCCTGCCCGTGGACGCCGATGGCGACGGCCACTCCTCGATCGAGACCGGCGGCGACGACTGCGACGACAGCGACCCCACGACCTACCCGGGCGCCCCCGAGCTCTGCGACGGCAAGGACAACGACTGCTCGGGCGGCACCGACGGCGAGGGCGACACCGACGGCGACGGCACGCTGGACTGCGACGACTACTGCCCGGTCTACGCCATGCCCGCCGCCAGCGGCGACGGTCGCCCGAACGACCCCTACGGCCTCCTCCAGGACGCGGTGGACGCCGCCGGCGCCTCCGGCTGCAACGAGGTCCGCGCCTACTACGGCACCTACGAAGAGAACGTGGACTTCCACGGCTATGGCGTGAACGTGGAGTCGATCTCCGGCCCGAGCTCCACCACCATCGACGGCGGCGGGGACGACAGCTGCTTCATCCTCGAGGAAGACGGCGACGGGGACCTCGACGAGGACGGCGCCCGGATCTACGGCTTCACGATCACCAACGGCGGCGGCGGCACCGGCGCGGGCATCCGCATCAAGGGCTGCTCGCCCACGATCGAAGGCAACGTGATCACCGGCAACACGATCACCACGGACACGGCGGGCAACCCCGTCGGGTCCGCCGGCGCGGGCGGCGTGGGCGGCGGCATCCGCACCTACAACGGCTCCCCCGCGATCCTCGACAACGAGATCAGCGACAACGACGCGTGCATGGACGGCCCGGAGAACGGCTGCGACGGCGGCGCGATCGACATCCGCGGCGGCGCTCCCACCGTCATGGGCAACGACATGTTCGGCAACACCGCCGGCGACGGCGGCGCGATCTGGGTCGCCTACTCCGACGCCTACATCGCCCAGAACTACATCCAGGGCAACGAGGCGGACGACAGCGCCGAGGCCGACGGTGAGGGCCTGGCGAAGGACGGGCAGGGCGGCGGCATCGACGTGCAGATCGGCGGCGCCACCGGCACCATCATCACCAACAACGTGATCTCCGACAACGTGGCGAGCGCGCTCGGCGGCGGCGTGGTGGTGTACGAGCCGAACGCCAGCTACCCGAAGGTCACGGTCACCAACAACGTGATCGCCTTCAACAATGTGATCGAGACCGATTGGGGCGCCGGCTTCACCCAGTGGAACTCCACCACTCCGGTGGTGTACGGCAACATCCTCTACGGCAACCTCGGCGTGGGCGCCTACGCGGACGACGCCGCGAGCACCTTCTCCTTCAGCTACAACGACGTCTACGGGAACTTCCCCGACTACGACGACAGCGATGCCTCGAACGACCTGTGGGCGTCGAAGGGCACGGGCAACCTCAGCGCCGATCCGACCTTCACCGGCGCGTCCAACGACGTGGACTTCACGAATGACGACTTCACCCTGAAGGCGGGGAGCGTGTGTATCGACGCCGGCAAGCCGGACGTGCTCGACGCGGACGGCTCCCGCAGCGACATGGGCGCCTGGGGCGGCACCGCGGGCGTGTGGTAGCGGACAGTCGGTGGGACGACCTCCGGTAGGGCCGACGCGCCTCCTCTCGCGATTGTCGATCTTGACGGCGCTGGGGCTCGCGGTGCTCGGGTGTTCAAGCCCGGTGGAGCTGCCGGTCACGGCGCCGGTCGCCCCGGCGGGGGAGCCGTCGGCCGGGGCGGGCGACGCGCCGGCTGCGCCCGTTGCCGACACCCCCGTAGCCGCCGCCCCTGTGTCGCCGTTGCCGCCGTCGAGCGTGGAGGGTGTCCCGGGCTGGCTCGGGGTGCGGGTGGTCGCGGACGAGTCGGCGGGGGGCCTCGTTCTCCCCGGCGCGGGTCCGATTGTCGTGCTCTCGGAGGCGTGGAGCGCGGTGCCCCCGGGTGTCGCGATTCGCCGGGTGGACCCCACCGGGGTCGCGCCTGCCCCGTTCCTCCGGAGCCAGACCGCACGCTACGGGTGTGACGGCGGGCAGGACGTGTCGGTGGCGTCGTTCGACGGCACGTCGCAAGATCCCCTCGTGTGGCTGCTTCCGCCCGGTGTGGATGCCACGCCGGTGCCGCTCACGGTTTCGGACACCCCCACCGCGCGCACCTGGGACGCGGGCGGTCAGCGGTTCACCTTGTCGCTGACCGGCCCCGACCGCGCTGAGCTGCGGGCGCCGGACGGGCAGACCGTGCTCCACACGACGGACCTCGTCACCCAACGGATGGAGGGCGACGAGGGCAGCCACCTCGACCTGAAGGCCTCGTTCATGGTGCCGCAGCTCGACGCGGCGTGGCGCATCGGGGGGGTCCTCCTGGTGGCTGGCCGCTTCGACTCCTACGAAGGGCAGCACTACGTGGTCTATACGGTCGGCGCGGCCGCGGTGGAGCACGAGGTGGCGTACCTGTATCGGTGCGCGTTCTAGGCGGGGGTCACCGCGTACGGTCGTCCCCGAGGGTGATCGGCAGGCTCGAGCCGGTGCTGGCGGCGCTGGCGCCGGCGGAGAGCTGCACGTCCACCTTGCCGTCGCAGGCGGGGTGAAACGCGAGCTTGAGCTCGTCGAGGGAGGCGCTGTCACCCGCGTCGGAGGCCTGCACCAGGACGTCGCCGGCTACCGGGCTCTCGCCGCACGCCGCGTCGAGGACCACGCCGGTGAACACGACCTGGCGCGTGGAGGCGGCGCCGTCCCCGGCCACGGCGACCTGCACCGCGCCCTCGACGGTGGCGCGATCGTCGGTGGGGTCGGCGACGTCGCCGCGGTCGAGGGTGGTCACCAGGGCGCTCTCGCCGAGGGTCACGCCGTCGTCCTCCAGGCCCACGTCGCCGCCGGCCCAGATCACGGTGACGCCGTCGGCGTCAGCGGTGCTGGTGAGGAGGGCGGGCCCGGAGAGGCGGGAGCCGGAGACGGCGGAGAAGTCCGCGGTGAGCGTCCAGGTGTCGCCGTCGTCGGGGCTCGCGGCGGCGAGGGACAGGGTGCCGGAGGCGCCGCCGACGGCCGGGATGGGGCAGTCCGGACCGACGGGGCCGCTCAACGTCATCGCCTCGCCGGCCTCCCCACTGACCACCTCCACGTCCGCGCCGCACGGCGGCTCGGCGCCGGCGGCGTGGTTCTCCCACGCCGTGACGACCTGCGCGGCGGCGAACGCGAGCGGCGCGGCGGCGCCGAGGGCGTCTTCGACCGGGCGGAGATCGGGCGTGGCACACGCGACGAGGAGGGAGAACCACATGGGGAAATCGTAGCCCGGAGCGCGCCGATCGTCGGCCTTCGTCCCGGCGGTGGACAGGGGGGGAGGGCTTCGTTAGCGGCCGGCCGTCCCTGGAGTCCGACATGCGCACCAGCCTCCTGTTCCTGTTCACCACCGCCTGCTTCCCGGCGGCGTACACCAACAACTCCGGCCGCGACTCCGACGACACCGCGAACGCCGGCGGCGACACCGCGGCGGACACGGCGAGCGACACGGCGACCGACACGGCGACCGACTCCGGGGAGGACACCTCGGTGGACACCGGGACGGATACCGGCACCGACACCGGGACGGACACCGGCACGGACACCGGCACCGACACGGGCACCGACACCGGCGGGCTGGGCGACCCCGACTTCACCGTCGGCGACGTGTGGGTGAGCGAGTTCATGGCGAACTCCCACCCGATCGACGACGCGGTGGGCGAGTGGATCGAGCTGCACAACGCCGCCGGCCGTGATCTGGACCTCAAGGGCCTCAAGATCGGCGACACCGATCCCACGCTCCCGCAGGTGGTCACGATCGACCAGCACGTGCTCCTCCCCGCGGGCGGCTACGTGGTGCTCGGCAACAGCGCCGACAAGACCAAGAACGGCGGGGTGGACGTGGCGTGGGCCTGGGACGGCACCCTGTTCCAGCTCGGCAACGACGGCGACGAGATCGTGCTCGCCAAGGCGGGGACCACGCTCGACGCGATCGCCTACGAGGAGACCGCCTGGGGGATGGTGAAGGGCGTCTCCGTGCAGCGCGACGAGGACCACTACGACGCCGCCGCGAGCAACGACCCCTCCCTCTGGTGCGCGGGCACGAGCACCTTCGGCGCCGACGCGCAGATCGGCACGCCGGGCGCCGTCAACGACGATTGTGGCAAGTAGCATGACCCCCTTCCACCTCCGCGAGCGTGTGGGGAAGCTGGCGCGTCGCCTCCTCGGGGACCCCATCGCCTCCGATCCGATGCCCGTTGCGTCGCGCCCGCCCCCCGAGCCCGTGGCGCCGGCGCAGTCGCCGCCACCGGTCACGCTGGGGAGCGGGGCGGGGAAGGGCGCCAAGGCGCCGGCCGCTCCGCCCGTGTCGGCGCCCGCCGCGCCGGCTCCTGCCGCCGCCGTCGCGCCCGCC
>CAIXRH010000356.1 GCA_903921785.1 uncultured Pseudomonadota bacterium
CCCCCGAGGCCGAGCCGGCCGCTGCCCACGTGTACGCCCGAGGGGACGCCCATGCGCCCCGCGCCGAGTCCAACGTGCTCGCGGCCACCCCGCGCCCCAACCCGCACGCCATCGCGCTCCCCGACGAGTCCGTTCCCCGCGGCTCCGTCTTCGACGACGGCTCCGCCGCGGCCCCTGAGCCGGACGAAGCACCGCGCTCCTTTGAGGTGGACCTCGCCTACATGCGGATCGAGGCCGCGGTCCTCGATCTGTTGCCGACGTGGTTGGTGCGGCAGTACCTGGTCATCCCCGTCCGGCGCGAGGGGAACGTGCTCACCCTCGCGATGGACGACACGGGCAACACCAAGGCGATCGCCGCGGTGAAGGACCACACGGGGCTCGAAGTGAAGCCGCTGCGTGCGGAGCGGGACGCGTTGTTGGCGCAGTACACCATGCACTACCGGCTCTGATCGGCGCCGGGGGCATTCAGGGGAGGCGCTGCGAACGGCCGGAGCTTCGGGGCGGGGGCGGTCTCGGTCGTCCGCTCGATCGTCGGCGCCACGGGGCGGGGCGGGGCCTGTCGGCCCGGGTACCCCGCCGGAGGGCGGGGGCCCCTCCCCGGGCCGCCACCCGCTCCACCCCGGGCGGCAACGGGGTGCGCGGACGCCCGAAGCCTTGACGGCGCATCGCGACCGAACTACACACGGCGACCGGGAGAAGCATGGAAAAGGTCAAGCTGGAATACCCCACCGCCCTCACCAACCAGGTCTGGCAGGTCAAGAAGGGCATCGGTGCCGGCTCCACGGGGATCGGCGAGGTCCTCGTCGCCTTGGAGCGTGAGTTCAAACGCTCCCCGTTCGACGACGGCGTGGATCCAGACGATCTGGTGTCCCTCGACCCGCTTCTGACGATCGTGGCGCTCGAGGGCGTGAAGGAGGGACGGCTCGCGAAGCCGCTGCTCGCCGCCATCGGCGTGACGAACAAGAAGTTCCTCGAGGTCGAGAAGGAGCTGAAGCCGAAGTTGACGGCCCGGAAGGCCTACCTCTACGTCGGTGAGATGAAGAAGGCGCTGGCCAGCTTCAAGGAGCAGGTGGAGGGTTTCCCCGCCGAGGTGTGCAGCAAGGTCCACACCCAGTTCATCAACCTTCGGGACCACGACCGGAAGTATGAGGGGTTCCAGGAGGTGTCCGAAGAAGCCGAGAGCCACCTCGAGACCTTCGGGATCATCCGGAACGAGGTTCGCAGCGCGGAGACGATCCGGGATTTCCGGATCGCGATGACCCGGCACCGTACGGGCGCGGCGGCCCAGGAGCTCGCCGCTCTCTGGCACGTCGTCCCCAAGCTGCTCCCCACCTTGCTCGCCAAGCTGAACAGCCCGATCCGGGAAGAGGGTTCGGCGACCCGCCAGCTCGAGGGGCTGAAGTGGCTTTGCGGGGTGGCCACCCTGCATGACAATCTGCTGGAAATCAAGCTCGAAGAGCTGCGCGTGGCCTTCTGCAAGCGAAATCCGAACGCGACGGATGCGGCCGTCGTGGCGGCCTTCGGCAAGGCCTTCCTCGACGACCTCGGCAAGGCCGAGAAGGTGCTCGACGCGATGGTGAAGGCGCGTGAGGAGGCGGACGACGCCGCCCGGAAGATCGCGAGGCTGGGGCGCGAAGACTGAGCGCCGCCACAGCGGCTGAGGCCACCCCCGCGCGTGGCTTCGGTCCCCGGCGAGCTCGTTCCTGTGCGGGGCGCCGGCCGCCGACGCGTGTCATGGCCGGCCCACTTCGGGCTCGCGACGGTCCTCGACCTCCGGGACGTGAGCCCATCTCTGTCGTCCGGGGGATAGTCGCGCCCGCGATGCCCACCCGCACCTTCACCCAGACCTTCGCCGTGGCGACCGACCCGGCCGCGCTCCGGGGCTTCCTCCTCGATCCTCACTCCTTCCCGAAGATCCACCCGCTCATCGCCAGCGTGTCCGTCGAGCGGGAGCGGGAGGAGGCCGGCGGGCGCGTCACCGAGTTCGTGGCCATCGAGCACGTGCCCCTCCTCGGCTTCACCCTCCGCAACCGCCTCCGGTGTGAGGCCTTCGACGACCCCGCGCGGCCGGAGCACGTCCGGGCGGTCGCGCGTGTCGATCCCGGCGTTGTGGTGGACTCCACGTACACGATCGAGGCCACGCCCGACGGCTGTCGCGCCACCCAGTTGCTCACGCTCACCGCGCCCTGGGGCACGATGGGGTTCGTGTACCGGACTGCCGTCGCGGCGCACACCCGCCAGGCCGCGGCGATCCAGGCGCACTTCGCCTGAGCGGGCGCGGCGCGTCCCGCCCGGTCATACCCGCGGGATAGGCTCGGCGCCCACCGAGCGGGGCGTTTGGCCGGTCTTCCCCTCACCGCGGAGCAGCGGGCCGTCGTCGAGCACCGCGGCGACACCCACCTCGTCGTGCGGGCCGTGCCCGGCTCGGGGAAAACCACGACGCTGGTCCACCGGGCGGCGGCGCTCGTGGCCGACGGCGTGGCGCCGGGGAGCATCCAGGTCCTGATGTTCAACCGGGCGGTGGCCGAGACTTTTCGGTCCCGGCTGGCGGCGCTGGGGGTGCCCGAGGGTGTGCGGGTCCACACGTTCGATGCGCTCGCGTACCGCCTGCTCCGCGTCGCCGAGCGGCGCGGGCTCACCCGTCGCCTCGACGTCGACGAAGACCGCGGGGGCCCCCGACGTCGGCTGATCGAGGTCCACCGTCGCTTCCGGGAGGCCATCGAGGACGCGGAGGACCTCGAGCGGGCGATCGGCTTCTGGAAGGCGCACCTCGTGGCGCCCAGCCGCGCGCGGTTCCCGGAGAACCCGGCGATGGTCGAGGCCTACGCCGCGCACGAGGAGCTGCGGGTGACGGAAGAAGGGGTGGCGTTGGGGCTCGACGACCTCACGTACACCGCCGTCGGGGTGCTCCGTCGCGGCCCGCTGGAGCCGCCCCCGGCACACCTCTTCGTCGACGAATTCCAGGACACCAACCCGGCGCGGGTGGAGCTCCTCCAGCGCCTGGCCGGGCCGGAGACGCGCCTGGTGGTGGTCGGCGATGAAGACCAGGGCATCAACGAGTGGTGCGGCGCCCATGTCCGCTACTTCCAGGAGTTCGAGGACCTGTTCCCCACGCGGCCGACGGAGCGCCTGCCGCTCACGGTGAGCTTCCGACTCGGGGCGCGGCTCGCCGCGGCGGCGAACGCGCTCATCGTCCACAACGGCGGGCGTACGCCGGCCACCATCGTCCCGAGCGGGCGCTCACCCGGGGTGGTGGAGGCGTGCGGCGAGCTCCACGCGGGGCTGCAGCGGCTTTTGGAGTCGGGGGTCCGGCCGGCAGAGCTCGCGGTGCTGTACCGCAGCCGCATGGAGGGCGTGCGCGCGCTCTCGGCGCTCGCCCGTGCGCGCCTGCCGGTGCAGACGGAGGACGCGGAGCTGCTCCGCCGCGGCCCGGGCCCCGAGCTCGTGCGGGTGGTGGTCCGCGCCGCGACGACCGACGCGGTGGAGCGGCCGGAGCACCTGTGGCTCCTCGCGCGTGCGGGCGTGGATTATGTCCGGGGGGAGCCGTTCAAGGCGGGGCTCGCGCGACACGCCGGTGGGGTGCGGGCGTACCTCGGCGATCGGGGGTGGCATTCGCGGTCCGGGCAGTCCGACCGGGTGGTGGAGGGGCTCGCGGGGCTGGTGCGGGCGCTCGACCGGGTGGCCGCGGCGCCCGACGTCGCCCAGGCGGTGCGGCGGCTGGAGGAGACCTTCGATGCGGAGCGGGTGCTCCGTTCGCCGGGGCGCTCCGAGCGCTCTCAGGAGCAGGCCGTCGCGGCGTACGAGGCGCTCGCCGACTGGCTCGGGGCCCAGCGGTTCCCGGTCGCGGAGCTGGAAGAGCGCCTCGCCGGACTGGACCTGAGCCAGGGCAAGCCTCGGGGGGAGTGTGTCTGGGCCAACACGGTCCACAAGGCGAAGGGGCTGGAGTGGCCGGTGGTGCTGGTGGCCGGCCTCTACGATGGCGCTTTCCCGGCGGAGTCCCTGGGCTCCACGCCGGGGAGCGACGAACACCCGGAGGGGATGCCCCAGTCGCCGTTCATGGAGCAGGAGCGGCGGACGTTCTACGTGGCGCTCACCCGCGCCAGCGAGCGGGTCGTGCTCGAGCGCGCGGCCGGGACGCCGAGCACGTTCCACCAGGAGGTGCTCGGGGGGCTGCGACCGGCGGCGGGCGGTCGGGCGGCGTGGCAAGCGCCAACTTCTCCCCGCGAAATGCCAAGAGTCGGCCCCCATCGGCGATCTCCACGCTCGCCGCACCCGCGGGCAGCGTGTAGGTCGAGATCACCAGTCCGTCCGGGTCCGGGCGCGGCGGATCGTCGGCCAGCGCCCAGGTGTTGCCGAGCGCTTCGATGGTGCGCCCGGCATCTCCCGGGGTGAATCGGGGCGGGCGCTGGATGAGACGCGCCGCGTCGAGATGCGACAGGAAGGAGATGCGCAGCGTGTGCCGGGCACCGGCCGGCTCGACGGGCCGTGCGACCGTCCCCAGGCGGGCGTCCAGCAATGCCGCGCCGTCCGGGACTTGCCGCCCCGCGGCCTGGGCCCATCGCCACGCGAGACGGGCGATGGCGGAGTCGGGCGGGGCGAGGCGGTACGCGTCGGCCGCGCAATCCAAGGCGACGCGCGGCTCGGAGCGATCCAGGGCCCCTCGGGCGCAGAGGAGCGCGGCCAGCGGCGTGGCG
>CAIXRH010000357.1 GCA_903921785.1 uncultured Pseudomonadota bacterium
CCCTCCCCGAGGCCGCTGACGCCCGCCGACGTGCACAAGCCGCCGAGGTCGGGGCGACCGCGGCCACTTGCGAGCGGTTCGCGGCCTCCAGCCGCTCACAACTCGCCGAGGTTCACCAACCTCCGGGCGTTGTGCACGGCCGCGGGGGCGATCCGGCCCTTCCCGAGGCCGCTGACGCCCGCCGACGTGCACAAGCCGCCGAGGTCGGGGCGACCGCGGCCACTTGCGAGCGGTTCGCGGCCTCCAGCCGCTCACAACTCGCCGAAGTTCACGAACCTCCAGGCGTTCTGCACGGCCGCCGGGGCGCGCCGAGCGTCGTCCCGGCGCCCGGCGGCACCCGGGACGCCGACGCCGGTCGGGCTCGCGACGCTGCTGCCGAGACGGGAGGGGGAACCCAAAAAATGCCCGCGAAACGGCCGCGAGCGCCCGCGGTCTGTACGGAGGTCCCGGCGGCGTCCGCCGTGGTGCGTCAACGCGGCGGCGCCACCGCGGGCACCCACCCCTCCGGCGCTTGCCCCAGCACCCGGTCGATCCGGCTCGCGACCTCGCCCACCCGGAACTCCCCGACCACCTCCACCCGGAGCGCCCGCTCGAGTCGGGTGGCCGGCTCTCCATACGTGGAAACGAGGATCAGGTCGCCGGCGGCGAGCGCCTCGGGCGTCGTCTCGAAGGCGTAGACGCGGACGGGCACGTCCGGGTAGCCGGTCCACGTGCGCCCGACGCCGGCCGCGAGGTAGGTCCCGACCCACGGCTCCCCCCCGCTCGCCGCCCGGAGCGCCGTGCGATCCGCGTACGCCGCGTCGATCCCGGCCATCGACCCCTCCGGCCCGTTCACGTGGACCCGGTGCAGCCACCCAAGCTGCACCAACGACAGGAACCCCGCCGCCGCGTTCGGGACCCGGACCCGCGCCGTCGTAGTGACCACGTACACCGCCACCGCCGGCAAGAGGTAGCGGAGGTGGGTGTACGCGTCGGCAGTGCCCGCGCTGGCGTAGTAGCGGACGTAGGCGAAGAAGAGGGCGAACACCAGGATCGTCGCGAGTTCGAGTGGCGCCGCTGCGAGACCCACCGCGCCGAAGACGAGCAGGAACCTCCCCTGGTCGACGAAGACGAACCGCCCTACACCCAAGAGGTTCTCGCCGAGCTGCCCCCAGCTGGACGGGCGCTGGAGCACGGGCGCGAGCCCCCCGTGCACCCCCGCCCAAACGCCGAGCGCTACCACCGGGGCGAGGACCTGCCACGCCAGGCGGCGCCGACGGAAGGCCTGGACCAACGCCGGTACAACGAGGAGCACGCCCGGCTCCTTCGTCCAGGTTGCGACCACCGAGAGGACGGCAAAGATCGTCCAGCGGTCGCGGTGGAGCGCGACCAGGGCCAAGGGAACCAGCGCAAGGAGCGGAAGATCGAGCTCGGGGCGGAGGAGCTGGGCGAGCACCCCGGGGATCGCCCACACGGCGAGTCCGGCCCAGGGGCGACGGGCTTCGTCGGCGAGCGCCACGAAGCCCAGCCCGGCGGCGGCGGCGGGGAGGACGCACGCGGCGCGGAGGGCACCCAGCGTCGGAGAGACCGCGAGAAACGCCGCCAACCACCCGTACCACAACGGCGGGTGCCCGTAGTCGGGCAGCCCTGCGGCCCACTGCGGCGGCAGCGGGCCGTGGCCGACGACCGACGCGGGCAGCGCGCCTTGGGCCCCCAGCATCGGCCCGATCTCGAGCTGCTGCAGCGCGGTGGGCACGAACCAGAAGAGCGCGTCCTCGACCAACGGCGCATCCCAGTACGCGAAGAGCCAGCCCACCGGGATCAAAGCGCCCAGGAGATACGCGTAGAAGCGCCTCCGATCGGGCGCATCACCGGGTCGCCGCCGCGCCGGGGGGCCTCGACCCGAGGTGCTCAGCGGGGCCAATCGTCCCCACGGACCGCCCGCGACGCCTGGCCTCGGCTCGGCGCACGGCTCGGCGGAAGGCTCGGCGGAAGGCTCGGCGGAAGGCTCGGAGCGGGCCGGAGGAGGCGGGCGTCGGCGTCGACCATCGGGCGGGAGCGTAACGCCTCCCCCGCGCCGAATCGAAGCGGACGGGTCGAGGGGGAGCGCGGTGAGAGGCCTGCTTCTCGGCCGCCGCGCCGTGGTTCTTCTGGTCGTGGCCGTGACAACGGCGCCGCGAACGGAGGTGCGGAAACGGCGTACGACGCCGTGCCGCGAGCGACGCGAGGAGGCCGAGGGCGGCGCGACCCGTCGCGGGGTGCCGCCGGGGAGAGCGGAGCGTGGACGCGGACGCGACGCCGCCTACGTCCGCCGCGCACCCGCCGTGAACCGCGCTCGCGCCGCCCACGGCGTCGGCGCGCCTTGGAGCGGGTAGGGCGTCTCCGGGGGCAGGGGCACCGCGACCTGAAGGGCAAGATGAAGCTTGATCGCCCGGAGTACCTCGGGAGGCGTGGGCGCCGCCGCGAGCCGTCGGGCCGTCCACTCGGAGCAGCGCAACGCCGCGGCCACTGCCTTCGGCGCTTCGCCCGGGAGAAGCCCCGCCACCGCTCGGCGCGCCGTGAGGACGGCCGACGCTCGGCCGGAGAGATCGGGCAGCGCGAGCACAGCCTTGGCGGCGGTGAGCGCCGCGTCAACGGTCGCCGGGGCCTCGACCGGCACGAGCTCCCGCCACCCGGCCATCGTGCGGAGATCGGCGCCGTGGATTCGCGGCAACGTACGACGGACCTCGCGCAGAAGCGACGACTGCAGCACCCGCAGCCCGAGCAGGTCCGGCAGCGCCCCGTTCTCTCGCCAGGGGTCCGGGACGACGCCGTGCTTCTCGTCATTTCGCAGGATGTACTCGAAGGTGTTCGCCAGGTGCGCGGCGTCGCGAATCGGGGTGTGGCGGGTCTCCAGCACCACGGGCCCGAGCGCACCGCGGAGCTGCAGCCGGAGCTTCCGGGCGAGGCGCCCGGCCGCGACCCGGTCGAGCGCCACCAAAACGTGAAGATGCGAGTCCGACAGGTGGAACGCCAGGAGCGGCGCCCCCTCACACGCCTGTAGGACGGCGGCGACCACCCGCCGGACCCCCTCGCGCGTGGTGGAGGCGGCCGGGCGGTCGAGGAGCGGGAACACGAGGTGGGTGGCGGGCATGCTGGAGGGCGATGCAAGCGCCGCACCAACGGGGAAACGTACGTTTCGCCAGTGTGGGCGTCGGCGCGCCGTCGGTCAGTGTCGGACGGCCGTCACCCGGGGCTTGCCCGGGGCGAGCACGTGGGACGCCTCACGACGCACATCGAGGTTGTCCCACCTCCCGGCCCGCCTCGACCCTCGCGAGCCACGACCCGCGTCGGCGCCCGCCGCCGAGCACAACCCGCCGAGGTCGGGGCAACCGCCGCCCCTTGTGAGCGGATCGCGGCCGTGGGCGCTCACAACTCGCCGAGGTTCACCAACCTCCGGGCGTTGTGCACGGCCGCGGGGGCGACCAAGGTGCGGCGCAGGCGCTTGGCGCCCGCCGGCGCCCGCCGCCGAGCACAACCCGCCGAGGTCGGGGCAACCGC
>CAIXRH010000358.1 GCA_903921785.1 uncultured Pseudomonadota bacterium
GCGCCGACCGTGGAAGGAGGCCGGCGGCGTCAGCCGCGCCGCCCCCGTCGTCGCCGGGTTAGAGCCGACCGCGTCGGAGCCGCCCCTTGGCTTTCCCCCTCCCCGAAGACCTCCTCCCGCACCGCCCGCCGCACCTGTACCTCTCCGAGGTGCTCTCCCTCTCGGAGGACGGGCGTAGCCTCGTGGCGCGGGCCGAAATCCCCGCGGCGTCGTTCAGCGGCCACTTCCCGGGCCGGCCGATCCTCCCGGGCGTCGTGATGGTGGAGATGCTCGCGCAGGCGCTCGCGTGCCTCGCCTCGCTCACCGGGGAGAAGGGCCTCGGGATGATCACCGGGGTGGAGAAAGCGAAGTTCCGCGGCGTGGTGTCGCTGCCGGCGGTGCTGGAGGTGCAGATCACCGTCACCGACCGCCGCTTCGGGCTCACCCTCGCCAAGGGCGCGGTGGTGGTGCCGGGCGGAAAGCCGGTGTGCACCGCGGAGATCCAGGCGGTGCTCGTGCCGGAAGGGGCGGCGTGAAGCACGCGGTGGTGATCGGGGCGGGCGCGGCCGGCCTCACCGCGGCGATCCTCCTGGGACAACGCGGCTGGCGCGTCACCGTGATCGAGCAGCACTACCGCCCCGGCGGCTGCCTCCACCGCTTCTTCCGAAAGGGCGTGGGGTTCGATACGGGGTTCCACTATGTCGGTAGCGCCCGCCCGGGACAGTCGTTCGGGCAGGTGCTCCGTCACCTCGGCGTGCAGCCCGAGCTGCAGCCGCTCGACCCCGACGGCTTCGACGTCCTCCGCTTCCCCGGCCTGGACTTCCGCGTCCCCGAGGGGCTCGACCGCTGGGCCGCCCGCCTCGTGGAGGCCTTCCCGGACCAGGCGGCGGGCGTGGCGCGGTACGTCGAGCTCCACCGCCAATGTGTCGCGGCCTACGGGCTCTATCGGCTGGACCCGGGCCCCGCGCCCGAGGCGGTCGTCCCCTGGGAGGAGCTCACCCTCGGGCAGGTGCTCGTCGACTGTTTCAGCGATCCCCGGGCGCGCGCGGTCGTTGCCGGGCACGGGGCGCCGCTCTACGGCGTCGCGCCCCGCGAAGCCCCGTTCGGCGTGCACTGCGTGGTGATGGACCACTTCCTCGGCGGCGCCTGGACCGTCCGCGGGGGAGGGGACGCCCTCGCACAAGCCCTCGTCGACCGGGTCGAATCCCTCGGCGGGCGGGTGCGGCTACGCACCGCTGCGGACCACATCGAGGTCGAGGGCGGCGCGGCTACGGCCGTCGTCACCGAGGCCGGCGAGCGGCTCCCCGCCGATCTGGTGATCGCGGGCATCCACCCCAAGTCGGTGCTCGCGATGCTCCCCGAAGGCTCGGTGCGCCCGGCCTACCGCGATCGGGTGGAGGGCGCGCGCAGCGGGCGCGTGCACCTCGGGGTGTACCTCCAGGTCCGCGGCGACCTCTCCCCGCTCGCCGGGCGCAACCTCTACCGCTACCACCACTGGGACGTGGACGCGATCGACGACTCCGCGGCCGACGACGTACCCTTCTGGTTCCTCACCGCTCCCGGCGCCCGTGGCGAAGGGGAGGGGGTGGTCCTCGGCCTCACGATGACGGACGCGGCCCGGTGGGCGCCCTGGCAGGGGGTGGACCTCGGCCGTCGTCCCGGCGGCGCCCCCGCCCGGGACATCGCCTACGAAGCCGAGAAGGCGAAGCTGCTCCAAGCGTTCTGTGCGCGGGTGCAGGCGGAGTTCCCGAGCTGGGAGATCGTCCGCGCCGAAGCGAGCTCCCCGCTCACGATGGAGCACTACACCCGGGTGCCGGGCGGGGCGACCTACGGGCATCACCACGCGGTGGACCAGATGGGGCGTTATCGGCTCCCGATGCTCACCCGCGTCAAACAGCTCGTGCAGGTCGGCCAGGCGGTCGCGATGCCGGGCGTGTGTGGGGCGATGATGAGCGCCTACCTTGCGGTCGGGGGGATGGTGGGGATGACGACGATGATCGAGGAGCTGAGGGCCGCATGAAGCGCGTGGTGATCACCGGGATGGGGCTGGTGACCCCCTTGGGCAGCCAGGTCGGCCCCGTCTTCGAGGCGGTCTTGGCCGGCGAGAGCGGCGTGGTGGTCGTGCCGGCGTTCGCGCAGGTGCAGGACCTCGGCGTGCGCATCGGCGGGCCGGTCCGCGGGTTCGAGGCGCAGCGGATTCCCCGGAAGTTCCGCAGGTCGATGGCGCGGATGTCGCAGTACGCGGCCACCGCCGCGGCGGACGCCATCGCCCAGGCCGGCTTCCCCGAAGCGGAGTTCGGCGGCGGGCGGGTGGCGATCTGCGCCGGCTCCACCACCGGCTCGCCGGACGCGATGGAGGAGTTCTTCCGGGAGTACCTGGGCACCTCCAGCATCCGCGGCATCTCCGGCACCTCCTTCCTCCGGGTGATGTCCCACACGGTGCCCGCGCACCTCGCGCTCATCTTCGGCAGCACGGGACCGGTGCACACCGCGGCTTGTGCCTGCGCGATCTCGAATCAGGCCGTCGGCATGGGCCTCGACCTTCTCCGCCTCGGCCGCGCCGACGCCGCCCTCTGCGGCGGCGCCGACGAGCTCTCGATCCTCGGCGCCGCCACCTTCGATCTCGTGGGCGCCGCCGCCCGCGGCTGGGAGGCCACCCCGGACCAGCGCCCCGCGCCGTTCGACCGCTCCCGCGACGGTGTGGTCGTCTCCGAGGGCGCGTCGATGCTGCTCCTGGAGACGCTCGAGCACGCCCAGGCGCGCGGCGCCACCATCCTCGCCGAGGTGCTCGGCTACGGCGAGAGCTGCGACGCCACCCACATGTCGAGCCCCGAGCCCGCCGGCATGCGCTCCGCCATGGAGCGGGCGCTCGCGGATGCGGGGCTCGGCCCCGAGGCGATCGACTACGTCAACGCTCACGCCACCGGCACCACGGTGGGCGACGTGGCGGAGGCTGAGGCCACCGCCGCCCTCTTCGGCGACCGGGTGCCGGTGTCTTCGTTCAAGGGCCACTTCGGCCACACGCTCGCCGCCTGCGGGGGCATCGAGCTGGCCATGTGCGTCGAGGCGATGCGCCGGGGCGTCCTCCCGCCCACGAAGAACCTGCGTGACCCCGACGTGACCGGCGTGCGCCTGCTCACCGAGCCGCTGGTGGCGGACGTGCGTCGCGTGGTGAGCAACAACTTCGCTTTTGGCGGGATCAACGCCAGCGTCGTCGTGGGGCGCTGGGACGGCTGAGGGACGGTCCGGTGCCGCCCGGCCGCACCTCGACCGGGCGTGACGCCGCGTTCTGGGTTACCGTGACGTTTCGAGACGAGGGAGACGTGCAGTCGGCGGACGCGATCATCGAGGAGCTCAACCGCATCCTCGTCAAGCAGTTCGAAGTGGACCCCGAGCAGATCACCTCCGAGGCCCGCCTCCGCGATGATCTGGACCTCGACAGCCTCGACGCCGCCGATCTCCTCATCGCCATCGAAAAACGCTTCCGCGTGCGGTTGGACGACACCGAGGTCCGCAAGCTCACCACCGTGGGCGAGATGCACGCCTACGTCCACACCGTGGTCGCCGAGGCCGCGGCCGGGCGGGTGAAGGTCGCCGAAGAGGCGGAGCAGAGCTCCAACGCGGGGTAGTTCGCCCCCGGAGGTCCCCTTGGAGCACCTCGTCGTCCTGTTCGCTGCGGCCATCCCCGTCGGCCATCGGGTCGAGGTGACGTGGTACGCCCCGGCGCGCAACGGGCTCTTCAGCGGCGCGCAGCGAGAAAATCGACCTGCAGAGCCGGTGATCGCCGATCTGGACACCGGGGTGGAATACCTCAGCGACTTCCCGATCCCCAGCGCCGGCACCAAGGCGCCGCGCTCGCCGGTGGAGCTCCAACCGGAAAAACGACTCAGCGAGCCGGCGCGGGTGCTCCGCGGCGTGGTGCGGGTCTGCCGCGTCGTCACCGTGCGGCGGTTCTCGGAGATCGACCTGCAGACGCACCTCTCGGTCGAGCCGGAGTAGGTCGACGGAGCGGCCCGGGTGGGCCGGCGTGCCGCCCGGCCGACGTCGGCGGTCGGGGAACCGCCGGCGGCGAGAATGGCGGGCCGGGCGTCGGCGCCGCGGCCGCCCCGCGCCGGCTTCCCCGGGTTACCCGCGCGCGATGCGCCGTACCCGTCTCCCGTTCGTCACCCTCCTGTCGCTCGCCGCCTGCACGACGGAGGAGTCCGCGGAGTCCGCCGCGCCCGCCGCGGACCTCGCCGAGCGCCTCGGGGCCGGGCAGGTGCGCGCGGGGGTGATCACCAGCACCGACGCGCTGTTCGGGGGGATCTCCGCCGAGGGCGCCCCGGGGGACGTGAAACTCTACAACGGGAACGTCCGCTTCGTGATCGAGGCGGTCGGCGACTCCGACTACTACATCGACTACGGCGGCAACCTCATCGACGCCGACATCGTGCGCCCGGAAGGCCAGCCTGGCCGCGACTTCCTCGACGAGCTCGCCCCGATGGTCAGCTTCGGCCGGGTGGTCGACGCCACGAACGTCGAGGTGGTGGACGACGGGTCGGAGGGCACCGCCCACGTCCGCGTGAGCGGTCCGGGGGCGCCGATGCGCCTCATCACCGGCGCCCTGGAGTCGCCGGGGGCGGTGCCCGACTACGACCTCACCGTCACCACCGACTACGTGCTGCGGCCAGACGCGTGGTCGGTGGAGGTCACCACCACGGTGCAGAACGACGACAGCAAGGCGTTCTCCGCGGACATCGGGCTGTTCGCGCTCTACGGGCAGGAGGTCGCCCAGCTCTGGCACCCGCGCACCGGCTACGCCGACGCCGACAAGGCCCCCGTCGCGATGGAGGCGATGGTCGGCACCCACGGCGAGGGCGTGGTGGCGCTGATGGCCGGCGAGGGGGAGCTCACCCCGTCGGCGGTCGGGGAGCTGATCTCGGGGATGGCGGCGGGGGCCACGGCGTTTTCGACCACCCAGTCCGTGGCGCCGGGTGAGTCCGCGAGCTTCACCCAGCGGGTGGGCGTCGCGCCGGACCTCGCCACGCTCGAGACGGAGCGCCTCGCCCGGGAGGGGGTTGATGCGGCGACGGTCAGCGGCACGGTCACCGCCGGGGGGGTCGGAGTGGCCGGCGCGATGGTGCACACCCTCGCCGCCGATGGCGGGCCGGTGACGGTCGCCAAGACCGACGCAGATGGGCGCTTCTCCCTCCCGACCCACGGCGCGACCGACCTCGTCGCCACCGGGCGGGGCACCGGCATCACCGTGGACATCCCCGCCGGCCACGGCAACGTGAGCCCCTACGACCGCAGCCGGGACGGGGTGCTCGATTCGCTCACCAACGGGGCGGTGCCGATCGCCTTCGACGACGGCTACGGGATCAGCCCGACCGCCGCCACCAGCGCACCGGCCCTCGCCCTGTCCGCGCCCGGCCGGCTCGCCCTCCACGTGGCGGACGGTGGCCCGGCCGCGGTGATCGTGGACTTCGCGGCGGGGGACCCGGTGAGCGGGGACGCGCGGCTGGTCCCGGGGCGCCCCGGCGGGCACGCGGCGCTCGCTTTCGTGGCGGACGGCGCGATGGAGCTCCCCTTGGAGCCCGGCGACTACGTGGTCACCGTACACCGCGGCGTGCGCACCGAAGTGGACGTTCAGTCGGTCACCGTGGTCTCCGGCGAGACGACCTCCGTGGAAGCCACGATCGTCCCTGCCTACTCGGCGCCGGGCGTGCTCACGATCGACCCCCACGAACACGCCGCCCCCAGCGGCGACGGCAGCATCCCCATGGAGGATCGGCTCCTGGTGGCCGCCGGCAATGGCATCGACGTCCACGTCGGCACGGACCACGATCACGTCGCCGACTACCGCCCGGCGCTCGCCGCGCTCGGCCTGCAACCCTGGCTCCAGAGCATCGTCGCCGACGAGGTGAGCCCCGTCCTCCGCGGGCACTTCAACGCCTACCCCGCCAAGAACGACGGCCGCCCCAACGGCGGCGCGCCCCGCTGGTGGCAGAAGCTCGAGACCACCTCGGAGCTGTTCGCCTGGGTGCGCGAGACGGTCGGGGAAGAGGGGATCATCCAGGCCAACCACCCGGTCGGCAGCTCGGGGGTGTTCAGCTACGCCGACTACGAGCCGGCGAGCGGCACCATCGGCGACGCCGACAAGTGGGGCGACGACTTCGACGCGATGGAGCTGCTCAACAGCGACGAGTACGTCGACTACCTGCCCTACTACCTGGACCTCGCGGCGCGCGGCGTCGGCGTCACCCCGGTCGGCGTGAGCGACAGCCACAGCTGGACGGGCGGCAACCCCGGGCTCAACCTCACGTTCCTCCACACGGGCGGGACGCTCGGTGAGTTCGGGCCCGACGCGCTCAAGGCCGCGATGGCGGCGCGCGGCACCGTCGTCTCCCACGGGCCGTACATCGAGGCCACGGTCGGAGGCGCCTGGGCGCCGGGGACGATTGTATCGCCCGGCCAACTCGACGTGCGAGTGCTGGCACCTACCTGGATTCCGGTACAGTCCGTCAGCCTGTGGCGCGACGGCGTGCTCGCAGAGACGGCGTCGTGCCACGGCGCCGCCCCGACCTGGTGCTCCGTGAGCTTCGACCTCCCCGCCGACGCCGACGCGAGCTGGGTGGTCGTCGCCGAGAGCACCACCGCGCCGATCACCGCGGTCTGGCCGGGGCAGCTGGCCTGGGCCGCGACCAGCGCGATCTTCACCGACATCGCCGCGGACGGGTGGACGGCGCCGCTGCCGCCGCTGGTGAAGCTCTGAGGGACGCCCCGCGGCGCCGCGGCCTCGCTGGGCGAGCCCGTGCAGCCAGCCACGGTGGGCTTCCCGGCGTCGCGTGAAAACCTCGCCCTTGTTCGCCGACGGTTCAGCGTGAGGTGACGGTGCGGGTGACGTCACGGGCGAACCGGCCGAGCGCAGCGAGGGCCGGGCGCTCGTGGCGGCAGGACCCAGCGCCAACCCTCACGTTCGCCGGGGCAACCGTGGCGCTGCTCGCGACGCTGGGAATCCCGCCCCCCGGCGCCGCGTCCTCGCCGGGCGAGCCGCGCTGGTGACCCGGCAGACCGTCGGTCCACTCGCGGACGGTGGCGTCGGGCGCGCCGGGATACTCGGCCCGCGAGGAGACCTCCGATGGGATTGTTGCGCTCGTTGGCCAAGCGTGTCGTGGGTAAGCTCGGCGGGGAAGCCGCCGCCGCGCCGGTCACGCCGCCCTCCCGGACTCCGTCGGCCCCCGCGTCGCCTCCGGCGCCCCGCGCCGCGCCTCCCGCTCCGGCTGCGGCACCCATCGCGCCCCCCGTCGCCAGCGCCGCGTCGACCGCCGCGAAGGCTCCGCGCACCGGCGTCTCCGTGATGGCCGGCGAAGAAGGCCCGGTCGCCGACGCGGACGCCCTCGCCAACCTCGACGCCGGCGTGCAGGAGATCAAGGAGCGCGTCGAAGCCGGCGAGCCCGTCGTGCTGCTCGACGTGCGTGAGCCCCACGAGACCGCCCACGGCGTGATCTCCGGCGCCCGCATCATCCCGCTCGCCCAGCTCGAAGCCCGCTGGGAAGAGCTCGCGAAGTGCGACGAGATCGTCTGCTACTGCGCCCACGGCATGCGCAGCCAGACGGCGGCCGTCCTCCTCCGTCAGAAGGGCCTGTTCAACGCCACGAGCCTCGTGGGCGGGGTGGCCGAGTGGCAGGCGCGGGGCGGGAAGCTGGTGCCGGTCCGGGCGAAGTAGTGACGATCCACGTCGTCGGCGCGGGGCGGATCGGCACGGCGATCCACGGGATCGCGGCCGCCCAGGGGGTCGAGGGCCGGTTGCTGAGGCGAGGGGAGCCGCTGCCGACGGAGTCGGGGCCCGTGGTGCTCTGCGTGCGGAACGACGACCTCGCGGGGATCGTGGCCACGGCGCCCCGGCCCGAGGCGCTCGTCTTCGTGCAGAACGGCGCGCTGCTGCCCTGGCTCCGCGAGCGGGGTCTCGGGGAGAACACCCAGGGGCTCCTGTACTTCGCGGTGCCCACGGTCGGCGCCACCCCCGACCCCGGCGCGCCCAGCCTGTTCTGGGGCCCGCACGCCGCCGAGCTGGTCGCGCTGCTCAGCGAGGCCGGGATCGCGGCGCGCGAGCTCGCCTCCCCCGCCGAGCTGGCGGACGAGGTGGCGGTGAAGCTGCTCTGGGGCGCCGTCTTCGGTCTCCTCGGCGATCTCCACCGGGAGACGGTGCTCGCCACCACCGCGCGTCGCGAAGAGGTCGGCGCGCTCGTCGCCGAGCTGCTCCCGGTGGCGCACGCGGGGCTCGGCGCGAGCATCCCCGCGGGGGAGGTGACCGCGCGAATCCTCGCGTACTCCGCCAACCTCGGCTCCTGGCGCGCCAGCGTGAAGGAGTGGCCCTGGCGCAACGGGTGGCTCCTCGAGCAGGCTGCGGAGCGGGGGCGTTCGTTGCCGCTGCACGCCGCAGCGTGCGCCCGCCTCGGGCTGCCGACGTGATGCGCGCGGGCGGCGGGCTATACTGCGGGACGTGGGCCCCGTGACGTCGTCCCCGCTCCCCGAACGCCTCCTCCGCCGAGGGGACTACATCGGGGGATCGTTCATCAAGCCCGAGCAGGTGGATGGCTATCTCAACGCCACCAACCCCGGGGATCGGCGGGATGCGCTCGGCCGCTACGCCTTCTCCATCCGCTCGGTGGACGACGCGGTGGAGTGGGCCGCCCGCGGCACGCGCGTCTGGAGGCGGGTCGGGCTCATGGAGCGCGCCAGCGCGATCGAGCGCTTCCGGGTGCAGCTCGAAGAGCACGGGGAGACCCTCGCCGGCCTCATCGTGCGCGAGAGCGGGAAGCCGCTGTGGGAGGCGCGGCAGGAGGTCGCGGCGGCCACCCGCGCGGTCGACCTGTTCCTCGACGATGGCATCGGCCTCATCGCCCCCCGGGTGATGGAAGACATCGCCGGGCGCTCCGACTACGTGCCCCGAGGGGTCCTGGGGATCGTGGGCCCGTCGGTGCTCACGCTCGTCAACGCGGTCACCGCCACGGTGGCCGGCGTGCTCGGCGGCAACGGCGTCGTCTTCAAGCCCTCGAAGTACAGCCCGGTGGTGGGCCAGGCGGTCGCCGAGCTGTGGGACCGGGCGAAGCTCCCCCGCGGCGTCTTCAACCTGATCCAGGGGCCGGGCTCGGCCATCGGCCAGCGGCTGGTCAACCACGCCGGGCTCGACGCCCTCTTGTTCATCGGCAGCTACGAGACCGCCCGGGAGGTCCGCCGGTCCCTCGCCGAGCGCCCCGAGCTGCCGGCGCTCTTCGCCACGGGCGGCAAGGCGATGGCCTACGTCCACGAAGACGCCCCGCGGGATCGCACGGTCTACGAGCTCCTCGTCGGCGCGTTTCTGACGGCCGGCCAGCGCGCCACCAGCACTGCCCGGGTGATCGTCCACGCCAAGGCGTGGGACACGATCATGCCCGAGTTGGTGCGCCGCGCCCCGCGCCTGCATGTCGGGTACGGCACGGAGGACGAGGTGTTCATGGGCCCGCTGGTGAGCGACGCCCTGCGTACCCGCTTCCGGAAATACTGCCGGGCGCTCGTCGCCAAGGGCCACGTCGCGCTCTGCGAGGGCGATGCGTTGGAGCTCTCGGGTCACCGCGGGCACTACGTGTCTCCCGGGGTGTATGAGGTGCGCTGGCGGGGCGGTCTGCCCTTCCTCAACGAGGAGCCGCCCGGCCCGCTGCTGCTCGCCTACCGGGTGGAGAGCGTGGAAGAGGCGATCGAGCTGCACAACCGGGCCGTCTACCGTCCGGCCACCAGCGTCTTCTGCCGGCCCGACAGCCCCGTCATCGCCGAGCTACGCGATGGGCTGCGCACCGGCGCGATCAACGTGAACCGCAGCACGATCGGGGCCAGCATGCGGCTCCCCAGCGTGCCGCAGGGGCGCTCCGGAATGGGCCTGCCTGTCGGGATCGAGCTGATGCGCCACGTCACCTTCCCGCGGGCCGGCATCGTGGAGACCCGCCCGTTCGACGCGAGCCACCTCGTGCCCGGCGTGGAGTGGGCGGACGAATCGGCGATGGGCGAGCTCGTCGCGGCGGACATGCACGTCGAGTAGGCGGGCGGAGTAAGAGGGCGGATGCGCTCCATCGTCATCGGCAACGTCCACATGGACCTCGGGGCTGGCCGCCGCGGCGTCGACATGGGCCCGTCGGCCATCCACCTCGCCGGGCTCAAGGCGGGGGTGGAGTCGCTGGGCATCTCGGTCGCCGACAACTTTGCGCTCGGCGTCCGCTCCCAGGAGATGCTCGAGCCGGGGGACGAGAAGGCCCGGTTCCTCACCGAGATCACCCAGGTCTGCGGCCGCCTCGCCGACCGGGTGGAGGCGGCGCTGGAGCAGGGGCGGCTGCCCGTGGTCCTCGGTGGCGACCACTCGGTCGCCATCGGGACGATCACCGGGATTTCCCGGTACTGGAAGAAGCGCGGCAAGCGCATCGGCGTGCTGTGGGTGGACGCCCACACCGACATCAACACCCCCGAGACCTCCCCGACCGGCAACATCCACGGCATGCCGCTCGCGGTGCTCCTCGGCCACGGCCCCAAGGAGCTGGTCGCCCTCGCGGGGGACACGCCGGCGCTCGATCCACGGCACGTCTGCGTCATCGGCGCCCGCGACGTGGACGAGGGAGAGCGCCGCTTCGTCAAGGAGAATGGCCTTCGGGTCTACGCCATGAGCGAGCTCGATGAGCGCGGCACCGCGGTGTGTGTCCGCGAGGCGGTCGACCGCTGTCTCGACGGCACCGTCGGCATCCACCTCTCCTTCGACCTCGACGGCGTCGATCCCCAGCACGCCCCGGGCGTCGGCACCGCGGTGCAGGGCGGGCTCGATCTGCGCGAATCGCACCTCATCTGCGAGAAGGTGGCGGCGACGGGGAAGGTGCTCGGGGTGGAGATGATGGAGCTCAACCCGGTCATCGACTCCGAAAACCGCACCGGGAAGCTCGCGGTGTGGCTCATCCTCAGCGCGCTCGGGAAGACGATCCTCTGAGCGGGGGCGTGGGCGGGGGCGGCGGGCGATAGCGCAGCTCATACGGGTGTTTTGGGTTCCCCCTCCCGGCCCTTCTACGCCTGGCCCACTCCGGGCCTCGCGAGCCACGACAGGCGTCGGCGGGTGGCCGCTGGGGCGCCGACCGCCTCCCGGAGGGCGCCGACGCCAGCCGACGCCCACCCGTCGCTGCGGGCACCCGGCGACGGCCGCGGCGACGGACGACGGCGAATCCACCGCGGAGGACACAGAGGGCGCGGAGAGAAGACAGGGGAAAACCTCCCTCCTGGTGTCCCTCCGTGTCCTCCGCGACCTCCGTGGTGCCCTTGTCCGGCTGCGCTCGGCGATCCGGCTTGCCCGCGGTCACATCCTCGAAGGGCACGCAGAGCCGCCAAGCCGCAGAGGAGCGCCCCCCTCACGCGCACAACTCGCCGAGGTTCACCAACCTCCGCGACTTGTGCACCGCCGCGGCGGCGATTCGGGCCTTGCAGCGGCCACCGACGCCCGTCGTCGCTCACAAGTCGCCGTGGTCGGGGCAACCGCCCGCCACTTGTGAGCGGATCGCGGCCGCCGGGGCGCCGTTCGCGGCCTCCAGCCGCTCACAACTCGCCGAGGTTCACCAACCTCCGCGACTTGTGCACCGCCGCGGCGGCGATTCGGGCCTTGCAGCGGCCAGCGACGCCCGTCGTCGCTCACAAGTCGCGGTGGTCGGGGCAACC
>CAIXRH010000359.1 GCA_903921785.1 uncultured Pseudomonadota bacterium
ACGTGCCGCCCCGGCGCTCCGGTCCGCCTCGCGCGGAGCTACGGCAACGCCAGTCTCGCCCCCGCGGCTCCTCGACCACCGACGCGTCCAGCCTGGCACGCCGGTGCCCGACCTCCACCCCCTTCGTACCTACTTCGTCGCCAGATCCTGCAACTTCACCACGCCCATCGCGCCCGCCTTGAGCGCCGCGAGCGCCGCCGGCAGCGCCTTGGCGGCCTGGAGGTTCGTCACCGTCGGCACCGCATACCGCAAGCCCGCCAGCCGCATGGCCGCTTCGTCGTACTGGGCCTTCTTGCCGAGCGGGGTGTTGATGAGGAGCTGGATGTCGCCGTTCTTGATGCGGTCCACCACGTCCGGGCGGCCCTCGCGCACCTTCCACACCCGCTCGCAGGGCACACCGGCCGCGGCGAGCACCGCGTGGGTGCCGCGGGTGGCGTAGAGCTTGAAGCCGAGGTCGGCGAGCGCCCGGGCGATCGGCGGCGCTTCGTGTTTGTCGGCGTCGCGGAAGGACATGAACACGCCGCCCTTGGAGGGCAGCGAGAGGCCGGCCGCGATGAGCGCCTTGGCGTAGGCCTCACCGAAGCTCGTGCCCACGCCCATCACCTCGCCGGTGGAGCGCATCTCGGGGCCGAGCACGGTGTCCACGCCGGGGAAGCGGCGCCAGGGGAAGACCGGCGACTTCACGAAGCTGTGGCCCGCGCCCCAGGCCGGCATCGGCAGGAAGTCCTTGAGCTTCCGGCCGAGCGCCAGCTTGGTGGCGATCGCGGCGATCGGGTGCCCGGTGGCCTTCGCGAGGTACGGCACCGTGCGGCTCGCGCGCGGGTTCACCTCGATCACGTAGACCACGCCGCGCTGCACCGCGAACTGCACGTTCACCAGGCCGAGCACGCCCACGCGGAGCGCGATCCGGCGGACGATGTCCTCGATCTCCGCGCGGTTCTCGGCGCTGAGCTGGATGGCCGGGAAGACCGTCGTCGAGTCGCCGGAGTGGATGCCGGCCTCCTCGATGTGCTCCATCACCCCGCAGATGTGCACCTGCTCCAGGTCGCAGAGCGCGTCCACGTCGTACTCCACGGCGCCTTCGAGGAACCGGTCGATGAGGAGCGGGTGGTTGTCGCTCACCAGGATCGCCTCGTCCACCGCGGCCTTGAAGTCGGAGTCGTCGAAGCAGATCTTCATCGCCCGGCCGCCGAGCACATACGACGGGCGGACGAGCAGCGGGTAGCCGAGGCGGGCGGCGGCGGCGAAGGACTCCTCCTTCGTGTTCACCATCTCGCCGTCGGGCTGGCGGATGCCGAGCTCGTTCATGAGCGCGTTGAACCGGCGGCGATCCTCGCAGATGTCGATGGCCTCGGGGCTGGTGCCGAGCACCTCGCCCACGCGGTGGCTGAGCTTCAGCGGCGTCTGCCCGCCGAACTGCAGGATGGTGCCGCGGGGCTTCTCCCGGCGCACCACGCCGCGCACGTGCTCGGCGGTGACCGGCTCGAAGTAGAGCTTGTCGCTGGTGTCGTAGTCGGTGGAGACGGTCTCGGGGTTGCAGTTGACCATCACCGACGTGAGCCCCTCTTCGCGCACGGCGAAGGCGGCGTGGCAGCAGGCGTAGTCGAACTCCAGGCCCTGGCCGATGCGGTTGGGGCCGTTGCCGAGGATGATCACCCGGTCCGAGGGGCTGGTCCCGGCTTCGTCTTCGTCTTCGTAGGCGCTGTAGAGGTAGGGCGTGTGGCTCTCGAACTCGGCCGCGCAGGTGTCCACCCGCTTGTAGACGGGCTCCACGCCCATCTGCTCGCGGCGCTCGGTGAGGGCCTTCTCGGTGAGCCCGGCGATCGCGGCGACGCGGCCGTCGGGGAGGCCGGCGCGCTTGGCGGCGCGCAGGGTGTCCGCCGAGAGGGCGGCGCTGCCGCGGAGGCTGGCGGCGAGGGACTTCTCGGCCTCGACCATGGCGGCGAAGCGGTCGAGGAACCAGGGATCGATGCGGGTGGCGGCGTGGAGCTCCTCCACGTCGGCGCCGCGGCGGAGCGACTCGAGGATGGCGGGGAGGCGGTCCGGCGTGGCCGCCGCCGCCTTCTCGCGAAGCTCCACGTCCGACCACTTCGCGGCGTCGGCGAAGCCGCCTTCGAGCGAGGCGATCGCCTTGCCGAGCGCCTCGTCGATCGTGCGACCGATGCCCATCACCTCGCCCACGCTCTTCATGCTCGTGCCGAGCTGCCGGCTGGCGCCAGTGAACTTCTCGAAGTTCCAGCGGGGGATCTTCACGATCGTGTAGTCGATCGCCGGCTCGAAGCTCGCGGGGGTCACCCGCGTGATGTCGTTCTTCAGCTCGTCGAGCGTGAGGCCGACCGCGAGCTGCGCCGCGATCTTCGCGATCGGGAAGCCGGTGGCCTTGCTGGCGAGCGCCGAGCTCCGCGACACGCGCGGGTTCATCTCGATGACCCGGATGTCCCCGTTGAACGGGCTCACCGCGAACTGCACGTTGCTGCCGCCCGTCTCCACGCCGATCTTGCGGATGATGGCGATCGAGAGGTCGCGGAGGCGCTGGTACTCCACGTCGGTGAGCGTCTGCGCCGGGGCGACGGTGATGCTGTCGCCGGTATGGACGCCCATCGGGTCCACGTTCTCGATGGAGCAGATGATCACGACGTTGTCCGCGAGGTCGCGGATCACCTCGAGCTCGAACTCCTTCCAGCCGAGGAGGCTCTCCTCCACCAGCACCTGCCGGGTGGGCGAGAGGTCGAGCCCCTGGGCCACGATCTCCCGGAGCTCGTCGAGGTTGTAGGCGATGCCGCCGCCGGCCCCGCCGAGGGTGAAGCTCGGGCGGATCACCGCCGGGAGCCCGGTGTGCCGCACGATGGCCTCGGCCTCGGCGACCGTCGTCGCCACGTCGGCCCGCGCACACTCCGCCCCGATCTCCTCCATCGCCTTCTTGAACAGCTCGCGGTCCTCCGCGAGGGCGATCGCCTCCGGCTTCGCGCCGATGAGCTCCACGCCGTACTTCGTGAGGAGGCCGCGCGCGTTGAGCTCCATCGCGAGGTTCAGGCCGGTCTGCCCGCCCACGGTCGGGAGGATCGCGTCGGG
>CAIXRH010000360.1 GCA_903921785.1 uncultured Pseudomonadota bacterium
CGAGCCGGCGGAGGACTTCGGGGAGCGCTGAGCGAGAACGTGCACATTCCACGAGCGCTTCGTTGAGCTCGGGGCGGGTGATGAGGCCAAGGTCGACGTAGAGGCGGCCGATCGAACGCTGGCGGAGCGCGCGTGCGGAGCCGGGGCTGGAGCAGGGTTGATTCATGGTGGGCTCGCGGTCGCCCCAGGTGATCGGAAGGTCGGCCCCCGAACCCAATAGGGAACGATCCGTGTTCTGCGAAATCGTGCGGTCGTGACGGACAGGCCGCCGTGGCCCCCCGCCGCCCCGCCGCCGCAGCCGCCCCTACTTGGGCCCGCCGTGGCGCAGGATCCGCCCCTCGGCCAGGAAAACCACCATCTCGGCGATGTTGCAGGCGTGGTCGGCGATGCGCTCGAAGTGCCGGGAGACGCTGGACCACGCGAGCACCCGCTCAAGCTGGTCCGGGTGATCCTTGGCGATCTGGATGAGCCGGCGGAGGTGGTTGCCGTGGAGCCGATCAAGCTCACGATCGGCGGCGAGCACCTCCAGCGCCTCCGACGCGTCCTTGCTCCCCAACGCCCGCATCGCCCGCGACACGTTCGAGAGCGCCCCATGCGCCAGCTCCACCACCTCGGGCAGCGGCTCGATCCCGGTCGTGCTCGCCAGCTCGATCGCCCGCTCGGCGATGTGCCCGGCGAGATCGCCGATGCGCTCCATGTCCACGTCGGCCTTCAGCGCCGTGGTGACCAGACGCAGGTCCTCCCCCACGGGCGAACGCCGCGCGAGGAGGATGATGCACTCCTGGTCGAGCTCGACCTCCAGCCGGTTGAGCTCACGATCCGTGGCGACGACCTGCCGGGCGAGCCCGGGGTCCCGCTCCAGCAGCGCCTTCACCGCATCCCGCACCATGAGCTCGCAACGGGCTCCGGTCCGCGCGAGGCGAGTGCGGATGGACTGGAGCTCCTGCTCATACTGGGCGTCGAGGTGCGGGGTCTGCATGTGACAATCCTATTGCAGTTTCCGCTCCCGCACGACGGTGTCGGCGGCGAGGTTCACCAGGAAGGTTACGAAAAACAGGAGGATCCCCAGCGCGAAGAGCGCCTGGTAGTGCTCCCCGCCGCGCACCGCTTCGCCGAGCTCGGCCGCGATCGTGGCCGTGAGCGTACGCACCGGAGAGTACAAGCCATCGGGAATTCGTACGGAGTGCCCGGTCACCATGAGCACCGCCATGGTCTCGCCCACGCAGCGCCCCACCCCGAGGAGCACCGCCACCAGCAGCCCCCGACGGGCCGCGGGCAGGAGCACCCGCCACACCATCTCCCATTTTGTCGCGCCCATCGCGATCGCGGCCTGCCGGTAGCTCTCCGGCACGGCCCGCAGGGAATCTTCCCCGAGGGAGACGAGCAGCGGCAGCGTCATCAGCGCGAGCACGATCGCGCCGTTGAGCCCGTTGAGCCCCACCGGCGCGCCCATCCACTGCAAGAGCGGGTTGAGGATCATCACCCCGATGAACCCCCACACCACGCTGGGGATGGCGGCGAGGAGCTCCACCACGATCTTCAGGAACTCGCGGCGGCCTTCCGGAGCGAACTCCGCCAGGTACACCGCCGCGGCGAGCCCCATCGGCACCGACAAGATCAGCGAGAGCCCCACGCACCAGAGCGTGCCGGCGACGAGGGCGAGGATCCCGTACATCGCCGGCTCGTTGGTGGGCCCCCAGTCCGTGGAGGTGAGCATCCCCCCCACGTGCTCGGCGAGGAAGACGAGGCCTTCCTTGCCGATGAACACGAAGATCGCCAGGATGAACACGATCGCCGAGACGCCGCAGAGGCGCACCAGCCCCTCAATCGCCCACTCCACGTACTTCACGTGGGCGGGCGGGCGGCGTCGGGCGATCGTGTCCGCCATCGCTCAGCCTGCCGGAGCCGGCGCGGGCGCGGCGGGAGCGGCCTCGGCCGGAGCCGCGGTGGCGCCGGTCGGCGCGTCCACCGCCGGAGCGGCCCCGCCGTTGGCCTCAGGCGTGGGCACGAAGCCGGACTCCACCACGAAGGTCTTGGCGGCGGGGCTCTTCGCCCAGTCGATGAAGTCCTTGGCGGCGCCGGTCGGCGCGCCATTGGTGTACATGTACAGCGGGCGGCTGAAGGGGTAGCTGCCGTTGAGCACGTTGGCCTCGCTCGGCTCCACGCACGCGTCGTCCTTGGTCTTGCTCAGGCAGACGTGCCGGGAGGTGTCGGAGCTGTAGCCCATGCCGCCGTACCCGATGGCGCACTTGGTGGTGCTCACCACGTCGACCACCTGCTGGGTGCCGGACTGGTCCATCGTGTTGGTGAACTTGCCTTCCTTCCCGATCACGTGCTCCTTGAAGTAGTCGTACGTGCCGGAGTTGTTCTGCCGGCCGACCTTCACGATCGTGTCGTCGCCCTTGCCGTCGCAATCGAGGGTGATCCCCACGTCCTTCCAGTGGGCGCAGGTCCCTTCCGCCGAGTAGATACACTTGAGCGCGTCGAAGTCGATGTGCTCGATCGGGTTGTCCTTGTTCACGTAGATCGAGAGGCCGTCGTAGGCCACGATGGTCTGCACCGGGTCCACGCCGTTGGTCTTCGCCAGGGCGATCTCATCGTCCTTCATGGCGCGGCTGGCGTCGGCGATGTCGGTGGTCTTGTCGGTGAGCGCCTTGATGCCGGTGCCAGAGCCGCCGCCGGTGACGGCGACCATGACCTTCGAGTTGACCTTGGTGTACTCCTCGGAGAGGCGCTGGACGAGGTTCACCATGGTGTCGCTGCCCTTGGCCTGGACGACCGTGGGCTTGGCGGCGGTGGCGTCGCCTTCGGCGGCCTTCTCCGGGCGGCTGCAGCCAACGAGCAGGGTGGGGACGAGCGTGACGATCAGGAAGCGAGACATGAGGGCTCCGTGGGTTCCCCGCCCAGGTATGGCGAGTGAGTGGCGCGTCGGGAAAGGAAGCGTGACGTTTGGGTGACGGTCATCCGTACCGGCCCTCGATGTACTTCGCGGTGCGCTCGTCCTTCGGGTGGGTGAACAGCTCCGCGGTCGGGGCCACCTCTACCAGCTCGCCCATGAGCATGAACACACACCGGTCAGAGACGCGCCGGGCCTGCTGCATGTTGTGGGTGACGACGACCTGCGTGAACGTGCCGCGCATCTCGTCCATGAGCTCCTCCACCGCGGCGGTGCCGTCGGGATCGAGGGCCGAGCACGGCTCGTCGAACAGCAGCACCTTGGGCTTGAGCGGGAGGAGCCGCGCGATGCACAACTTCTGCCGGGCTTCGAGCGAGAGGGACTCGGCGTCGCGGTCGAGCTTGTCCTTCACCAGCTCCCACAAGGCGACCTGCTGGAGCGCGGACTCCATCATCCCCTCCGCGACCGACCGGGGCGTCTTCGGGGCGTGCAGCCGCAGCCCGAACAGCACGTTCTCCCGGATCGAGATCGGCAGCGGGTTGGGGCGCTGGAACACCATGCCCACGTCGCGGCGGAGCGCGAGCGAGTCGGTGCTCCGCGACATCACGTCGTACCCGGCGACCTCGAGGTCGCCCTCCATGCGCACGTAGGACTGCTCGTTCATCCGGTTGAAGCAGCGGAGCAGCGTGCTCTTGCCGCAGCCGGACGGGCCGATCATCGACAAGATCTCGCCGGGGGCCACGTCGAGCGTGACCCGATCGAGCGCCCGGAAGGTGCCGTACCAGAGGGAGAGGCCGCGCACCCGTGCAGGCGCGGCGCCGGACGGCGCGGCGACGAGATCCTGGCTCATCCGAACTTCCCGGCGAGGTAGTCGCTGGTGCGGCGGTCCCGGGCGAACACGAAGAGCTGGCCCGTGGGGCCGGCCTCCACGAGCTCGCCGTTGAGCATGAAGGCGGTGACGTCCGCGATCCGCCGCGCCTGGGCGAGGAGGTTGGTCACCATCACGATGGTCATCCGGGCCTTGAGCTCGCAGAGCACCGCCTCGATGCGCATGGTGGTGACCGGGTCGATCGCGATGCTGAACTCGTCGAGGCAGAGCACCTCGGGATCGGTAGAGAGCGCCCGAGCCAGGGTGAGCCGCTGCTGTTGCCCACCGCTCAGGCGCGTCCCGAGCATGTCGAGCCGGTCCTTCACCTCATCCCACAACGCCGCCTGGGTGAGGCAACGCTCCACGATCTCGTCAAGCTCGATGCGCCGCACGCCTGCCAGGCGTGGCGCCAGCGCCACGTTGTCGTACACCGACATCGGCAGCCCGACCGGCAGCGGCAGCACCATCGCCACCCGCCGGCGAAGCTCCGCGGTGTCGATCGCCTCCACGTTCTCCCCACTGAGCTTCACGGTGCCCGTGGCCGACGCGCCGGCCTGGAGCTCGAGCGTGCGGTTGAGGCAGGTGAGCAGCGAGCTCTTCCCCGATCCCGCCGGGCCGACGATGCCGAGGATCTGATTGCGGGGGGCGGCGAGCGTGAGGTCCCGCACCACGGCGCGTTCGCCGTAGCGGATCGTCAGCTTCTCGATGGAGAGGTGGGCGTCCATCACCACTTCCGGCGCCGGCGCAGGTAGAAGCGCAGCGCGATGGCGAAGCTGTTGAAGCAGAGCACCACCCCGAGGAGCACGAGCGCGGTGCCGTACTTCATGTTCTCGGGCACGTTCGGCACCTGGGTGACCAGCGCGAAGACGTGCATGGACAACGTCATCGTCTGGTCCCAGACCGTCGTTGGGAACATCGGCAGGTAGAACGCGGCGCCCGTGAAGAGCACCGGCGCGGTTTCCCCGGCCGCACGGCTCACCTGCAGGATCACCCCGGTGAGGATGCCCGGCAGCGCGTTGGGCAGCACCACATGCCAGATGGTCTGCCACCGGGTGATCCCGAGGTTCCAGCACGCGACGCGGAACGGGTGCGGCACGGATTGCAGCGCCGCTTTCGTGGACGTGATGATCACGGGCAGCGTCATCACGCCCAGCGTGAGCCCCGCGGAGAGGATGGACGTGCCGAAGTCGAGGAAGAGCACGAACGCCCCGAGGCCGAAGAGCGCGTGCACGATGGACGGCACCCCGGCCAGGTTGACGATCGCGAGGTCCACCACTCGGGCGAACCGGCTGTTGCCCGCGTACTCCGAGAGGTAGATCCCCGCGAGGATCCCCACGGGCACGGAGAAGAGCAGGGACACGCCCACCATCCACAGCGTGCCCACGATGGCCGGAGCGATGCCGCCCTTGGTCATCCCCGAGACCGGCATCTCGGTGAAGAACGCCCAGGAGAGCGCGGGGGCGCCCTTCCAGATGATGAAGCCCACGATCGCCAGCGCAGGGAGCGCCGCCATCGCCGTCGCCGTCGCAAGCGCGAGCTCCGCCAACCGCTGATCGCGGTGGCGCGTGGCGAGCGGGGTGTGGGCGAGCGGCGCGGGGGCGTCCATCGGGGGCCGATCCGTAGCTCCTGCCGTGTGACGGTTCGGTGACGGCATTCCGAGAGTTGTGTGACGGCCCGCCTCGGAGCGACACCGCTCTCCCGACGCCTCGCCTCGGGGGGAGCGCGCCGTGGGTTAGCCCGCGGCGATGGAGCTACGAGAGTTCGCCGAGCGCGTGCTTCACGGCACGAGCCTCGCCCTCAAGCTCCTCCCGGCCGGTGAGCTGACCGACGTCGATCCGGGCGGTCCGCGCCCCGTGGAGCGGCCGACCCGTCCGCCGGCGCTCGCCTTCTCCGCCCACCGCCTCAAGGACGAGCTGCCCACCGACCTCGACGACGCCCGCGAGCGCGGCCGCCTCCTCCACCGCTTCGCCAACCACGAGCTCCTCGCGCTCGAGATCATGGCGTCCACCCTGCTCCGGTTCCCCGACGCCCCCCGTTCGTTCCGCCTCGGCCTCGCCCGGACCATGGCCGAGGAGCAGACCCACCTCCGCCTGTACCTCGAGCGCATGGCGGCGCTCGGGGTGGAGCCCGGGGAGGTCCCGGTCAACGACGCCTTCTGGCGCTGTACCGAGAGCATCGCCAGCCCCTACGACTACGTTCTCCGCATGGCGCTCACCTTCGAGCAGGCCAACCTCGACTTCACGCGCACCTGGCGCGAGCGGTTCGCCGCCCTCGGCGACCACGACACGGTCGCGGCGCTCGACGTGGTGTACCGGGATGAGATCGGCCACGTCCGGAGTGGCCTCCAGCTGTTCCGCCAGTGGAAGGACCCGTCGATCGGCGAGTGGGAGGCGTTCGAGACCGGCCTGGCCATGCCGCTGTCTCCGGCGCGGGCGCGCGGCCCCGAGGTGGACCGCGCCGGCCGCCTCGCCGCGGGCTTCACCCCCGAGTGGATCGACCGGATCGAGCTCTACAGCCGCTCCCGCGGGCGTCCACCGGCGGTCTGGACCTTCAACCCGAGCTGCGAAGACGAGGTCGCCCGCGGACGACCGGGGTTCCAGCCGGACACCGCCGCGCGGCAGCTCGCGGAGGACCTCGCGCCGCTCTTGAGCTTCACCGCCGCGCGGGAGGACGTGGTGGTGACCCCCCGGCGCCCCTCCCCCGAGTGGCAGCGCGCGATGACCGCCGCCGGCTTCCCTCTCCCCGAGTTCGTGGAGACGATCGGTGAGCTCCGCGGCCGGAAGCTCGGGGCGCTCCGCCCGTGGGGCGCCAGCCCCGACGTCGCCGCGGCCCTCGCGCCCCTCGGCGGCCCGGCCTGGCCGCCGAGCCTCCGGGCGGCCTCGGACAAGGCGGAGGCGCTGACCTGGCGCCGTGAATTCCTGGAAGCCCTGGGCGAGCCCTGGCTCGCGGCGCCCGAGGGCGAGGTGTGCACGACGCTCGCCGACGCCGAGGCCCTCGCCGCGCGAGGCTGGATCCTCAAGGCGCCCTTCTCCACGGCCGGTCGCGCCCGTCGGCGCGGCCCCCTCGACGACAACGGCCGCGCCTGGGCCGCCCGCGTCCTCGCAGAGGCGGGCCGGCTCCGCGCCGAACCCTGGCGGGACCGCGTAGCCGACCTCTCGTTCCACCTCGACATCGGCGAAGCGAGCCGCTTCGTCGGCGCCGTCCGCTTCGACACCACGCCGGCCGGCCAGTTCATCGGCACGCGCCCCGGCCGCTGGCTCGCGCGGGAGCCCGCGGAGGTGCAGCGCCTCCTCACCGGCGAAGGCCGCGAACCCCGCCGCCTCCGCCGCCTCGGCGACGCCCTCGCCCGCCACCTCGGCCCTCGCCTCACCGCGCTCGGCGTCACCGGCCCCGTCGGGGTGGATGCCTTCCTCTACCGAGACGCCGACGGCCTGCGCCTGGACCCCCTGGTGGAAGTGAACGCCCGGCTCACCATGGGCCGGCTCTCCCTGGCGTTGGAACCACGGATCCACCCCATGGCGAACGCGCGGTGGCGGTTCCTCCCGGTGCGCTCCCTCGCCGAGGGCGCGGCGGCCTGGTTCGCGGCAGCGCTGGCGGAGGCGCCGCTGGAGCTGGATCGGGGACTCCTGCGCCGGGGGCGCTTCGCCACGTCGGACCCGGCGACGGCGCGGGCGGTGCTCACGGTGCTTGAGCTAGGGTGAACGTGGCTAGATCGCGACGCTCACCGCGTCCGTGAGCCGGTAGAGCACCTCGACCATCCCGCCGAGCTGGCTGAACACCGCGACCAGCGTGACCCCGATGAGGGTGGCGATGAGCGCGTACTCGATGGCCGTGGTTCCCCGACGGGAGCGAAAGATGCGCATCTCGTCAGTTTACTCCAAAACCTGACATCGGCAATCGCAGAATCGACTGAAGGCCGCCTTGCCCTCAGCGGATCCGGATCATGCACTCCGCGGGGAGCAGGTGCTCCCCTTCGGCGGGGCGCGCCAACCAGTACGCATGGTCGACCACCACCTCGACCCCCAGCTCGGCCAGCCGCGCGCGGAGCTTCGGCAGCGCCTCGCCCGGAAGCGCCCAGAACGCGGAGAACAGCGCGACCTTCTTCTCGTCGAGCCCCGAGGCCTGCCCGATCCACTCCAGCACCGCGGCGCTGGGGCCGTTGCCTCGGAGCGAAACCGGCGTTCCAAGGATGATCCCCGTGAAGGGCTCCAGGTCTGCGGGGGCCTCGGCAAGCGGGGCCACGGTGACCTCAAACGCCCGATCTTCGAGCATCTGCCGCATGCGCGCCACCACAGCGGCACAGCGGCCGCCGGCGGGGTCGTAGGTCAGGAGGATTCGGCGGGGGTGGAAGGGCACGTGTGGACCGGCCACGGAAGCTATGCCGCGGGTCAATCGTCGGTCAACCAGCTTGACCCGAGGCTGACGCAAGCGGTAGACACCCCCTGGATTCGAGGGTGCTATGTCTCGCTGGATGGTCAACGTGCGCGGCCAGTCGTTCTCCGCCGGGAACATGGATGAGCTCAAGCAGCTCGCGAAGAAGGGCGACATCGGCGGGGGAGACATCCTTCAGCCCCCCGGCGCCTCCGAGTGGCTCTACGCCATCGAGATCCCCGAGCTGAAAGCTTCGCTCCGGCCCGACGGCCTCGGCGAGATGGACCTCAACGCCGCCCCCACCGGCCTCTCGCCCGTGGTCAAGGGCGTGCTCGCCGCCGCGCTCGCGCTCGCGGCGGCCGGCATCTGGGGCTACGCGCTCTCGCTGAAGGCGGCGCTCCCCAAGCAGGGCGATCCCCTCACCCTCCTCGACGAGAGCGGTCAGCGCGGCCTCTCGTACCAGGAGGTGCTCATCACCTCCCCGATGGCCACGCTCAAGGCCGAGCCGAACGCCTCCTCGCCCGACCTCGTGGCGATGAAGAAGGACGACAAGGCCACCCTGCTCTCCAAGCGCGGCACCTGGTACAAGCTCCGCTATCAGGACAAAGAAGGGTGGGCGCCCGTCGATCAGGTCGTCGCCGCCTACTTCTTCGCCCCCGACGACGAGACCAAGCTCAACTACGACCCGCTCTACAACCCCGACAAGTACGTCTACGTGGCCAACGCGAGCTGGACGCAGCCGGTCGACAAGCAGAAGACTGGCCTCTCCGACATGTCGGCGATGCTCCAGAACGACTCCAAGTTCCCGATGACCGACATCAAGATCGCGGCCACCCTCAAGGACTCCACCGGCGCGGTGGTGACCCAGAAGGAGATTACGGTCGAGGGCATCATCGCCCCCAACCACAGCGACATGATCGGCACCCTCGCCCCCGCGAAGGGCGACAAGACCACCCCGCCCCGGATCCTCTTCACCAGCGCCTTCGAGAAGATGGTGGCCGAGGACCCCAAGGTCGCCGAGCGGTGGACGGACGGCGTGGAGGTCGAGGTCGGCAACGACCAGACCAACGAAGCGAGCGTGGCCATCGTCGAGGTCCGCGCCATTCCCCCCGAAGAAGCGCCGAAGTAGCGTTCTTTGGCGGCGCGGCCCTAAGCCGCCGCGCCCGGCGAGCCGATCGGGGGGCCGATGGACGCTTCCCTGCTCGACGCTCTTGAGCCCTTTGCCACCGAAGTCCGGCTCGCGCCGGGGGAGGTGGTCGTCCGCCAGGGTGGGCGCCAGGACGCGCTCTACGTGGTCTTGTATGGCCGCCTCGCGGTCTCGCAGGCGGTCCGTGGCGACTGTGAGTCGGTGCTCGCCGAGCTCGGGCCGGGTGCGTCGTTCGGCGAGCTCTCGGTCCTTGACCCGGGGCCGGCCGCGGCCACGGTGACCGCGCAGGAGCGGGTCGTCCTGTGGCGGGTGGACCGGCGGAGCGTCGACACCCTGGTCGGCGACCCCGAGGTCGCCTGGTCGCTCCTCCGTTCCCTCGCGGGCAAGGTTCGTATGGCCGACGCCCGGCTGGTCGAGGCGGTGCGGTGGTCGATCGAGGCCGCCGCCGCCCATCCCGGGGAGTCGTGATGTCGCTCCAGGCCGCCCTCTCGGGCAGCAGCCTGTTCGGCCAGCTCCCCGACGAGCTGCTCGTCCGCCTCGCGCCCTGGTGCGAACAACGCCTGGTCCGCGCGGGCGACGTGCTGCTCACCGAGGGCGAGAGCGCCTCTCGGCTCTACGTGCTGGTGTCGGGGCAGGCGGTGATCTGCAAGAACGTCGGCGAAGCGGACGCGCTGGTCGCGCGCCTTGGCCCGGGCGCCCACCTCGGCGAGATCGACCTGCTCGACGCCGAGACCGCCACCGCCACCGCGATCATGGAGACCGACGGCGAGGTGGTGCAGCTCGACGCCGCTCGCTTCCGCCAGATGCTCGTCCGCGATCGCCAGCTCTTCTCCCACGTGGCCCGCGTGCTCTTCGCCGATCTCGCGGAGCGCGTCCGCCGTACGAACGAGCGGGTCCGCGCGACGATCGCGTGGGGCCTGGACGCGGCGGGGGACGCGGCGTGAGGCCGGGCCTCATGTCCGACCGCCCCCGTGCCGATCGGATGCGCAAGAGGCTCCCATGCTCTTGTTCTTCCTCGGCGGCTGTGCCGACTTCTTTGCGCTCCGCGACGCGTTCGAGGAGCTGACCAACCCGCTCGTGGTGCAGTCCTGGTACGTGGGCGTGGAGCCCCTGCCCGAGGGCGTGGACCTCGGGGAGAGCACGTGGGCCAGCGGCAGCACCGCCCGCGTGCTCATGGCCGACGCCGAGAACCTGTCCGACCTCGCCAGCGCGCCGGTGGAAGACGCCACGGTCGCCCTCGTGGGCCCCGACGGCGCGGTGCCGCTCCGCGATGCGGGAGCCGGAACCTGGGCCGCGGACGGAACCGACGGCCTCGGCTGGGTCCCCGGCGACGACGCCGCGCTCGACATCCAGCGGGACGGCGCCCACACCCTCTCGCTCACCACGCCCGACGCGCCCGAGGTGCAGCTCCCCGAGCTGTTCTTCGCCGCCCAGCCCCTGTCCGTGGACCTCACCGGCCAGGGCTACGACAACGTGCTGGTCACGGTCATACGCCTGGAGGACGGCGTGACCGTCTACGACTCCACGCCCACCGACATCCAGGCGTTGTACCGGCTCACCCACAGCGCCGGCTCGCTCCGCGCGACCGTGCCCCCGGCGGCATTCTCGCGGCCGGGCCTGTACGCGGTGGGCGTCGCGGGCCTCACCAACGCCGATCCGGACGAATTCGAGGGGGTCAACCTCGCGCTCTCGGCGCTCACCGCGGGCGCGCTCCAGTTCGAGCTGCTCACCGTCTCGCCGTAAGCGGAGGGGCGCTCACCGGCCGGCCTCCTGCCCAGGGGACGGTCGGTAGGGGCGCCAACCACCGTCGGCGCCGGCCCGACCCGCGTCAGGCGCAACGACCGTCAGCGCTCCACTTCCATCGCCGAGCCTCGGCTACGCTCGTCGTCGAGCCGCGCGGAGCTCCACCCAACTGCGCAGCCCCTCCGGCCCCCACCGGGCGAGCGCCACGCACGCCAGAACGACGTTGCTCGCCGAGAGGATCTCCCAGCGCAAAGCTGGCACCGTCGCCGCCGTGAGGAACGCACCGAGGTAGGCCACCCCGGGCACGAGCATCCACGGCTCCACCGTGGCGGCGAGTGCGATGCACAGCGCCCCTCCCACGAGGTTGACGAAGATCACCACCGTTTCCGGCCCCAGCCCGAGCCGATCGGCGCCGAGAAGGAGCACGATCTCGACGAGCGGCGCGGCGGCGGTGGTGCGGATGACCGCGCGGTTGAGCAAGGACCGCCCGAGCGAGTCCCGGGCCCAGACGCCGAGGCCGAGCACAAAACACAGCAGCCCCGAAAACGCCCCGAGCAGCTCCGCCATGCTCGCGTCGCGGTGGGCAACCGCGGCGTAGAGCGGCGCCAGGGTGAACGTCCCACCGACGATCAAGCTCACGAAGGAGCGCGTGCGGATGCCCGCACCCGCGTCGTGGTCCGCGAGCAGGCGGCTCGACGCCGCCGAGCGCCGCGCTTCGTCGGCCACCGCGCGTTGCACCGCCCGGGCGAGCGCTTCGGGCGGGTCGGAGACCTCCGCCAACGCCCGGGAGGCCGCGTCAGCTGCGCCGCGCGCGAGCTCCCGCTCTACGATGAGGAGCCGGGCGGCGCGGAGCGCGGCGGTGGCCTCGGGGTGGCCAGGCAGCCGCACCAGCGCCTGCTCGAACGCGAGGCGCGCGGCGGAGAAGGCGCCGTAGACCGCGGCGTCCGGGGCGTTGGGCTCACCGGGGATCGCGCAGGCGGCGCGGAGGTCTGCGAGGGCGCCGTGCCCGGCCTCCACGAGCGCGTCGGCGTCCCGCTCTTCGAGGTAGCCCTGGATCGTGCGGCGGAAGTGCTCGGCCGTGGGCGGGCGCTCGGCGGGGTCGGCACGCAGGGCCTCGGTGGCGAGGGCCGCGAGCCGCGGCGGGCCCTCCGGCGGCGCGGGGGTCACCTCAGCGGCGGCGCGCACCACGGTCTCCAGCTCCTCCCCCGGGTGGGGGACGCGGTGGGTGAGCACCGCGTAGAGCAGGCCGCCGAGGAGGTACACGTCGGTGGGGACGCCGAGCGAAGCCCCGTCTCCCCGCGCCATCTCCGGCGCCATGTAGTGCGGGGTGCCCGCGAGGGCGCTCTGCTCCGAGGCGCGAGGGAGCCGGTGGGCGGCGCGCTCGTCGAGCGCCACGGCGATGCCCCAGTCGAGCACGTAGGGCTCGCCGCCTGGGCCGATCATCACGTTGTCGGGCTTCAGGTCGCGGTGGAGCACACCGAGGCCGTGGGCGTGGTGAACGGTCGCCGCGACGGCCATCAGGACCCGCAAGTGCCAGCCGAGCAGGTCCCTCGCGCCGAATTCCCGCTCGATCCGCGCCGGGTCATTGAGCAGCTCGGTCCACGTCCACCCGGCGATGCGCCGCATCACGATGTGCGGGCAACCGTCGTCGTCCACCACCACGTCGTGCACCGGGACCACCCCCGGGTGTTCCAGCGCCCCGGTGACCCACGCCTCCTGGAGCACCCGGGCGACCGTGGCCGGGGAGCTCGCGCCCCGCAGCGGCGTCTTGACCGCCACCTCCCGGTCGAGCACCGCCTGATGTGCCCGGCGCACGACGGCGGAGCCGCCGACGCCCAGGGTGTCGAAACAGGTGTAGGCGCCGCCGAGGCGCGCCGTGGGCGTGGGGTACGCGCGCGCCTCGTCGGGTCCACGCAGCGTCTCTCCGGCGCCGGTGGTGATCGTCGCCGACGAGCTCCTCGGGGCGATCGGCCGATCCGGATGCACAGATGCTCCGTATCGTATGGGAGAATCCGCGCCCATGTCGACGCCCTCCCGCGAGTCCCTCAGCCACTACACCCCCGGCGCCCGCCTGGTCGACAGCCTCGGCATCGTCGGGTTCTTCGCCGCCGCTGCGCTCAACGGGGCCCGCGTGCTGGCGCTGGGCGCCGAGGCCGCCGACAGCGTCACCGCCGCCGCGCTGTTCGCCGGCTACCTCGGCGCCGATGTCGCCTCCGGCACCGTCCACTGGTTCTTCGACACCTGGCTCAGCGCGCAGACGCCGGTGCTCGGCTCGATGTTCGTCCGGCCGTTCCGCGAACACCACGTGGACCCGCTGGCCATCACCCGCCACGACTTCGTGGAGACCAACGGGAGCAACTGCCTCGCCACGGTGCCGATCCTCCTGGCAGCGCTCGCCTTCGATCCGGCAGCCGGGGCCTTGCCGCGCGCCGGGGTCGTCTTCGCCGTCTCCCTGTGCCTGGGCGTCTTCGCCACCAACCAGCTCCACAAGTGGGCGCACCTCCCCGAGCGTCCGCCGTGGCTACGCGCGCTCCACGCCACCCGGCTGGTGCTCCGCCCCGACCATCACGCCGTCCACCACCGCGCGCCGTACGCGCGCCACTACTGCATCACCACCGGCTGGATGAACCCGCTGCTGGACCGCATCGGGTTCTACCGGAGGTTGGAGCTCGGCATCTCGGCGCTCACCGGCGCAACCGCGCGCGCCGAAGACGCCCAGCTCGGCTGACGCCGAGGCGGCGCCTCGAAGGGGACGAGGACGGTCGTTGCGACTGGGATGGGTCCGGGCCGGATGGCGGCTGTATGTCGCCCCTACCCCCAGCGGTAGAAGCCCTGGCCCGACTTCTGGCCGAGGTGCCCCTCGGCGACCATCTTGCGCATCAGGGCGGGCGGCTCGAAGGCGGAGTTCCCAAGCTCGCGGGCGAGGTACTCGCCGATTGCGAGCCGGACATCGAGGCCCACCATGTCGGTGAGCTTCAGCGGGCCCACCGGGTGACGGTACCCGAGCACCAGCGCCTTGTCGATGTCCTCGGCGCTCGCCACGCCCTGCTCCACCATGCGGATGGCCTCCATGCCGAGGCACACCCCGAGGCGCGACGTCGCGAATCCCGGGAAATCCCGTACCGTGATGCACTCCTTGCCGATCGCGGCGCCCCAGGCCTGCGTGCGCGCCAGCACCTCGTCCCGGGTGCCCTCGTGCACCACGATCTCCAAGAGCGCCATGATGTGCACGGGGTTGAAGAAGTGGGTGCCGAGGACCCGCCCGGGATCGGCGAGGACCGAAGCGATCTTCGCCACGGAGATCGAGGAGGTGTTGGTGGCCAGGACCGCCGTCGGGGCGACGATCGCCTCCAGCGCGGTGAACAGCTCCTGCTTCATCGAGAGCTTCTCGGGGATCGCCTCCACCACCACGTCGCAGCCGGCCAGGTCGCGCAAGCTGGAGGTCGTGACGATACGCGCAAGGGCGGCGTCGCGATCTTCGGCGGTGAGCTTGGCCTTCTCCACGCTCTTGGCGAGGTTGGCGGTGATCTTGCGGAGGCCGGCGCCGGTGCGGGCATCGTCGACGTCGTAGAGAACGACCGTCTGGCCGGCGACGGCGCTCACATGCGCGATGCCGTGGCCCATCGTTCCGGCGCCCACGACGCCGACGGTGGTGAAGGACATGGGTGCTCCAGTTGGGCCCCGACTAACCCGCCTACGAGGCGCAGACGACCCGGTTGCGCCCGTCGCGCTTCGCCACGTACAACGCATCATCTGCGCGACCCACGAGCGCGGCACCATCGACCTCGCCGGGGTCGGCCGCCGCGACGCCGATCGAGATCGTCATGCTCAATTCGGCGCCCTCGAAGCTGCCCCGCCAGGCCGCGACCACGCGCCGCAGCCGCTCGGCCACCAGGGCCCCGGCCGCTTCATCCGTACGGGGAAGGATGATGACAAACTCCTCGCCCCCGAGCCGGGCCGGGACGTCCGTCGTGCGGCAGGTGGCGCGGATGAGGTCGGCCAGCGCGATCAGCACCAGATCGCCCGCGGCGTGTCCGAGGGTGTCGTTCACTCGTTTGAAGTGGTCTACGTCGAGCACGAGGACCGTGGTGGCGCTGGGGTAACGACCGGCGAGCCCGAGCGTCTCGCCCAGCCGCCGCAGCCCCATGGTCCGGGTGTAGAGCCCGGTGAGGCCGTCGAACGTGGAGCGCTGGTAGAGCACCGCGTTTCCGAGGGCTTGACCGAGGAGCCCGCCGAAGATGGCGACGAGGTCGTCGAGCGCGCCCGGCACCTCCACGCCCTCGGCCATCACCGCTCCCCGCACATCTCCCGCGCCGTGAATGCCGAGAAACACCCTTCGCTGTTCTTCGCCGCGAGCGGTGCGCCCGGCCCGCCCGAACACGCCGACCAGGCCCTGGTCGACCGCCTCGGACAGGTCGAGCTCCCCCTCGATCCCGGAATAATGCCCGGCGCCGAAGTACCGGACCGGCGCCCCGGTGCCGAACTGCACCGCGAACACCCCCGACGCCTGCACGCCCCCCAGGCCGGGGGGCGCCGAGTCGGCCAGGGCGCCCACGAACCCGTCGAGCGCCAGGGAGGCCACCTCCTCCGGGGAGCCCAGGCGCGCGATGCCGGTGGCGAGGCCGAGCATCCGCCGGAGCAGGTCCTGGTGGTGGGACAGCTCCGCGTGTTCGGACGCCCGCCGCAGCGCCGACTCGATCGCCACCACCACCATCCCGATCGGGCTCGCTTCGCCCAGCACTCCGTGCAGGCCCAGCGCCTCGGCGGCGTCCGCGTCCACCGCCGCGTCGGTGACGAGCACGATGGTCGCCTCCGGCGCGGCCCGGCGCACGCGGCCGGTGAAGCCGGGGGCTGGGTGTACCAGCACCACCACCTGCGGCGCCCACTCGTTCACCAAGGACAAGAACCCGTCCGGCGTGCCGAGGGCCCGGACCTCGTGCCCCCGGGCCGTGAGCTCCGCCACAAGCACCGCCGCCCCTGCGTCCGCCGACAACGCGATCCGCCCGTTCACCGGGCGCACGAGCACCTCCAACGCGGGGCCCAGCGGACCCGGACGGGGCGGACGATCACGTAGAAACGATCGATGGCGGCCTCTGGTTCGACATCAGCTCGCGCGCGCCGGAGCTGAAGGCCCTTAACTCTTGTCCGTGGATCTCCGAAACAGGCCGCTGAGGCCCCCCGTCGACGCCGCGGGCGCGGACGCCCCGTCTGGACGCGCACCTTCGGCCCGGGACTGGTGCAGCCTCAGCTCACGCTGCGCGTCACGATTCTCAGGATCAGCCTCGATCGCCGCTGAATACCTTCGCACGGCCTCCGCCGCGCGCCCCTCCAGCTTGAGGATGTTCCCGATCGCCACCTGGACCTCCGCACGCCGAGGCATGTCGGGACACTGCAGGGCGTCGAGCTGGGTCACGGCCTGCTCGGCCGTGAGCCGCCGGGAGAGGGCGCCGGCGCGGATCGCGTGAAAAGCGTGGGGCCAGGTGGTCGCGTCCAGCTTTACGGCCTCCTGGAACAGGGCATCCGCGCCCTTCCAGTCGCGATTGCGGAACAGCACCTCGGCGCGCCGGTAGGCCACGCGCGCCGACTGGTGGTCCCGCTCGGTCACAAAACCGCGCCCCGACGCCCGCGCGCTGAGCAGCCGCTGCGCTTCGGCGAGCCCTCCCGGCGCACGCAGCGACTCATAGGCCCCGTTGATCTTGGAGAAGCACGCCTCCGCCATGGCCTTCACCAAGGGCGGGGCCGAGAAGTACGTGTCGGGGTGGTAACGCCGGCTGATGTCCCGGTACGCCTGCTGCACCTCCGCCTCGGAGAGCACCTTGCGATCGGAGAGCTCCAGCACGTCGAGTGGGTGGGCGCCCTCCATCGCCGCCAGCGCGGTCCGCATCCGCGCCACGCGAGGGTCCTCCTCGGTGCGCCCCACCGGCGGGATCGACGCGCGGGTCGACGCGGGCTCGGCCTCCAGCGGACCGCCGTCGATCACCAACATTCCCAGGAAGTACAGGAGGTCCAAGGCGCGGAGAATCTCGGGTCGCCGCTGTGGGTCAGCGCCCGTGGCCTCCCGCACGAGGTGATTGACGTCCACCGTGGACTGGGAGAGCCGAAGCACGCGCAGCGCGGTCGGATCCAACCCCCAACGGCTCTCCGGCGCGTCGTCGGGGAGCCGCGCCGTGGCACGAGCGGAGCCCTGCGCGCTCCAGTCCCGGTCCACCTGGCCGATCGCCCGCCCCGAACGCAGCCCATTGGCGACGATGCGAGGCAAGGGCTGAGGGAGCGGAAACGCGCCCGGCGGCGGGATGGCGTGCACATCGAACCGGACCGCTCCGCCGCGCAGGCGGGCTGTGCGGGCGAGCCACTCGCCGAGGCCGACGCAGGCGGCGTCCATCACCGCGTCCACCCCGTGGCCAGCCGCCACCGCCGTGGCCATCGCCGCGGGCAGCGAGGGCGCGTCGGGCAATCGAGGGTCAAGGGAGCGGAGCAACCCGGCGAACCCCTCGACCTGCACCACCCGGCCCGCCTTGAGGACGACGCGGACGAGCTCGCCGGCCCGCTCCACCACCAGCATGCCGGTGGCGTCCACCCGATGGGCGAGGAACAACAGCCGGATCGGCGGAACCTGCTCGGTGGGTCCGCTCGCCCGCTCCAGGTAGCCGGCGCCCGACCACTCCGGGCCGTCCTCCACCACGGTCACCCGGCTTGGGGTGCCGGCCGAGAGCAGCTGAGCGAGCCGCTTTCCGTCGATCGGCTTCGGAAGGTAGCCGCGAACCAGCACCCCGCGCGCGCGGGCCTCCGCCGCCGCGTCTCCCGAATAGCCTCCGCTCATGAGCACGATCGCCGGTGGCACCGCGAGGCGGGAGACCCGCTCGGCCAGCGCGAGCCCGTCCATCCCCGGCATGAGCACATCGGTGATCATCACCGAGTAGGGGTCCCGTTCCAGCGCGGCCAACGCCTGCTCGGCGCCGCCGACCACCAGCGCGTCGTGGCCGAGGCCACGGAGCAGGTCGCCGACCATGGCACGAGTGAGCGGGTCGTCGTCGACGACGAGGATGCGAGCCAACCGGTCTCCGGGCGAGAGGGCACCAGATGGTACACCACCGCACCCCCCATCCGCCGCGCGCGTGGTTAGCTTGGTGCGCCCCTGGAGAGAACATGGCCGGCGCCCCCTACATCACCGACAAGGAATTTGAATCGAAGGTCCTCCAGAGCGAGGTCCCCGTGGTGCTCGACTTCACGGCCGCCTGGTGCGGGCCCTGCAAGGCGATCGCCCCGCTGCTCGACCAGGTCGCCAACCAGCACGAAGGCGCGCTGAAGGTCTACAAGCTCGACATCGACGAGAACGCCGAGACCCCGAACCAGTTCGGCGTACAGACCATCCCCACCCTCCTGCTCTTCAAGGGCGGCAAGCTGATCAACCGCAACGTCGGCTCGATCAACAAGGTCGGGATCGAGAAGTTCGTCAAGCCCGCCTTCGACTGAGCACCGGCGCGCACGGCCCGCCGGTCGCCGTGGGGATTCCCCGCGCCGGCTGGGCCGCGAAGCCCGGGCCGCGAAGGCCCGGATGCGCCACTCTACCCGGGGAACAGGCTCGATGACGCGAGATCGGCGCACCACGCCGCGCTCCCAGACCCGGACACCGAGCCGGTGATCGGCGCGTAGTCTTCGAGCGTGCCGTAGGGTTTGCCCTTCAGCGTGGGCAACTCCACGGCCCAGGTGGCGTCCGCGCCTTCCTCTCCTGAAACATCCAGGTCGAAAGAGGTGGGCTGGGCGTTCCACTTCAGCTCCTCCGGCGCGTAGCCCCATCCGTCGGCGCCCTCGGCCCAATCGCCGCCGTCGAGGAAACAGTCCAGCGAAACCGTGGCTTCGGTGGTCTTGTCGCCCTCGGCGAGCGTGGCCTTGAGCTCCCCGTCCCACTGGGGATCGGTGACGGTCAGGGTGCAGGTGCCGGGGATGTTCGCCGGGCGAGGGTCGTAGTCACCGAGCTCACCGGTGCCGCTGTAGGGAAACGCCGCCGCCACCTCGGCGCACGAGAGGTCCTCCGCGGCGCTGAATAGCAGCGCCATCGTCGCGTCTCCGCTGCCGTTCTGCTCGAAGTAGAAGTAGGTGGAGCTGTCCCACACCTCGGCCGTCCCGTCCGCCGTCTCCACCGAGCCGATCTGCTGACGGGAGGGCCCGGTGTCCCCGGAATCGCAGCCGGAGAGGAGCGCAGCGAGGGCCAGGGAGGGGAGGGCGCGGTTCATTCGGACTCCGTAGCATCGCTGAGGGTGCCGTTGGCGCGGGCGGCGAGCCAGGCTTCCATGAACGGCTGGATGTCGCCGTCGAGGAAGCGGTCGGTGTCGCCCGTCTGCATGAGGGTGCGTACGTCCTTGACCATGCGGTAGGGCTGGAGCACGTAGCTACGAATCTGGCTGCCCCACTCGATCTTCTTCTTCTGGGAGTTCGCTGCATCGACCAAGGCCTGACGACGCTCGATCTCCTGCTGATAGAGCCGGGCCCGCAGCATCTTCATCGCCGTGGCCTTGTTCTTGAGCTGGCTGCGCTCCTGCTGGCACTTCACCACGATCCCCGACGGGTGGTGGATGATGCGCACCGCGGAGTCGGTCATGTTGACGTGCTGGCCGCCCGCGCCGCCGGACCGCATCGTCTGGATCTCGAGGTCCTTGTCGTCGATCTTGACCTCGATGTCGTCATCGATGTCGGGGTAGGCGCCGACGGACGCGAAGGCAGTCTGCCGGCGGGCGTTCGCGTCGAACGGGCTGATGCGCACCAGGCGGTGCACCCCGATCTCCGACTTGAGGTAGCCGTACGCGTAGTCGCCCTCGATCTCGATGGTGCAGGACTTGATGCCCGCGTCCTCGTTGGGCTGCTCATCGACGATGTGAGCCTTGAAGCCCATCCGATCGCACCAACGCAGGTACATCCGCTTGAGCATGTCGGCCCAATCGGCAGCGTCGGTGCCGCCGGCGCCGGAGTTGATCTCCAGCACCGCGCCGGCCTCATCGGCCTCGTCCGACAGCAGGCGCTGCACCTCGAGCCCCCGCACGGTCGGCTCGAGGCCCACGAGCATCGCCCCCGCCTCCCGCTCGGAGTCGGGATCGCCGAGCTCCTCGGCGAGCTGCAGCAGCGTCTCCGCATCGGAGAGCTGCCGATTGAGCGCCAGGAAGCGGCTCACGTTCTTCTCCAGGGTGTTCTTCTCCCGGAGGACCTCCCGGGCGCGCGGCGCGTCCGTCCAGAACTCGGCGAAGCCGGCCTGGTGGTCTAGGTCCGCGATGCGAGCCTGCTTGGACTCGACGTCAAAGATGCCCCCGGAGCGCATCTACCCGCGCTCGAAGCGCCTGCGCCCGTTCAGTGAGGTCCGAAGCCATGCCGCGCGGCTAACGCGCGACTCCCTGGGGCGCCGCTGCGGTAGCACCTCAGAAGATGGTTTCGTCGCCGGGGTCCCAGTCGCAAGGTAGGGACTCGGTGCACCAGTACAGGGCGGCCTCGCTGTCGCCATCGACGTTGATGAGGCCCTGGACCTCGAACGAGTCCACATCCCCATCCGGGATGGAGTAGCCGCCGCGCACCGCGCCAAACGGCGCCCAGCCGATGGTGGTGAAGCCACCCGCGGCGTCGGTCGCGGGCCAGTCCTTGGGGGCACGATCCGCATCGCTGAGCACGATCGTCGCCGGGTACCAGGCGGTCTCCTGCACGTAGGTGTCCCACGCCGCGTAGTAGGCCTGCTCGGCGACCCGGATCGCCTCCACGTTCCCGGGGAGCTCCGCCCGCTTGGTGCGCAGCTGCGATTCCCGCCACGCCGGGACCCCGATGGCCGCGAGGACGCCGATGATCGCGACGGTCATCATCAGCTCGACCAGCGAGAAGCCGCGACGGGTGGGCATGGCGGGATGGTACCTCGGACCCGCGCGGAGCACAACCGGGCTCACCCGCTCGCCCGCGCCACCAGCCCCACCGGCGTCACGCCCAGCTCGCCGAGGAGGCGGTTCTCCTCCGCCGCCATCGTGACGTCCTGGCCCGGGAGCTCGTGATCGTGGCCGAGGAGGTGGAGCAGGCCGTGAACGAGCAGGACATCCAGCTCGGTCGCGAGGTCGTGCCCGCGCTCGGCGGCCTGACGAGCGGCGGTGTCCAGCGAGATCACCACGTCGCCGAGCAGGGTGTCGTCCCCCATGGGGAAGCTCAGCACGTCGGTCGGCACGTCCTTCTGCCGCCATTGCAGGTTCAGGCCCTGGATGAACCCGTCGTCGCACAAGAGCACGCTGAGCTCCGCCCTCGGCTTGCCCAGCGCGGCGAGCAGCCGCACGGCCCGCGCCTTGAGGAGCTTGCAGGGGTAACGAACCTCCTGCGCCCGCACGGAGACCGCCATCTACGCATCCTCCGCGTCGCGCCGAGGGACAACCGGCGGCTCCGGCACCTCCACGGCCTCGTAGTCCTCGGACGGCTCCGCCTCCACCGGGAAGCCCGGGGGCGGCACCTTGAGCGGGTTCACCATCTCCAGGGTGATGGTGCCCTGCTTCGCGACGGGCGCCACGCGGGTCCCCGAGGAGATGGCACGGGTGGCCGGGTACTCGATGCGGTGATGGTAGATGCCGAGGAGCACCGCCACGAATGCGTCGGAGATCTGGTACAGCTCCCGGACCGTGATCGGGCACTCTTCGAGCTGCCCGTCGGCCATCACCTGATTGACGATCACCTGGATCATCGCGCGCATCCGCTCCTCGGACGGCTCCTTGATCGTGCGGCAGGCCGCCTCGACCTTGTCCGCCAGCATGATGATGCCGGCTTCGCGCGTGTCGGGCTTCGGGCCGGGGTACCGGAACAGCGCCTCTTCCACCGGCTGCGCGCCCGCCGCCTCCCGGGCCCGGTTGTAGAAGTAGGGGATGAGCCCCGTGCCGTGGTGCATGAAAATGTTGTCGTAGATCGGCTTCGGAAGCCGATGCTGACGGGCGAGCACCGCCCCCTCACGCACGTGGTTGATGATCACCTGGGCCGACTGTTCGGGGGAGAGGCGGTCGTGACGGTTGGCACCGTCGCGCTGGTTCTCCACGAAGTACTGTGGTTTTACGCCCTTGCCGATGTCGTGGAAGTAGCAGGCTACACGGGCGAGCAGCGCGTTGGCGCCGATCGCCTCGCAGGCCGCCTCGCTGAGCGAGCCGACGATGACGCTGTGATGGTAGGTGCCGGGCGCCTGGAGCATCAACCGACGCAAAAGCGGGTGATTGAGGTTGGCCAACTCGAAGAGCTTGTAGTCGGTGAGGAAGCCAAAGAGCTCCATCACCGGCACCAGCCCGAGCGTGAGCATCGCGCCGAGCAGGCCCGCCGCGAACGCGGCCATCACCTGCCCGGCCGCCGTGGCCCCGTCGAGGGCGCCAGAGATCTCCGCCGGCCCCTGGAGCCGAACCAGCGTGAGGATGAGGACGAGCCCCGCGCCGACCACCCCGGACAGCGCACCCGCACGCAGCACGTTGAGCCGCTCCCGGGCCTGCCCGACCGTCGCTGCGGCCACCAGGGAGGTCACCAGGTACCAGGCCGCATACAGCGCCGACTGGTCCATCTGGGCGCCGGAGAGCAAGGACGCCACCACCGCGAAGACCAGCGCGCTCTCGCTGTTGACGAGGATGCGGACCAACATCGCGCCGCCGGCCACCGGAATCAGCAACCCCAAGGCGCTCGCGTCGTCGTGGCCGGGGAGCGACACGAGGTGCGCCGAGCTCACCGCGACGCGACCGACCGCGAGCACGAACAAGAGCACCAGGCCCATCACCTCGAGCTCCGCCTGCTTCCTCGCGAACTTCCGGATGGTGGCGCGAGCGAACGCCACCGGCGCCATGGCGACGGCCGCCACGAACGCCAGCCACAACCCGAACCGCCAACTGGCGCTCGCGTGACTGCCCGCCTCGCGCAGCGTTCGCAGCATGCCCGCCTGGCGGTGATCGATCACATCCCCCGCCCGGACGATTCGAGCGCCGCGCCGCACCTCCACCCGCACCGGCTCCACCGCCTTCGCTGCGGCTTTCCGGCGTTCGTCGGTCAGCAGCGCGTTCCCGGAGAGGTTCGGCCGCACCAGCGCACGCGCGACCGAAGCGGCGGCCTGCACGACCGCCGGATTGTCCTCCGCTGCGTAGTGCTCCACGACGTGCAGCGAGATGGCCTGCCGCGCCTCTTCGGGCGACCGCACCTCATCGAGATCGGTGAGCGTGGACTCTTCGCGATGCCCCTCCGCGCCCGTCACCACCGTGATGCTGCCGGAGCCGCCCGGAAGCTCCGCGAGGTCGCGGAGCACGAAGTGACGGAAGCCCACCGCCACCAGCTCGTCCACCAGGCCCTCGGCGCGGGAGGAGAAGCCGTCCGCCTGGAGGACCGCGAGCACCACCGGCGGGAGGGTCACGTCGAGCGAGGTGGCGAAGTCCCGGCGAATCTCCTCGGCGATGGCTGGGGGGATTTCGTGGTGGGTACCGGGCCGGGCCGTGGCGTTTGCCGCCTCGACCCGGCTCCGCGCCATGTCGAAGGCCTGGGCCGTGCGACTCTGGAGGCGCTTCGCGAGGTCCGGGTCGCCGTCGAAGACCAGCGCGACGCTCGCGGAGGCCACGGCCTGGCGCTCGGCCGTGGCCGACTCGTCGACGAACGGGAAGGCGAACGGGGCGAGCAGATCGTCGGGGGCGACCTCGCCTTCCGCGAGGCCGCCGCCTACGTCCGCCCGGTAGTCGGTGAGCAGGGCGGCGGCGGCGAGACAGAACACCACCACCGCGAGCCCGCGGCGGAACGGGTGTTCGGCCGCGAACCAACCGCCGATGCGCTCACGCGCGGTCATCCGCTCCCTCACGCTCCCGACGCGCCGAGGCGCGCGCGGCGCCGTCGCGATCGTAGGCCCGCACGATGTCGCCCACGAGCGGGTGACGGACGATGTCGGCGTCGGTGAACCGGACCATACCGATACCGTCGATCCCCTCGAGGATGCGGACGGCCTGGGCGAGGCCGGGGCGGGTGCCCCGAGGCAGGTCGATCTGCGTGAGGTCGCCGGTCACGGCGGCGCGGGACTCGTTGCCCAGCCGGGTGAGGAACATCTTCATCTGCTCCTCCGTGGCGTTCTGCGCTTCGTCGAGGATGATGAAGGCGTCGTTGAGGGTGCGTCCGCGCATGAACGCGAGCGGCGCGACCTCCACGATCCCCCGCTCGATGAGGCGCTGCGCCCGCTCTTCATCGACCATGTCGTACAGCGCGTCGTAGAGCGGGCGAAGGTAGGGGTTGACCTTCTCCGCGAGGTCCCCCGGGAGGAAGCCGAGCTTCTCGCCGGCCTCCACCGCGGGCCGGCACAGGATGATCCGGCGGACCCGCTCCTTGAGCAGCATCGACACCGCCACCGCCATCGCAAGGTAGGTCTTCCCCGTGCCCGCCGGCCCCAGGCCGAAGACGATGTCGTTCTGGGCGAAGGACCGGATGTACGAACGCTGGATCGGCGTGCGAGGGTAGATCGCCTTCTTCCGGGTGCCGGTGAGCACCACCTCACTGTGGTAGTCGAGCAGGCGCGCCTCGGGCTCCTGGCGGAGCAGCCGGCACGCTTGATCCACGTCCACCGCCGTGACCCGGCCGCCCGACGCCGCCACCGAGTACAGCTCGGTGGCCACGCGCGTAGCGAGCTGGACCTGCTCGGGCGTGCCCACGATTCGGAGCACGCTGCCCCGTTGGGTGATGCGCGCACCCGTGCCCTTCGCGAGGATCACGAGGTGCCGACCCAGCTCTCCGATGAGCTCCCGCGCCGCCTCGGCCTCGGGGAGCTCCACCTGCCGGACGGTCTCCGGCGTGTCCACAGCTTCCAATCCGTCTCCGCCCAGGTACGCTACCTCGCGGCGGCGGCGTCGGCGAGCGAACGTTCGAGCACCAGCCGCGAGGACGGCACGAACCCGAAGGTGTAGAGGAACTTCAGGAGCGCGAGATCGTCGTAGGCGACCTCGGTTTCGAGCGTCTCCACGTCGATCGCCGCGAGGTTGTCGACGAGCTGGGTGAGCATGGCGCGGGCAAAACCGCGGCCCTGGAAGCGAGGGTCCATGCCGATCGTGTCCATCGTGGCGGAGGCCACGACCTTGCCGTACCCACCGAAGTCCACCCGAGCGGTGACGAAGCCGACGAGCGCCCCGTCGTCCTCCACGCCGAGGGACACGGTGATCGCCGACTCGCCGAGCGCCTCATCCAGCTTGCGGGCGAGGTAATCGCCGCGGTCGCTGCCGGTGATGCGCTGATCGATCTTGCGGATGGCCGGGAGGTCCGCGACGGTGAGGTGGCGGACGACCGGGGGGAACGCCTCGACCTCCTCGTCGGTCTCCGGCAGGGACATCCGGGCAACCGGCCGGCCGGCGACGACCGTACGGGACATCGCGAAGCCGGCGTGATCGAGGAAGCTGGTCATCCGATGGTCGCGCCAGTCGACCTGGGTGACGATCGCCCTATGCCCCCGGGCGCGGCCGAGCTCCGCGAGCTCGGCCATCATCCGCTGGCCGAGGCCGGAGTGGCGCGCCGCCGCGCTCACGCCGATGGTCTCGAGCACCAGCAGGTCTCCGGGGCGGCCGTACTCGCCGCTCACCACCCGAGCGAGGACGAAGCCGGCGAGCCCGCCTTCCCCATCCGCCGCCAGCTGGAGGTGACGACGAGGCTGCCGCAGCGCCGCGTTGAGGCGCTGGGTGAACCACGCCCGCCGCTCCTTGCCGGTGAGCCCGCGGTCGAGGGCGACGACGGCGTCGAAGTCGGCGCGGGTGAGGGGGCGGAGAAGGGGGACCATGGCGGCTCCAGGAGGCGCCGCAACCTAACGCGACGCCCACCGGCGGCGGAGGCGCAGACCGATCCGATCGTCACGACTCCGTCGACGCGCGTCTACAGCACGAAGCGTACGCCCACATGTCCGCCGACGCTCTCGTCGAGGGTGACGTTGAGCTGGCCGTACACCTTGACGAAGAAGATGTCGGCCTGGGCGCCCACGAAGGCGCGGGGCGTCCACGGCGACACCTGCCCCGACTCGGTGAGCGAGAGGCTCGCCGAGCCCACATCCTGCGCCTGACCGCCGTACGCCAGGGTGATCGGCCCCGACATCCCGATGGTGCTCGTCGCGCTCCCGGAGAGGTTGTAGTCCACACCGGCGCCCAAAAACGCGGTGACCACGAAGACATGTAGGTTGGTCGAGAGCTCCAGCGGGATGCTCTGCGCTTCGGCGGAGATGGTGTAGTCCCCGGTGGCGTCCCAGCTCAGCTCGTTGGTGGCGACGGGGAGCGACTGCTCGAGCTTCAGGGTGTAGCTGGAGTATTCGTAGCCACCGGTGACGTCGAGGCCTCCCCAGCGGACCCCGTCCGTCTTGTCGCCCCCCTTGACCACCTTCACCTGGACGTGCCCGCCGTAGTTGAGGAAGGTCGCGGAGAACGGGGCGCGATCGGTCTTGGCGCTCATCCCGTTGACGTAGAGCTTGAAGCGCCGGAGGGCGCTGTCCTTCTCGGAGAACGCGCCGAGGTTGAGCCCGGCCATCGCGCCGACCTGGAGCGCGAAGCCGGTCTCGGGCAGGCCCTCGGCGGTACCGCCGTCGAGCGCGGCGCCCGCGCCGTTGACCGCCGTCCCGAACGCGCCGCCAAAGGCGAAGCGCTGCATGTCGCTGCCATAGTCCACGCCCATGCCCTTGCTGGAGAGCACGTTGGCGTCGGCCATCTGGGCCATGTACCCGGAGAGGTCCACCGTATGGAGCTGATCGCCGATGGCCTTGGACATTCCTGCTTCGAGCTCGGTCTCGTCGAAGCCGGCCTGCTGGGCCTCCTTCGGTAGGGTGATGTCCACGGAGGCGTCGACAGCGTAGGCGGTGCCCAAGAGCGCGAAGATCATGCGCCCACGATAGCCCGAGACCCCGCCCGATGGACACCCCGACGTTTCCGGGACAAGGTAGCGTCGATGTTCGTGCTCGTGCTCCTGACCGCCTGCGGCTCCGACACGGGCGGCGACACGGTCGACACGGCCTGCGGCGGCGCGGGCTGTGACAGCGGCGTTGTCCGCCGGGAAGGCGAGCTCGACGCTGCCGACGCCGACGTGCTCGTCGGCGGCGCCATGGCCAACGACGAGCTCGGCGCCGCCGTGGCGATCGGCGATGCCACGGGCGACGGCCGCCCGGATCTGCTCGTGGGCGCCCGCGGCGAAGCCAGCGGGAAGGGCGGCGCCTGGCTCTTCGCCGGCCCCCTCACCCCCGGCTCCGTCGACGTGGCCGACGCCACCGCCCACCTGACCTCCGCCGACACCGTCCAGCTCGGCACGGAGGGCTGCCTCGGCAGGGACCTCACCGGCGACGGCGTGGGCGACCTCGTCGTCGGCAGCCGCTCGTGGATGCGGTCCCCCGTGGGCGGCGCCGCCTTCGTGATCCCCGGGCCCGTCACCGGCGAGCTCGACGCCGCCGAGGCCGGCACGACGCTCCTCAGCGGCGAGGAGGACGATCTGTTCGGCATCGCCGTCTCCTGCGGCGGCGACGCGACCGGCGACGGCGCGTCCGACCTGCTCGTCGGCGCCCGCTCGCGAGACGGCCGCGCGCCTGACGCCGGCGCCGCCTTCCTGTTCGCCTCCCCCATCGCCGCCACCGGCCCCGCCGACGCGGTGCTCACCGTACGCGGAGAGGGCGGGGACGACGCCGCCGGTCGGGCCGTGGACCTTCGCTCCGACCTCGACGGCGACGGCCTCGCCGACGTGGTGGTGGGGGCGTACCGCCAGTCCGCCGAGGTGGGCTTCGGGGGCGCCGTGTACGTGGTCGCCGGGGGAACGACGGGAGTGGTGGACCTCGGCGACGCGGACGTGGTGCTCCGCGCGACCGAGGACGGGGCCTCGGCCGGGCGGGCGCTGACCTCCGCCGGCGACCTCGACGGCGACGGCCGGGCCGACCTCGTGGTCGGGCTTTCCGGCGTCAACGGGCTCGCCGGCGCGGTTGCCGTGCTCACGAGCCCGCTCCCCGCCACCGGCTCGTTCTCCGCTTCCAGCGCCCGCTTCTCCGCAAGCACGGCGGACGCCAACGCCGGCTTCGCCGTGCTCGCGGACGCCGACCTCGACGGCGACGGCGTCGACGAGCTCGGGGTCGGCGCGCCGGGCCAGCACGGCGACGGCCGGGGTACGCTCCCCGGCGAAGCGTGGTTCTTCTACGGGCCGGTCGCCGGCGCGTTGACGGCGGAGGACGCGGCGATCCACGTGACGACGACGGAGGGCGGGGCCGGCCTCGGCTACGCCCTCGCCGGGGGCGACCTCGACGGCGACGGCCGCGACGATGTGGCGATCGGGGCGAACTTCTTCTCCCCGGATGCCTCGGGCGGCGTGGCCGTGCTCTTCGGGGCCGCACCATGACGCTCTTCCTCTTCGCCCTCGCCTGCGAGAGCGACGACAGCTCGGACAGCGGCTACCCCCCCGACACCTCCCGCCCGGACGCTCCGAAGCGGCAGCTCGGCACGCTCGCCCTCCACGACGGAATCACCCTGAGTGGCGCAGCGGCAGGCGACCGCTTCGGCGCCGCGGTGGCGGGCGGCGACCTCGACGGGGACGGGATCGCCGAGCTGGTGGTCGGCGCACCCGACGCCGCCGGCGCGCTCGGCACGGCCTACGTGTTCTCCGGGCCGGTCTCCGGCGGCCTCACGGCCGCCTCGGCGACCACCACCGTCGCGGGCACCGGCGCGCTCGGCTGGGGCGTCGCCGTGGTCGGCGACCTCGACGGCGACGGGCGGAACGACCTCGCGGTCGGGGCGCCGCACGCCGACGGGGACGCGCCCGGCAGCGGTGCGGCCTACGTGTGGACGAACCCGAACGACGCGATCGGCGCCGCCGACGCCTGGCTCACGATCCGCGGGACGGCCCCGGGAGACGCGCTCGGCGCGCGGGTGGGCGGCGCGAAGGATGACGCCGGCCGCCCGGTCTTCCTCGTCGGCGCCTGGCTGGCGGACGACGCCGGAGTGGACGCCGGCGGCCTCGGCCTCTTCACCGCCGCCGCAGGCACCTTCGGCGCGGACGACGCCGCGATCTGGCTCACCGGCGCCGATCCGGGCGACTGGGCCGGCTACGGCGCGGCTGGCGGCCACGACGGCGATCACGACGGGGTGGACGACCTCCTCGTCGGCGCCGACGGCCTCGACGCGTCGGGGAAGAACGGCGGCGGCGCCTACTTCGTGAGCGGGGCCGGCCTCACCTCCGGCCCGCTCGCCGACCGCGGCGTGCGCTACGACGCGGAGGGCCCGGGTGACAACGCAGGCCACGCGGTCGCGTGGGCGCCGGACACCAACGGCGACGGGGTGGACGAGCTGCTCGTGGGCGCGCTCGGCAACGCCGCGGCCGGGCCGCGTGCCGGCGCCGCCTACCTCTTCTCCCCGGGGCCGGCCGGGAAGCTCGGCGTTCAAGGGTCGGCGATGCGCGGAGCCCCCGGCGACCTCCTCGGCTACAGCGTGGCCGGCCTCGGCGACGCCGACGGCGATGAGCGCGGCGAGATCCTCCTCGGCGGCCGCTTCGACGCCACGGGCGGCGCCGACGCCGGCGGCGCCTGGCTGCTCTACGGGCCGGTGGACGCCGCCATGGACCTCACCACCTCCGCCCTGCATGTGACCGCAGGCGCGGGCGAAGAAGCCGGCTTCGTGGTGGGCGCGGGCGGGGACCTCGACGGGGACGGGCTCGGCGAAGGCCTGGTCGGCGCGCCGGAGGCGGACGGGGGCGCGGGGCGGGTGTACGTTGTCCGCGGAGTCACCCCGTGACCCTCCTCTGGCTCAGCGTCGCCCTCGCCGCGGACCCCGCCGCGGACCGCGTCTTCTTCCTGGTCATCGACGGGATGCGCGACGAGGAAGGGGTGCTCGGCACCGACACCAACCTCCCCCACCTCTGGGACGAGCTCCGGCCCACCGGCGCCTACGCGTTCCCACTCCAGAACCGCGACGCCACGCTCACCGACGCCGCGCACCGCTCGATCATGGCCGGGCGTCGGGGGCCGATGCCGGGGCTGCCCTGGTACCCCGGGCGCGACCTGCAGCGGGTGTGGTCGCCGACGCTCGCCGAGGTGGTGGGTAACGCCCGTGGCGGCGGCGGCTACGTGATCGGCAACACCGTCTTCCTGGACAGTCAGGGCCGGAGCCTCGCGCCCGGGTACCGTGGCGGCACGATCCGGGAAGCCTCGACCGAGGCCAATTCCACCGCCTCCGACGACGACATCTACGCCCAGCTCCTCGCCGAGCTCGGCGCGGACGATCGGGTGGTGCTCTACAACATCCACGAGGCCGACAAGTCCGGCCACGCCGACAAGTGGGACGGCTACATCGCCGGCCTCCAACGCGCGGATTCCATCGTGGACGACCTCGTCCACCGGGTGGGCACCGCCCGGGACACGTTCTTCGTCTTCTCCGACCACGGCCGCCACCGCGACGAGACCTGGATGGGCCACGGCGACGACTGCACCGGGTGCCGCCAGTCGTGGCTCCTGGCGTTCGGCGCGGGGATCCGTGCGGGCGTCGAGGTCTCTACGGCGCCGGAGATCATCGACCTCGCGCCCACCGCCGCGTGGCTCACCGGCGCGCCGATGCCGTCGACGCGCGGGCGGGTGCTCGCCGAGATCCTCGTCGATCCCCCCGCCGAACCCGCCGACGCGGACGCCCTGGTGGAGCCGGCGTTGGCCGTGGATGGTGCCGGGACCACCTTCGAGGTCGCGCGGCGGCTCCCCCACGCCGCCGACGACGGGGCGCTGGTGATGCGCAGCCGCCCGGCCGGCGGGGGCTGGACGGCGTGGACGACCTTCGCGGAGGAGGCGGACTCGCCCGAGATGCCGTCGATCGCCGCCGGCGGCGGGGTGCTCTGGCGCGCGTGGCGCACCTGGCAGATCGACACCGGCAACTGGGGGATCGTCGGCGAAGCGAGCGCCGATGGTGGCACGACCTGGGCCAGCCCGGTGCGACTTGCCCGCGCGGTGCAATACTACGAAGCCCCGAGGCTGGTCGGGGCCGATGCGGGCTTCGCCGCGACCTGGTGGGCCGACGCGCGCGCGAGCGCCGACGCCCCCGCCACGCTCCACACCTACGCCGGCACGGCGACCGCGTGGATCGAGAGCGAGGTCGATCCTGGGGATGTGTTCCACGCCCCGACCGAGCCGACGAGCGTCTACTCGACGAGCGCCGGTCCCCTCACCCTCTTCGCGGCGATCCCGTCCGAACACTACGATCCGCCGCAGGACGGCGACACCACCAACCCTGGCGACCAGGACCGCGACCTGTGGCTGCTCCGCGGCGTCGGAACGGGGAGCCCCGGCGTGGTGCGGGTGACCCAGACCGACGACGTGGAGTACTGGCCCGCCCTCACCGAATCCCCGGAGGGTCAGCTGGTGGCCGCGTGGGCGCACCGGGCCGGCCCGAAGCTCGCGGACGGCGCCTGGGACCTCCGGCTGGCCACGAGCGCCGACCACGGCGTCACCTGGAGCGACACCGTCGCCGTGGAGAGCCCGGCGGAGGCGTGGAAGCCCGTGCTGGTCTCCGGCCCGGAGGGGACCTGGATGGTCGCTGTTGAGGTCGAAGGTGCCACCCAGACGCTGGCCGCCTACGCGGTGGTGGACGGGAAGGCCGAGCGCCGCGCCACGCTCGCAACGTCCACCGGGTGGATCGACGAGCTCTCGGCGGTCGCGGTCGCGGATGGCCTCCAGGTGGCGTGGACGGACGGGGTGGACACCAACGTGCACCACATCGGGGACGTGCTCGCGCCCTGGGCGTCGCTGGCGGCGAAGGAGGACACCGGGAAGACCCCGGCGCCGCCGGATGATCCGTGCGGTTGTTCCCACGGTTCGGGGCTCCTGGGGCTGGGGCTCCCGCTCCTCTGGGTGCGGCGGCGGCGGGCGCCGACGCTGGTCGTGGCTCGCGACGGTTGAGAGGGGCCGGGAGGGGGGACAACCCTCGTTGTCTCCGACGTCGGTGCAGATGTGGTGCATCCGCGCCGCGTGGGGCCCGTCGTGACGACGCCGCGATAGAGCGCCTCGTTGCCCCTTGGAGGCCGGATGTACACGCTGTTCATCCTCAAGCTCGTCGGCGGCGCCACCGGCGACGAATTCGGCGCGTCCTTGCTCTCGCTCCACGACCTCAACGGCGACGGGATCGATGACCTCGTCGTCGGCGCGCCCGGGGAAGACTCGGCCGGCACCGGCGCCGGCGCGGTCTACGTATATACCGGGGTTAGCTCTGGCTACCTCGACACCGAGAACCCCAGCGTGATCTTCGGGGCCGCCGCGGGAGACGGCTTCGGGCGCCACCTCGCGATCGGCGACGTGGACGGCGACGGCGCCGAGGACCTCGCCGTGTACGGCGACGGCTGCGAGTGTGTCTCGATCGTCTCGACGCTGGACGCGTTTGCCAGCCGCGCGATCCTCACCGGCACCACCGGCACCCAGTTCGGCGCGTCCCTCGACCTCGGGGACGTTAACGGTGACGGCTACAGCGACCTCGTCGTCGGCGCGTCGGGCGACGACACCAACGGGGTCGACGCGGGAGCGGCCTACGTCTATTCCGGTAGTGCTTCCGGGCTCTCGGCGAGCCCCGACACGATCCTCCTCGGCGAGGGCGCGGGGGACGGCTTCGGCACCGCGGTGCTCGACAGCCTCGACGCCGACGGCGACGGCGACGACGAGGTCGTCGTCGGTGCGCCAGCGGGCGGAGCCAACGATTGGGGCGCCGCCTACGCCTGGTACGGCGATCCCGCCGGGATCGGCGCGGCGTACGACTGGAGCGACGAGAGCGCGAGCCAGTGGGACTACGGAGCGCAGCTCGCCCCCGGCGACTTCAACGGCGACGGCTACGGGGACGTGCTGATCGTGGGCTTCGATCTGAACGGAGGCACCGAGAAGGCGAGCGGCTCCGCGAGCGGGTTTGGCAGCATCACCTCGGGCCTTCGGGTGCTCGGCTACCTCGACTCCGTCGTGACCGGTCCCGGGGCGGACGGGGATGGGGACGGGGCGGACGACCTGCCCTACCAGGTCACCCAGTCGGACGATTCCGATTGGGACTGCTACGACGTTCCCCGCGTCGGGTCCGGGTTCGCGGACGCGTTGGATCTGCCCGATGCCGTTTCGATCGCCGGTGCGGGCGACCAGGTCGCGGGCGCGACGGACGAGCTCTGGGTGGCGACGGCCGGCGGTGCGGGCACGGTGTACCTCGCGGTGTCGGCCGAGGACGCCGACGGCGACGGCTACCTCTCGGGCGTCCTCGACACCCTCGCGGACTGCGACGACGGCGACCGGGCCGTACACCCGAACGCCCTGGAGACCGACGGCGACGGGCTCGACAGCGACTGCGACGGCGCGGACGACGCGGCGATCTCGACCTCGCCGCCGACATGTCGGAGCGCCGCGAGCCTCCCCGAGGCGCTCGCGCTCCTCGACGCCGACCAGCGGGTGTCGACCGACGTCCCGGGGTGGGTGGCGGAGGCGGAGGGCGCCCTCAGTGGCCGGTACATCGTCGCGGGGAGCGATGGGGACCACGTTTGGAGTCGCGCCTGGTTGCCCTCGACCGACACGCTCTCCGGGAACCTCCTCCAGGGCTGGGACGACCGCGCCTCCGTCTACGAGCTCTGGCCGGAAGAGTGTGTGTACTCGAGCTCGTCCACGTCGATCCTGGCCTTCGATCTGCAGTGGGCCACGCCCACCTCGACCGGCCTGGCGCCCATGCGCGCCGCCCACTCATCCCACGACGACAGCGACACCTACGCGGGCCACGGGACCTGGTCCGACGGGACCGAGCGGGCGTTCTACACGACGGTCCGCTCCGGGCACTCCGAGTATGAGTCCTACACCTCGTTCTGGAACTACGACTTCGAGGGACTCACCGAGACCAGCGACGGGTGCGCCTTCTCCTACGACTACATCGACGGGGACTACGACAGCGGCATGTTCGAGGGGACGTTGTGGTCGTTCGACGACGGCGTCCACACGGCGGAGGTTTCGGTTCGGTTCACCGACGCGGGATGCGATCAATCCCATTGGACCGTGGGCCGGCTGGACGGCGGCCCGTGGCGCCCGATCGACCCGACCACGTGGACCGACCTCGGCACGACCGACGCCGACGGGGACGGCTGGCCGGCCGACGCCGGCGACTGCGACGACGCCGACGCCACTGTGAACCCCTGCGCCGTCGAGACGGAGGCGTGCGTCGACCAGAACTGCGATGGGTACGTCGAGGATCGGGACCGCGACGGGGTGCTCGACTGCGACGACTGCGATTCGCGGGACGAGACGGTGGGCGTGGGCGTTGAGTGGTTCGGCGAAGACGACGACGGGGACGGATACGGGGACGTCTCGCTCGGTCCCGCGTGCGAAGCGCCGGGCGACGGCAGCTCCACCGTGCCGGACTGCGATGACTCCGACGCGCGCATCTCGCCCGAGGGCGAGGAGGACTGCAACGGCGTGGACGACGACTGCGACGGCGCCGTCGATGAGCGCGCCACGGTCGCCCACTTCCTCGATCTCGACGGCGACGGCTACGGCTCCGAGGCGGTCCCGGCCCCCGACGATCGCGCGTGCGAAGGCACGACCGTCGGGGGCGACTGCGACGACCTCGACCCGGCGACCTTTCCCGGCGCCCCCGAGGTCCCGGATGACGGCTTCGACCAGGACTGCGACGGGGAGGACTTCTCGCCCGGCTCGGGCAAGGGGGAAGCGCCGGCGGAGCCGGGCTGCTTCGGCGGCTCCGCGCTGCTCTTCGGCGCGTTGGGCCTCGCGGGCGGGGTGCGGCGGCGGCGGGCGAGGGTCCCGGCGGCCTGACCGAGGACTCCCCGCCCGGGTGCCGCCGTGCCGGGCGCCGACGCCTGTCCTGGCTCGCGACGGTGGAGAGGGGCCGGGAGGGGGAACAATCCTCGTCGTCGGTCCGGTACCCCCGGGGTATGGCGCCCTGGCTGGGGGTTGAGTGGGGGTGTGGCCAGACGGCCCCGAAAGTAAGGTGCTGGCCTTCCTCGAAGGCCCATGACCCGTCTCCTCTTCGCTCCGTTCGTCCTCCTCATCGCCTGTGGCACCTCCCCCGCCGACGACACCCAGCCTGGCGACGAAACGGCCGCGGTAGACGCCGACTCCGACGGGTTCACCGCCGCCGAAGACTGCGATGACGACGACGCCGCGGTGAACCCCGACGCCGCCGAGCTCTGCAACGGCGTGGACGACGACTGCGACGGCAGCCCCGACGTCGGCGCCACCGACGCCCTTCAGGGCTACACCGACGCCGACGGCGACGGCTACGGCGACCCGGCCACCGCGACCGCCACCTGCGACCTCGGCGGGCTCGTCGACAACGGCGACGACTGCGACGACACCTCCGCGGCCATCTCCCCCGACGCCGTCGAGCTCTGCAACGAGGTGGACGACGACTGCGACGGCGCCACCGATGAGGACGCTGCGGACGCGACGACCTGGCACCCGGACACGGATGGCGACGGCTACGGCGACGCCGCCACCAGCGTGACCCAGTGCGCCCCCCCGGAGGAGATCTCCACCCCCGACGGCTCCGACTGCGACGACGCGGACGCCACCGTCATGCCCGGCGCCGAGGAGCACTGCGACGGCCTCGACAACGACTGCGATCCCGCCACGGCGGACGCCGGCGTGTGGATCGAGCAAGGCGGCATCTGGACGGACTGGACGGCCACCCTCGCCGCCGGGACGGTCGACGGCCCCGTGAGCGGGGGGATCACCACCGGTACCCTGCACGTCTGCGACGGCACCTGGTACCTCCAGCTCTCGATCACCGGCGACGCCGAGGTGGTCGGCCACACCGCCAGCTCCCCGGCCACGGTGTCCGCGGGCAGCTATGGCACGACGTTCTACGCGCGCGGCACCGCCGGGTCGATCAACGTCTCGATCCGCGATCTCACGATCCTGGGCGGCACGGGCGCCTACTCGTCGAGCGCCGGGTTCTCCGGAGGGGGCGGCGTGCTCTGCGACGGGATGGGTAGCGACACCCTTGCGCTCGACGGCGTCACGATCACGGGCGGCCAAACCTACACCGGCGGCGCGGTCCTCGCGGTCGACTGCGACGTGAGCCTCACCAACTCCACCCTCTCCGGGAACCAGTCGGACTACGGCGGAGGATTCCTCGGGTACTCCACCTGGAGCGACGCCTCGCTGACGATGACGGACAGCGTGATCGAGGGCAACGTGGCGGGGACCGGCGGGGGGATCTACGTGCAGGCTCCGAGCGCAAGCACGCTGACGATGACCAACTCCCTCGTCCGCGACAACAGCGCCGAGTACGGGGGAGGCGGACTGGCGACGTTCTACGCGGTGGGCAGCACCTGCAACGCCGACGCGGGGACGTACTCCGGGGTCGTCGGCAATTCTTCGCCTGACGGGGCCGTTTTGCTCTACGACTACAGCTACGGCGGCTCCTTCACTTCCGCCGGCTGCAACTTCGGCGCGACGGAGACGACGGACGACAACCTTCCCAACGACATCTACGTAGGCGATCTCGCGACCGGCTACGCCTACGGCGACGACGCCACGTTCACCTGCGACGGCGCCGGCTGCCGCTGAGCGAGGCACGTCCGCTTACGGGGAGGCGGCGCATCCGGACTCGATGCGCCGCCCACGAACGCACAGAACGGTGATCCCGGTCGCACGCGAGCGCGCGCGGCATCGGGGTACATGGCCGCATGTCCGTCGCCCCCGCAGACTTCAAGCAGGCCCTCGGCCGGTTCCTCTCCGGCGTCACCGTCGTCGCCACGGAGGTGGACGGCGTGGTCCACGGGATGACCGCGAGCGCGTTCCTCTCCGTCTCCCTCGATCCGCCCCTGGTGCTCGTCTCCGTGGCGAAGAAGGCGAAGATGCACGAACATCTATCCGGCGCCCGCCACTGGAGCGCTACCATCCTCGCTGGCGATCAGTCCGCTTTGTCCAACCACTTCGCCGGCTACGGCGACGCCGACGTTCGCTGGGAGACGGAGGCCGGTCAGGCCCCGGTGCTGGCCGGCGGGCTCGCCTGGGTCCGCTGCGAGGCCTTCGCCGCCCACGACGCCGGCGACCACACCCTCTACGTCGGGCGGGTGGTGGCCTGTGGCTACGAAGAGCGGGAGCCCCTCTCCTATTTCCGCGGGAAGTACCGGACGCTCGCGCCCTGAGGGGCGGTTACTAATCTTTTCGTTGACGGTCTACGAATGCCTTAGTAGATTGTCGACATGCCCGATCCGCGCCTGTTGACCGCCGCCGAGCTCGAGCTCATGCACGTGCTCTGGGAGCGCGGCCCGAGCACGGTGGCCGAGGTGATCGAGGGGCTCCAGGGCCCCGCCCGCGCCTACACCACTGTCGCCACGCTGCTCAAGATCCTCGACGACAAGGGCTTCGCCCGCACGGAGCGCGAGGGGCGGCGGCTGGTGTACGCCCCTGTCGTCATCCGCGGCGAATACGAAGCCACCGCCGTGCGCGATGTCGTGCAGCGGGTGTTCTCCGGGGACGCCGCCGCGCTCGTCCGCGCCCTGGTGGACACCGAGCCGCTCGACGACGCCACCCGCGCCGAGCTGGCGTTGCTCCTCATCCGCGCGGAGTCGGGGCGATGATCGGCGCGTGGATCCCCCTGCAGGTGGCGGTCCTGGCGATCGGCGGCGCGGCCCGCTTGCTCGTGCGCTTCGTGCCGAGTGAAGCCCAGACGCTCCAACGTGCGCTGCTCCTGGCCGCCCCGCTCGCATTGGCGGCCGGCTGGATGCCGGGAGAACGACCGTTCCTGCCGTCGGCGCAGGTGTGGGCGCCCGCCTCCGGCGAGGTCGCCCCGCGGGTTTCCCTTGGCGCCTCGCCGGCGCTCCCGGTCCCGCCCGCCGCCGAAGCGCCCGTCGCGCTCGCCCTGATGCTGGCCGGGACGGTGCCGGGCCTGCGCGCGCTCCTCGCGCTTCGCCGCCAGCTCTCGGGCGCTCACCGCCTCCGTCGGGTGCGCGGGGTGGAGGTGTGGCTCGGGCCGAACGTGGCCACGCCGTTCGCGGTCTGGCTGGGGCGCCCCGTCGTCGTCCTCGACCCCGACACGGCCTTCGATCCTGAGCTCTCCCGGCTGGCGATCCGCCACGAGCTGCAGCACCACCGCCACCACGATGCGCTCCTGGCCTGGGGCCTCGTCCTCCTCGGCGTCGCCTCCCCCTTCGCCGCCTGGCTCCGCGCGCCGTTCTCCGAGGCCGAGGAGCTCGCGGTGGACCGGGCGTTGGTCGCCCGCGGCGTCCCCGCCCGGCCGTACGCCGCCGCGCTCGCCCGGATCGCCCTGCGCGCCGCCCCCTCTCCGTCGCTGCTCACCGCGGGCCTGCCCGCCTTCCTCCCCCGGAGACTCCGGATGTTGCTCGCGCCCCCCGCGGCCCGCCGCCCCGTCACCCTCGCCGCCCGCGCCACCGTCGCGCTCGTGCTCCTCGGCGCGGCCCCGCTCGGCTGGGCCACCGACGGCCTCGCCCAGGATCATCGCGTCGATCCTGCGCGCTTCACCTCCGCCGCCGAGCGCCTCGACGACGCGGGCGTGTTCCTCGGCGCCAACGACCCCGCGGTCGCCGCCGCGCTCGACCAGCTCGTCGCCACGCCCCGCGGACGCGCCTGGGCGGAGCAGTCGCTGGCCCGCGCCGAGGCGATCCGTCCGGCGATCGAGGCCGCCCTGGCCGACGCCGGGCTGCCGCCGGAGCTCAGCGCGGTCCCGTTCGTGGAGAGCGGCTACCGCAACCGCGCGGAGTCGGAGCTGCCCGCGAGCGTGCCCGTGGCCAGCCGCGGCGCCGGCTACTGGATGTTCATTCAGCCGACCGCGCGGGCGTACGGCCTCAGCGTGGACGCTTCCGTGGACGAACGAACCGACCTTGGGAAGGAGACCGCGGCGGCCGTCGCGCTCTTCCGCGCCGACCACGACCGCTACGGCGACTGGGCGCTCACCCTCGCCGCCTACAACCAGGGAGAACGAGCGGTCGATCGCGCCATCGAGGCCGGCCACAGCCGCGACGTGTTCACGCTCCAGGAGGCCGGCCTGCTCAACGACTACGTGGCGCAGGTATACGCCGCCGCGATCGTGATCGCCGACGCGTCGCTCCTGCGCTGACTACCGCTGCGACCAGTGCAGGAGCAGGCTCCCGATCGCGGGGCCCACGTTCTCTTCGGGCCCGGGCCGCTTGCCGTCCCACTTCCGTACGTACCGGCGCTGCTGCACCCACACGGCGCTGCCCTCCACGGCGAAGAGGTGGCCTTCCTCCGGCCACGGCTCGCCCGTGCGCGCTTCGGCGACCTCGTTGAGGTCGGCCTCGGTGGTGGGGAGGAGGCTGTCGTCCGCCTCGCAGCAGAGCCCGACCCGCGCGGGCCAGCGGTGCAGGGCGACGACCTCCGAGACCGGGAGCGCCTCCCGGACCGCGAGCACCTTGGAGTTGGGCCGGAGCAGGTCGGGGTAGCCGAAGACAAGCCAGCTCCGCCCGTCCGCCGCGACGAGGCGCATGCGGGCGTTGGCAGAGCCCAGGACGTCCATCGCGGCGGGGATGGCGGCGATCGCGTCGGGGATCGGGGTGGCGCCCGCGGGGAGGAGCTTGCCGCCGAGCGCGGCGACAGCCGCCTGCCAGCCGGAGGCGCCGGGCGTGGCCTCGGGCGCTTCTGCGACGATCGGCACCACGTCGATCCCCTTGCGCGGCGGCTCCTGGGGTGCGGCGGCGGGGAGCGTCTCCTGCGTGGGAGCGCGTACGGGGGCGGCCGAGGCGGCCGTCACCGACGTGGAGGGCCGGGGCCGGATCACCGGCCGAACCAGCTCGGTCGTACGGGCAGCCAGCGGCGCCTCCTTGTGCAGCTCGCCCGTGAGGTGGGCGAGCTGGGGGAGGATGAGCTTCTCCATCGCGGTGCGGCAGGCGTTGGGCGAGCCGGGGAGCGCGAAGATCACCCGCCCCTTGGCGAAGCCTGCCGTGGCGGACGACAGCATCGCGGCAGCGCCGATCTCCCCGAAGGAGATCCACCGGAAGAGCTCGCCGAAGCCGGGGAGCGGGCGCTCGAACCGCCCGGTGAGCACCGCGGGCGTGCAGTCGCGGGCGGAGACGCCGGTTCCGCCCGTGAAGAGCACCACAGCCACGCCAGCGGTTTCGAGCGCACGGTCGAGCTCGGCGGCGATCTCGGCCGGATCGTCGGGCACGATCGCGGTGCCGAGGATCGTGTGCCCTGCCGCGGTGCTCAGCTCGCAGAGCACCGGTCCTGAGCGGTCCTCCGCCGGACCGCGCGAGGTGGACACGGTGACGACGTAGACGCCCAGCGGGGTGGGGAGCTCGTGGGGGTGCGGCATACGCTCCCTCTAACGCTCAACCGCCGGCGCCGGACGCCAACCACTGCTCCAGGATCAACACCGCCGCCTGCGCATCCACGGTGTCCCGCCGGAGGCCGGCGTCCGCGATGCGGGTGCGCGCCTCCGCGGAGGTGTAGCCCTCGTCGACGTAGTGGGGCGGGAGCGCGAGCACCGCCCCGAGCGCATCGCCCACCTGCCGGGCGAGCCGCTCCATGCGCCCGCCGGTGTCGGGCAGCCCGACCACCAACGCGGTGACGCCGCGGGCGCGGGCGAGCTGGGCGAGCGCCGCCGCGTCCGCCGCGACCGACTTCCGCGCCACCGTGCTCACCGGGAACGCCATCTTGCGCCCCGCGTCGGTGACCGCCACGCCGATCTTGGCGGTGCCGACGTCGAGGGCGAGGGCGGGTCCGGGAAGCGCCATGCGGCGCGTGTAGCACGGCCGACCGTTCGGCGGTCGGAGCGGCGGCGACGCCGCGATAGGCTCCGCCATGCCCGTCCGATTCGACCTCATCAGCCAGGGCGAGGAGCTCCTCGCCGGCCAGGCGGTGGACACCAACGCCCCCTGGATCGCCGCGAAGCTCCAAGGCGTCGGCCTCCGCCCCGGCCGCGTGACGGTGGTGGGCGACGAGCTCGACGCGATCCGCGAGGTCATCGCGGAGAGCGCGGCCCGCGCCTCCCTCGTGGTGTGTACCGGGGGCCTCGGCCCCACCAGCGACGACCTCACCCGCGAGGCCGCGGCGCTCGCGTTCGGCGTCCCGCTCGTGGAGAACGAAGCCGCGCTCGCGCAGATCGCCGAGCGGTACCGCAGCCGGAACCGGGAGATGCCGGTCAAGAACCGCGTCCAGGCGTTGCTGCCAGAAGGCGCGGAGCTCCTGGAGAACGTCAACGGCACCGCGCCCGGCTTCGCCGTCGACACCGGCCGCTGCCTCCTCTTCTTCTTCCCAGGCGTGCCCTTCGAGATGAAGCCGATGGTGGAGCGCTTCGTGCTCGAGCGCGCCCGCGCCCGGTTCGGCCTGCACCCGCGCACGAACGTGATCCTCCGCTGCGTGGGCCTCGCCGAGAGCGTGGCCGCCGAGCGCATGGACGGCTTCGAGCGCCCCGGCGTGGTCGTCGGCTACCGCGCTTCGTTCCCGGAGGTGCAGGTGAAGCTGCACGTCGACCACGGGATCGATCCCGCGTCGCTCACCGCGGAGGCCGTGCGAAGGCTCGGCGCCGATCACGTCTTTGGCGTGGACAGCGGGTCGCTCGCGGAGGTGGTCGGCGGACTGCTGCGCGCGCGGGGCGAGAGTGTGTCGACAGCAGAGAGCTGCACGGCGGGGCGCATCGCGGCGGAGCTCACGGTGAGCGCCGGATCGAGCGACTACTTCCTCGGCGGCGCCGTGGTCTACGCCAACGCGGAGAAGGTGCGGCAGTGCGGCGTGGACCCGGCGGTGCTCGCCGCATACGGGGCGGTGAGCGAGCCGGTGGCCCGCGCGCTCGCCGAAGGCATCCGGGCGCGCACCGGCAGCACGTGGAGCCTCGCGGTCACCGGCGTCGCGGGGCCCGGCGGAGGTTCAGCGGAGAAGCCGGTGGGAACGGTACACTTCGCGTGCGCAGGCCCCCACGGCACCGTGCACCGCGTCATGCGGTTCCCCTACGACCGCACCCGCAACCTCAGCGCCACGGTGGCCACGGCGCTCGACCTGCTCCGCGCCCAGCTCCTCACGAGCACCTGAACGTAAAATTTCAATCACGCCATTTTTTGGCGCCCGGGCGCTTGCGTCCGTACAGGTACAGGGTAGACTGCGTTCGTTCACTGGAGAACCCCATGCCCATCGACCCCGAGAAGTCCAAGGCCCTCGAAGCCGCCATCACCTCCCTGGAGCGCAATTTCGGCAAGGGCTGCATCATGCGGCTCGGCGCGTCCGAACACGCCCAGGTCAGCGTCATCTCCACCGGCTCCATCGGGCTCGACCTCGCGCTGGGCACCGGCGGCATCCCCCGCGGCCGCGTCAGCGAGATCTACGGGCCGGAGTCCTCCGGCAAGACCACGATGACCCTCCACCTCATCGCCGAGGCCCAGAAGAAGGGCGGCGTCGCCGCGTTCATCGACGCGGAGCACGCGCTCGACGTGAACTACGCCCGCGCCCTCGGCGTGGTGGTCGAGGAGCTGCTCATCTCCCAGCCCGACACCGGCGAGCAGGCCCTCGAGATCGCCGACACCCTCGTGCGCTCCGGCGCGGTCGATGTGGTGGTCCTCGACTCCGTGGCCGCCCTCGTCCCCAAGGCCGAGCTCGAAGGCGAGATGGGCGATCTGCAGCCCGGCGCCCAGGCGCGCCTGATGTCCCAGGCGCTCCGCAAGCTCACCGCCAACATCCACAAGTCCAACTGCTCGATGGTGTTCATCAACCAGGTGCGCATGAAGATCGGCGTGATGTTCGGCAGCCCCGAGACCACCACCGGCGGCAACGCGCTGAAGTTCTACGCCTCCGTCCGGCTCGACATCCGCCGCGTCGGCACCCTCAAGCAGGGTGAGGAGTCCGTGGGCAACCGCACCCGGGTCAAGGTGGTCAAGAACAAGCTCGCGCCGCCGTTCCGGCAGGTCGAGTTCGACATCATGTACGGCAAGGGCGTGAACCAGGAGGGCGAGCTCATCGACCTCGGCGTGGAGGCCGGCATCGTCCGCAAGTCCGGATCGTGGTTCGCGTATGGCGACGAGCGCATCGGTCAGGGCCGGGAGAAGGCGATGACCTACCTGCTCGAGCACCCCGAGCTGCGCGAGCGGCTGCGCGCCGAGATCGCCAACCGTGGCGGCGCGGTCGTCACGGTGGTGTCGGGCGCGAGCGCCGAGGCCTGATAGACTCGCGGCGGGAGCGCCATGGACCTCGCCGCGATCTGCAAGGTGGCCGTCACGGCCGGTGCGAGCGACATCCACCTGAAGGTGGGTCTGCCGCCGCTGATGCGTCTGCACGGGGACATCAAGCCGATCCCTTCGGGCGGGCCGGCCGTGAACCTGGAGGAGCTCGGCCGCGCCCTCTGGGACGTGATGAACCCCGGCCAACGGGAGCGGTTCAAGACCACCAACGAGTGTGACCTCGCGGTCACCTTCGAGGGGGTGGCGCGCTTCCGCGTGAACGCGTTCCGGCAGCAGGGGAAGATCGGCGCGGTGCTCCGCTCGATCCCCACCCAGGTGCGCACGGTGGACGAGCTGCAGCTCCCCCCGGTGCTCAAGAAGCTCGCGGCGGAGGAGCGGGGGATGGTGCTGGTGACCGGCGCCACCGGCTCCGGCAAGAGCACCACCCTGGCCGCGATGATCGAGGAGATCAACCGCACCCAGCCGTGCCACATCCTCACCATCGAAGACCCGGTGGAGTTCCTCTTCCAGGACAAGCGGAGCCTGGTGAACCAGCGGGAAGTCGGGATCGACGCCGTAAACTTCCACAACGCGCTGCGCTCCGCCCTGCGGCAGGACCCCGACGTGATCCTCATCGGCGAGCTCCGCGACAAGGAGACGGTGGAGATCGCGCTCTCGGCGGCGGAGACGGGCCACCTCGTGCTTGGCACGCTCCACACGGTGGACGCCCACGAGACCGTCAACCGTCTGGTTGGCTTCTACGAACCCCACCACCAGCAGCAGATCCGGCTCATGCTCGGGGCGGTGCTCCGGGGGGTGGTCTCCCAGCGGCTGGTGCCGTCGGTGGGTGGGGGGCGAGCGGCGGCGCTCGAGGTGATGATCAACACCGGCACGATCTACGAGTGCATCGTGGACGCGAAGCGTACCCGGGAGATCCGCGACTACATGCGCAAGGGCCGGGCGACCTACCAGACCCAGACCTTCGACCAGCACCTGTACCAGATGCTCCAGGATGGCCGGATCACCCAAGACGATGCGCTGCGCTTCGCGAACAACCCCGACGAGCTCGCGCTGCGGCTCAGCGGGCTGGGCACGGACGACGAGTAACGCGGCCCCGGCTGGGCGCCGACGAACGCCCGGGGACGGGGCGCGGCCGGTGAATCCCGGTTAGCGACCGGGCGCCATGGAATCTGCCGAAGTCCGCCGTCGTTTCCTCGCCTACTTCGCCCGTCACGGTCACGAAGTGGTGCGCTCCTCCCCCGTCATCCCCCAGAACGACCCCACGTTGTACTTCACCAACGCCGGGATGGTTCAGTTCAAGGATGTTTTCCTCGGGGCGGATCCGCGCCCGTACACCCGCGCCACCACGGCCCAGAAGTGCCTCCGGGTGAGCGGCAAGCACAACGACCTCGACAACGTGGGGCACACCGCGCGCCACCACACGCTGTTCGAGATGCTCGGGAACTTCTCCTTCGGCGACTACTTCAAGCGCGACGCGATCCGCTACGCCTGGGACCTGCTCACCAACGACCTGGGGATCGACCCGAAGCGGCTGTGGGTCACGGTCTACGAGCAGGACGATGAAGCGCTCGATCTGTGGCGCGACGATGTGGGCGTGCCCGCCGAGCGCATCCAGAAGCTGGGCGCGAAGGACAACTTCTGGCAGATGGGCGACACCGGCCCCTGCGGCCCGTGCACCGAGATCCACTACGATCACGGCCCCAAGGTCAGCGACGACACCCGCGGCCCCGCCGGCGGCGACGATCGGTACGTCGAGATCTGGAACCTCGTGTTCATGCAGTACGACCGGGACAAGGAAGGCCGCCTCACCCCGCTCCCGAAGCCGAGCATCGACACGGGCTCCGGCCTGGAGCGGGTCGCCGCGGTGATGCAGGGCGTCTTCCAGAACTATGACACCGACGCCTTCACCCCGCTCATCGACCACGCCGCCCGCCTCGCCAACGTGCGCTACGGCGATCACGACGACGTGGACGTCGCGCTGAAGGTCATCGCCGACCACAGCCGCGCCGCCGCCTTCCTGGTGGCGGACGGGGTGATGCCCAGCAACGAACACCGCGGCTACGTGCTCCGCCGCATCATGCGCCGCGGCATCCGCTACGGCGTGAAGATCGGCCTCAAGGGGGCCTTCCTCCACGAGACGGTGCAGACCGTCATCGACCGCTTCGGGGACGCCTACCCGGAGCTCCGCGAGCGCGCGACCTTCATCCGCGACGTGGTGAAGGTGGAGGAGGAGCGCTTCTCCTCCACGCTCGACCGCGGCCTCGCCCTCCTCGAGCGCGAGATCGAGAAGAAGCCGAGCATCATCAGCGGGCAGACCGCGTTCACCCTCTCCGACACCTTCGGCTTCCCGGTCGACCTCACCACGATCATCGCCGGTGAGCGGGGCCTCGGCGTGGACGAAGAGGGCTTCAAGGCGCTCCTCGCCGAGCAGAAGGCCGCCGGCCGCGCCGCGTGGAAGGGCTCCGGCGAAGAGTCCGTCTCCGCCATCTGGCACGACCTCGCGCGCAACCGCCCCGGCAAGTTCTCCGGCTACGAGCTCGACAGCGAAGCGAGCGTGGTGACCGGCCTGGTGAGCGAGGGCGCAGAGGTGACCATGCTGCCCGAAGGCAGCGAGGGCCTCCTCGTGGCCGCGTCCACCCCGTTTTACGCGGAGAGCGGCGGCCAGGCCGGCGACACCGGCGTGATCCGCTGGGATGGCGGCGAGGCCGAGGTCACCGAGACCTCCAAGCCCACCGGCGACCTCCACGTGCACCACGTGAAAGTGACGAAGGGCACGCTGCGGGTGGACCAGGCGATCGAGCTCCATGTGGACGCGGCGCGGCGCAACCGCTCCCGCCTCAACCACACCGCCACCCACCTCCTTCACGCCGCGCTCAAGCACGTGCTCGGCGGGCACGTCGCCCAGAAGGGCTCGCTCGTCGGCCCCGAGCGGCTCCGCTTCGACTTCAGCCACCACAAGCCGATGACGGCCGAGGAGCTGCGCCGGGTGGAAGACCTCGTTCAGCGGGAGATCTTCGCCAACCACCCGGTGAACACCGCGGTGGAGGACGTAGAGTCTGCGAAGGCCGGCGGCGCCATGGCGCTGTTCGGCGAGAAGTACGGGGACAAGGTGCGCGTGGTGAGCGTGGCCGGGTTCAGCAAGGAGCTCTGCGGCGGCACCCACGCCAGTCGCAGCGGCGACATCGGCTTCTTCAAGATCGTGAGCGAAGCGGGCGTCGCGGCCGGCGTCCGGCGCATCGAGGCCCAGACGGGGCCCGGCGTGCAGCGTTGGGTGCGCGAGCTCGAAGGCACGGTCAAGGAGGCCGCGGCCACCCTGAAGACCTCCCCGGACAAGCTGGTCGACGCGGTGACCCGCCTGCTCGCCGAGCGCGCCACGCTCCAGAAGGAGCTCGACGCGGCGAAGCGCGCCGCGGCCCGTGCCGCCAGCGGCGACCTGAGCACCCGCGCGGTGGACCTCGGCGGCGGCGCGAAGCTCGTCGCGGCCGAGTTCACCGGGGACGCGGCGGCGATGCGCGAAGAGGCCGACCGCCTCCGCGACACCCTCGGCAGCGCCGTGGTGGTGCTCGCCGCGGCCGACGCGGGCGCCGTGCGCCTGCTCGTCGCCGTGAGCAAGGACCTCGCGGGGACCCGCTACAACGCCGGCAAGATCGTGGGCGCGCTCGCGGCCATGGTCGGTGGGCGCGGCGGCGGTCGTCCGGACCTCGCGCAGGCGGGCGGCACCGAGCCGGCGAAGGTCGGCGAGATGCTCGCGGCGGTGCCGGGGCTCCTCGGGGCCTGATCGGGCGCGGCGCGCTACGTGGGAGGGCCGTGCGCGCCCTCCTCTTCGTCGTCCTCGCTGGCTGTTCGACCGCCCCCACCGAGAGCACCGACTCCGGTGCGCCCTGGGTGGCGCCCGGATGCGGGGACGGCGTGCTCGATGCCGGCGAAGAGTGCGACGCCGGCGCCGACAACAGCGACACGACGGCCGACGCCTGCCGCACCACCTGCTTCCTCCCCACCTGCGGCGACGCCGTGGTGGATGCCGGCGAAGCCTGCGACGACGGCGGGAAAACCGGCGGCGACGGCTGCTCGCCCACCTGCGCCGCCGAGGCCGGCACCGCCGAAGTGGAGCCCAACGACAGTTGGGACGCCGCGAACCCCGGTGGCGCAGAGGTGGACGGGAGCCTGGACGCCGAGGACGAAGACTGCTTCACGGTGGACGTTCCCGCGTGCGGCGCCGTGGCCGTCACCGAGCTCGCGCCGTGCGGGCCGTCCCTGGTGCTGAACCTGCACGGCCCCGACGGGCGGCTGGTCGCGGCGAGCAAAACCACCGCCGAGGGATGCGCAGCGATCGACCCGCTCACCGCGCCCGGCGCCCGGTGGATGGAGGAGGGCACCTGGTCGGTGTGCGTCATCGCCGAGAACGACGCCGTCGTGCCCGGGTACGCCCTCGCGATCTCCACGCCCGACCCGGTCGCGATCGGCGCGCCCTCCACCGGCGACGACACCGACGCCGACACGATCCCCGACACCTGCGACGTGGACCTCGACGGCGACGGCCTCGCCAACGAAGACGACAACTGCCCCGACGTCTCCAACGGCCCCGACACCCCAGGCCCTTCGCTCAGCAGCGACGGGTATGTGCGCACCTGGCTCAGCGCCGGCCCGTTCACCGGCGGGGTCACCACCGGGGAGTGCCGGCCTTCCGAAGAAGCGTTCGTCGGGGAGGACGGCGCCATCGCCCCCGAGGTCGGAGATCCCGCCGGGTCCCTGATGTGGACCTACGCGCTTTTGACCTCCAACACCTACGACATGAACGGCCCTTACGGCTGGGCCACCCCCTCGCGCGAGGCGTACACCCTCGTGTACCTGGAGAGCGCCACCGCCCGCACGCTCACCCTCTCCCTCGGCGCGGACGACGGGGTCTTCGCGTGGTGGAACGGCGCCCAGGTGATCGACGTGGGGTCCTGCCAGGGGGTCAACGCCGACCAGTTCCAGGCTTCCGTCGAGGTGAACGCGGGCTGGAACACGCTCCTGGTGAAGGTGCGGGACTGGGGTGGCGGCTGGGGCCTCGCGGCGCGGCTGCTCGACAACGGCGCCCCCGTCACCGACCTCGTGCCCTCGCTCACGCCCGGCGCGGAGTGGGCGCTCGACCAGGCGGATCACGACGGCGACGGCACGGGCGACGCGTGCGACGAGACGCCCTGAGCCCAGCGCGCGCACGGTGATCCACGTCCCCGCGATCCCGATGCTCCACCCCGTCTTCGAGGCCCTGGCCTACACGGCCGGGTACGCCGTCCACCGGCGTCTGGCGGCGGACGCCGCGCGGCCGATCGAGGAGACCTCACGTTGGCTGGTGATCGCGGGGGCGGGTGTCGGCGCGCTGATCGGCGCGCGGGCGCTCGGCTTGCTCGCGCAGGGTCCCGCGGTGTTCGCGCTCGGCTGGAAGGCGCTGCTGGTGCCTGGCGGCAAGACCGTGGTCGGCGGGCTCCTCGGGGGGTGGCTCGGCGTGGAGCTCGCGCGGCGGGTCGCCGGCGTGCGCGAACGAAGCGGCAACCTCTTCGCCCTGCCCTTGGTCGTCGGCATCGTCGTGGGGCGCATCGGCTGTCTCTTCGCGGGCCTCGCCGACGACACCGTCGGCGTGCCCACGACGCTCCCGTGGGGCTGCGACTTCGGTGACGGGGTCGCCCGCCACCCCACCTCCGCGTACGAGATCGGCGTGCTGGCGGCCCTCGGCCTCTTCCTCGTCGACCGCGCTCGCCGCCCCGTGGCGCCGGGCGCGCTCTTCCGCTACTTCCTGGCGACCTACCTCGGGTGGCGCTTCGTGGTCGACTTCCTCAAGCCAGGCTGGGCGCCGGGCGGGCTCGGTCCGATCCAGTGGGCGTGCCTGGCGGGGCTGGGCGGGCTCGCCGCGGAGCGGGCGTTCCGGCGGGCGGCGTGACCGACGAGTGGTCCGGGCTGCCGGGCGAGTACGTGTCTCCACGCCCGATGCCGGTCTGGATTCCGAAGACGCTCGCCTGGTCGGCGCTGGGGATGGTCCTCTCGCTGGGCGTGATGGTGTACCTCTTCCTCGGGAGACGCTGAATTGACCCCCGCAGACCCCCCTCCCCCGCTCGTCCCCCGCTGGCTCATCGCGCTCATCGCCTTGTCGGCGTTCGCCCTCCTCCTCTCGTTGGGCTTGTGCGGCGTGAGCGTCGGCGCCTCCTGGCCGTCCTCGATGACCGACCTCCAAGGGGTGCTGGCGCTCGGGAGCATCCCCGCGATGTTCGGCAGCCTCACCTGCTTCCTGGTGAGCGTGGGGGTGGCGTTCGTCTTCCTCATCGTCCGCCTCGCGCGCCGTCGCTGACGCGCACGATGCGGCGCCAAATCCGGGGTTCCCGGTTAGCCTCCCCGGACAAGGAGTCGTCATGGCCCGGTTCGTGGTCGAGGAGGATGGTCGCCCCACCCGCAGCTACCGCTTCGTGACGGACGCGATCGTCATCGGTCGCCTGGACACGGCCGACCTCGTGCTCCCCGACACCGGGGTCAGCCGCAAACACGCGCTGGTCGAACGTTCGCTCGGCGGCTGGCTGCTCACCGACAACGGCAGCGCCAACGGGATCACCGTCAACGGCGTGGCGACGGAGACCGTCGAGCTCGCCCACGGCGACGTGGTGGGGATCGGGAAGTTCATCCTCACGTTCCACACCGACGACGAGACGGAGCACCCGGAGTACACCGACCCGCACGCGAACGTGGGCGACGACTTCACCAGCCCCGGCGTCCCCCTCACCGACCTCGACACGCTCCGCAGCGTCCCGCCGCTCACGCCGGAAGCGCCCCCCGCAAGCCCGGCGGCGGCGAGCGTCGCCCCGAGCGCGCCCGCACCGGCTGCTGTCGTCCCCCAGCTCGTCGACGCAGACGGCACCCCCTACGAGATCGGCCGGGGCGCCGGCTTCGGCAAGGACATCCCGGTGGCCGGGGTGCTCCCGTTCGTGAGCTCGGGCAGCATCGCGGCCGAAGAAGGCGGCGCGGTCGCCAAGCGCGGCTCGTTCCTCATCCCGATGTACGTCAACGGCGAGTCGATCATCCGCCAGCGCCTCCGCGATGGCGACGAGCTCCGGGTCGGCTCCTCGCGGTTTACCTACCGGGGGAGCTGACCCCCGATCGGGCGGGAGGTAAGGGTTCCCCCTCCCGGCCCTGCTCCACCGTCGCGAGCCAAGACCAACGTCGGCGGGCGCGGTTGAGGGGCGTTGCGGGGGCCCGAAGTGAGCCAGGCGAGCCCCCCGCCCCATGATCAAGGGGCCTCCCGAACCTCCACCGCCGCCCCGCTCTCCGGCTCCAGCCCCGCCGGCCACTGCAGCCCCGCCGCCGTGACCGCGGCGTGGAGCTCGTCGAGCACCGCCGCACACTCCGGCGACGCGCGTCCGAGGTCCGCCGCGCGCCGGATGGCCCCAGCCTCGGGCAGC
>CAIXRH010000361.1 GCA_903921785.1 uncultured Pseudomonadota bacterium
ATCAGACCGGCTTCGCCGCCCCCGACCCGCCGGGGAACGTCTCCGGGGCGATCGCCGCGAGCGCGATCGTGGCCACCACCGTCGCGCCCATGAGCGCCCACGGCACCAGCGTCTCCCACTGGCCCAGCGCGCCCATCAGCACGATCACCACCACCCCGCCTGCGTTGCCGGAGAGCATCACGAGGCTCGTCGCGGCCCCGTTGTCGCGCGGGGCCACACACTCGCCGGTCATCGCCAACAGAAGCGCGAAGGCGGGCATGAACGCCGCGCCGAGCAGGCCGCCGGTGACGAGCAGCGGCGTCTCGCCGTGAGAGAACACCATGCCCGCGTACGCCGCGCCGGCGCCGATCGTGCAGAGCAACAGCGGCACCTTGCGGATGCGGAGCTTGTCGGCGATGGGCGGGATCGCCGCGGCGCCGACGATGCCGCCGATGATGATGACGCCGCCGAGGAGCCCGGCCGCCTGCGCGTCGAGCCCGCGCGGCTTCAGCAGCTGCTCCAGCCAGGTGGTGAGCCCGTTGAAGAAGCCGAGGCCCATGCCGCCGAGCGCGACCATGGTGAGCAGCGTGCGGTTGCCGAAGAGCACCTTCCACTCCGACGGCTGCTCGGCCTCCGCCACGCCCGTCTCCTCGGCGAAGGCGTACCAGGCCACCGCCGCGCCGATCGCCACGACCGCGTTCGCCGCCATCGCGCCGAACCACCCCCACGCCTGGTAGAGCGGCGGGGTGGTGGCCATGCCCACGGCCATGCCCATGAACATCCCCACCGTGCCGAGGCCGGTGGCCATCGCCGCTTCTTCGCCGGTGAACCAGTCGGCCACGAGCTTGGATATCCCGTTGACCACGTAGGGCTGCGCGCAGGCGATGATGATCTGCCCGACCACCAGCGAGGCGAAGTGGCTCGTGTCCAGCCGCACCAGGGAGCCGAGCGCGCCCACGACCGCGCCCATGCCGACCACCTTCTTGTACCCGAGCCGGTCGATGAGGCGACCGCTGTGGATCGAGAGGACCACGTAGAGCAGGGGGAAGACGAGGATGAGCAGCGAAGCGGTGTTCTCGTCGACCTTGTAGTCGCGCTGCACCTCGACGATGAGCGGCGCGAAGTTCAACCAGAGGAGCTGGGTGACCAGGGCGACGAGCACGAACGCCCCGAGGACGCGCCAACGGCCGGGGCGGGACGGGATCTGGGCAGGCTGGGTCAAGCGGTCACCGGAGGGCGGGCGATGGTACCGCACTCGGACGTTGCGGGGGCGGCTATGTTCAGCCCATGCTCGCCCTGCTGCTGACGTTCGCCGCCTGCCGGGTGCCCGGTCCGGGCACCGACGACACCGCCGGAGGCGGCGGCGGGGGCGGCCGCGACTCGGCGGACACCGCGGCGTGCACCGCCGGGGCGGACGCCGACCACGACGGGTGGATCGCCGCGGCGGACGGCGGTCACGACTGCGACGACGACGACACCGCCGTGGGCGACTGCACCCCGGCCGACACCGGCGACGAGCCGTGCACCCCCACCGGACCTGAGACCTGCAACGGCGTCGACGACGACTGCGACGGCTACGTGGACGACCGCTACGCCGCCGTGGTGGACGCGCCGGCCAAGGTCGTGGCGGGCGGGCACCTGCTCGCGGGCGGCGCGGCGGCGGTGGTCGTGGGGCAGGCGAGCGACGCCCCGGGGGCCGACGGCGCCGTGTCGATCTACGCGATGGACGGCAGCCTCGTGGTGCGCATCGCGGGCACCGGCCAGTCGCCGTCGTTCGGGTCGCAGCTGGCGGCCGGGCGGGACCTCACCGGGGATGGCGTCGAGGACCTGGTGATCGCGGCGCCGTTCTGCACCACGGACGACGGCCCGAACTCCGGGCGGGTCTTCGTCTTCGCGGGGCCGATCACCGCGGCGACCACCCTGGCGGACGCGGTGGGGAACTTCGAGGGCGGCGAGCTCGACGGTCAGCCGGGCGGCCAGCTCGCGGTGATCCCCGACCTCGATGGCGACGGCCTCCCGGAGCTGGTCCTCGGCTACTACCGCCACGTCCTCGGGTTCTCCGGCGCGCCCAAGCCGGGTGCGCGTCGCGCGGACGCGATCTTCGACCTCGAGGTGAACACCGGCGGCGGCCCGTGGCACTTCGCTTCGCTCCCCGACCGCGACGGCGACGGCCGCCCCGAGCTGCTCCTCGGCATGGAGACCTACGCGGGCGGCGCGGGGCTCCTCGCCGAGGTGGACAGCACCGCCCCGACGAAGCTCGGTCCGACGTGGGCGGACGCCGCCTGGCCCGGGCTCGGGAGCAAGCTGGTGGTGGTGGACGGCGTGCCGTGGACGCTCAGCGGCACCACCCCCGTGCGCGCCGACACCTGGACGAGCCTGTCGCTCTCCGCCACCAACCTCGCCAACGGCGGCGACCTCGACGGCGACGGCCACGACGACCTCCTCGTGGAGACCGCGGCGGGCGTGGTCGCGCCCGGGCTGGGCGGCCCGACCGTCGTCGGCTCCCTCCAGGGCGACCGCAACGCCGGCCCGCCGGACGACCTCACCGGCGACGGCGTCGACGACCCGCGGCTGGTGGTCGACGGCGTCGCCGCGATCCTCGACGGCGCCACTGGCTTCGCCGACCCCTGCGACGGCGACGGCGACGGCACGAGCGCCGCCGCCGGCGACTGCGACGACGCCGACCCCACCCAGCACCCCGCCGCCCACGAGACCTGCGACGGCCTCGACGGCGACTGCGACGGCCTCGTGGACGCGCCCGCGGAGGCCGCCCTCGCCCTCCCCCGCGGCGTCGACGCCTACGGCGTGGCGCTGGCCGATGCCGACGCCTCGGGGCTCGTCCTCGGGATCGACGGGGTGGCGGCCGGCTTCGGGAGCTGGGAGGGGACGGAGGTGTCCGGGCTGCAGGGCGTCACCTGGGGCGGGGACAGCCGCGGGCTGGGCGTCGCGGACCTCCTCGGGCACGCCGCGGCGGCCGACGTGGTGATCGCGGCCGGCGCGGTGGGCGCGGCCGAGACCGCGGCGCGCGCCCGCCTCTACGACGGCGTCGGCCTCACCCGCACCGGCGCCCTCGGCAGCTTCGGCGACTACGACGGCGACGGCGCCGACGAGGTGTACGTCGCCGCGGTGGACCCCGCCGGCCACACCAGCGTCGCCCTCCTCGCCGGCCCCCTCCCGGAGGACGTGGCGCTCGACGAGGCCGACTGGCGCATCGACCTCCCGGACGGCTGGAGCGGCGTCGCCTACGCCCCCACCCGCGGCCCCGGCGGCGCCGACCTCGACGGCGACGGCCGCGACGACCTCCTCGTCGGCAGCTCCACCGCCTACTACGGGCAGGGCCGCGTCAGCGTCTTCACCACCCTGGCGCGGGGCGCGTACGAGGCCGACGGCAACGCCTTCGTGGACTGGTACGGCGAGCCGGAGGAGGCGCTGGGGAGCGCCCTGGCGGTCGGGGGCGACGTGGATGGCGACGGCGTGGCGGACGCGCTGGTGGCGGGGGCGCGCGGCACGCGGGTGCTGCGCGGCGGCGCCTGTCCCGCGCTCACCCAGGCCACGGAGCTGCCGACGCAGTGGCTCGGCCTCGTGGACCTCGACGGCGACGGCGTGGCCGAGCCCGTGGCCGGCGCGGACGGCTGGTTGTGGCACGGCGACGGCCCCTGGCGGGAGGCGTCCACGGTGTGGAGCGCGGGGAGCCTCGGGCTGGTCTTCGCGGACGCCGAGGGCACCTGGATCACCCGGCCGGGCTGCGAGTAGTGGTCAAGTACCTCGGGAGCAAGCGCCTCCTCGTCCCGGCGATCCTCGAGGTCGTCCGCAGCTTCCCGGAGGTGCGCACGGTGGTGGACCTCTTCTCGGGCACGTCCCGGGTGGGGCACGCGCTCAAGGGGGCGGGCTACCGCGTCTTCGCCAACGACCACAACGCCTACGCGGCGGTGCTCGCCCGCGGCTACGTCCAGGCGGACGCCGAGCGGTGGCAGGCCGACGCCGAGCGCCTCGTCGCGGAGCTCAACGAGCTGCCCGGCGCGCCGGGGTGGTTCACCCGCACCTACTGCGAAGAGGCGCGGTTCTTCCAGCCGCAGAACGGCGCACGCATCGAGGCGATCCGCGCCGCCATCGCCAAGAAGGGGCTCGACCCGGAGCTGGAGGCGGTGCTGCTCGTGGCGCTCCTGGAGGCCGCCGACCGCGTGGACAGCACCACCGGGGTGCAGATGGCCTACCTCAAGCAGTGGGCGCGGCGGTCGTTCAACCCGCTCCGCCTGCGGGTGCCCGCGCTCCTCCCCCGTTCGCCGCACGGCGCGGGCGAGGCCCACGAGCGGGACGCGCTGGAGGCGGCCGCCCGGCTCCCCGCCGACCTCGCCTACCTCGATCCCCCCTACAACCAGCACAAGTACCTGGGGAACTACCACATCTGGGAGACGCTGGCGCGCGGGGACACGCCCGAGGTGTACGGGGTGGCGCGGAAGCGGGTGGACTGCCGCGAGCGGGGGAGCAGGTTCAACGAGACGCGGGGCGCGGCGGGGGCGATGCGGGCGCTGCTGGCGGCGGTGCGGGCGCCGCGGCTGGTGGTCAGCTTCTCGGACGAAGGCTTCATCGCCCGCGAGGAGATGGAGGCGATGCTCGCCGAGCATGGGCCGGTGCGGGTGCTGGCGCACGACTACAAACGCTATGTGGGCGCCCAGATCGGGGTCTTCAACCCCCAGGGGGAGCGCGTGGGCGAGGTGAGCCACCTACGGAACACGGAGTACCTGTACGTGGTGGGGTGAGGGCACGGCGGCGGGCAAAGACGACAAGGTGCGCTGACCTCCCGGCCCTTCTCGACCGTCGCGAGCCGGGACAAACGTCGGCGGGGCGGCGGCTGGAGGCGGGCGACCGCGAGACCGATGAGAAGCGCAAAAGCGGACTTTGCGCAAAATTGACATTTCAAATAATCCGCCTGATAACCTGGACCTGGACCTGGACCCGGACCTGGACCATCCCATCGGGCGTCCTGCAGGGTACCCTACGGGCTCACGGGGCTCCGACGTGCGGCTACCGATGATCCTCCTGTCCGCTTGCACCGACTACCAACTCGGGCAGGTTGGAGGAGACTCGGCGGCTGGGGAGCCCCACCCCGGGGACTCCGTTTCGGAGCCCGACTCGGCAGACAGCGCCGGCCCGGAGGACTCCGGGCCGGTGTGCCCGGTTGAGGCTGATACGGTTCGGTAGTGATCAGGCGGCGCATGGAGGCTCGGCCGGCCACCAATGGTAGCAGGTGCGATTCCGGACCTCCTCACGGTGGCCTTGCAGGTGGGCGCACCGCGAGTCGATGGCGGTCATCAATTCGGGCAGC
>CAIXRH010000362.1 GCA_903921785.1 uncultured Pseudomonadota bacterium
CAGGCGGGACAGGCGCGGATCATGCGGGCTCCGACAGGGCCCAAAGGTGCGTCCCGAAGCGCCCGGCGGCAAGCCCTACAGCGCGGCGGCGGTCTTGGTGACGCCGGTGGACGTGTTGCCTGCGGTGTCCACCGCGCAGGCGCGGAAGCCGTAGGTCGTCCCGGCGGTGAGGCCGGTGAGCGTCGTGGAGGTGGCAGTACCGGCGTAGGCGCTGGTGCCCGCACTGCACGAGCTCGGCGCGCTCCCGGAGGCATAGACCACCTTGTAGCTGGCCAGCCCGCTGCCCGCGTCGCTGAACCCGCTCCAGCTCAGGGCCACCTGCCCCGACCCGGCGGTCGCAGCGAGCGCGCCGCCCGACGGGGCCGTACCGTCGTAGCTGATGGTGTCGTTCGTCGAGGCGCTCACGTTGCCCCAAGAGTCTTTGAACCACGCGTAGACGGTCTGGCTCCCCGCCTTGGAAGCCAACGAGACCGAGCCCGAGGTGGCGTACGTCTTGAACGAGGTACAGCTCGTGGAGGTGCTGATACACATCGACGCAACCGATGTGTCGTCGGTGGCCGAGAGCGTGGCCGTGGCGGTGCGGCTGTTGGTCCAGGTGGCGCCGCTGTTGAGCGTGATGGTGCCCGTGGGCGCCGAATACTCGGGGGCGACCAACTGGCTCGCCGTCGTGCCGGTGCTGGTGTTGCCGAGCGTGTCTACCGCGCAGACGCGCACGACGTAGGTGCTGCCGTTGGTGAGCCCGTTGAGCGTGGTGCTCGTCCCCGAGCCGGTGTATCCGACCGTGCCCGAGGCACAGGAGGACGAGGGGCTCGCGGTTCCGTACACCACCTTGTAGCTGGCGATCCCCGAGCCCGCGTCCGCGTAGCCGGTCCAGCTCAACGAGAGTGAGGCGTCACCGCCCGTCGCGCTCACGGTCCCGTTGGTGGGGGCGGTGGCGTCGAGCGTGATGGTGTCGCTGGTGACCGTCGACACATTGCCGTACGTGTCCTTGAACCAGGCGTAGACCGTCTTGGTGCCGGAGCCGCTGCTCAGCGTCCACGCCGAGGAGGTGGCCATCGTGAACCACTTCGAGCAGGTCGTGGAGTTGCTGAGACACGCCGACGCAACCCCCGATGTATCACTCGCACTCAACGTGATGGTGGACGCCGTGCTCGCGGTCCAGGCCGAGCCGCTGTTGATGGAGATGCTCCCTGTCGGCCCTACGTATTCCGGAGCGGGCATCACGGTCGTGGCGGTGCCCGTGGAGGTGTTTCCGGCGCCGTCAACCGCGCATACGCGCCACCCGTACGTCGTGCCGTTGGTGAGCCCGGAGACGGTCGTGGAGGTGTCGCTCCCGCTGTAGACGACCGTGCCCGAGGTGCACGCCGTCGGGGCGGTCGTGGTGGCCTGAACCACCTTGTAGCTGGCGATGCCCGCGCCGGAGTCGGAGTAGCCGGTCCAGGAGAGGGTGGCGCCCGCGTCGTTGCCCGTGGCCGTGACGGTGCCGTTCTTCGGCGCGGTCGTATCGACCACGATGGTGTCGGACGCGGAGGAGCTCACGTTTCCATACGCGTCTTTGAACCAAGCATACACCGCCTTGGTGCCGGTGCCCGTCGCGAGCGTCCACGCGAGGCTGGTGGCGTAGGTCTGCCAGGCAGTACACGTCGATGTGTTGCTGATACACATCGACGACACCCCGCCGGTGCTGTCGGTCGCGGCGAGGGTGAGGGTCACGGCGCTCGTCTTGGTGCCGGAGGCGCCAGCGGCGATGGACACCGTGCCGGAGGGCGGGCTGTCGGCGGCTTGCGTGGCGGCGATGGCGCGGCCGGAGAGCGTCACCGCGCCCGACCGGGCAGCGCCGGTGTTGGCCGCAGCGGTCCAGCTCACGCTGCCCGAGCCCGTGCCGCCTGCCGCCCCGAGGGTGAGCCACGACGCGGCCGAGCTGACCGTCCAACTGCATCCCGAGCTGGCGGTCACGGTGATGGCGCCGCTGTCGCCGGCGGCGGCGGCGCTGATGGAGGAGGTTGATACACTTGTGATACAATCCGCCACAGACGCCGCGAGATCGAGCCTGGGGAAGGTCAGTCCGGTGCGACTGTCCGTCACGGTGTCGCCATAGTCGGTGAGCCGCGACTCCAGGGTGTCCATCGAGGCCGTGGGATCGGCAGCGCGGAGCACGGCGAGCGCGCCCGCGACGTGCGGAGTGGCCTGCGAGGTTCCGCCCATGCTGTGGCCGCCGGCGGTGATGAGCGCGCCCGGGGCGAGCACGTCGAGGAACGACGCGGTGTTCGAGAAGCAGGTGACCTTGTCCGCGGCCGTGCTGGCGTCGGAGCAGACGGACCAGCCGACCCCGCCCATGTTCGAGTCGTAGACAGCGCCGACGGAGATGGCGTCGGCGGCGCAGGCGGGAGAGGAAATCTTGTTGGTATAAGCGTTGTTTCCGGAGGCGACCGCCACCGCGACCCCCGCGTTTCGGGCCGAGGTGATGCTCGTCGAGAAGGCATCGACACAGGGGGCCGTGTAGCCGCCCGAGCCGAGGCTCATGTTGATCGCCGCGATCCCGTACGTCGCCTGGTTGGCGATGACCCAGTCGATCGCGGTGATGATGTCGGACGAGTAGGCGTACCCATCGCTCCGGAAGACGTCGAGCGCGAGGATGTCCGTGCCCGGGGCGACGGCCGCCACGATGGCCGAGACGTTGGTGCCGTGGCCGTTGTCGTCGCGCGAGCCGTCGGACGTGGCGAAGTCGTAGGCGTAGGCGACCCGGCAGCCGGCGGGAGTGCCGACGGCGGTACAACTGCCGAGGTCGGCGTGGGTCCAGTCCGCGCCGGTGTCGAGCACGGCCACGGCCGTGCCGGCGCCGGTGAAGCCGCTCGCGGCCGCGGTGGGCTGGCCGATGAGCCCAAGGCTCTGGGTGAGCTCGGTCGAGTGGGGGAGATCGGGGTCGATCCCGACCACCTCGGGCGAGTCGACGAGCGCCCAAGCGGCGTCGAAGTCGTCGACCTCGATGAGCATCACCCCCACGTTGTCGAGGGTCCGGCTCAGGTGGGCCCCATGCGGAAGACCCGAGGCAAAACCATCGGCACGGCGACGCCACGCGCCCACTCGATCACGACGAGGCAGCGCCAGCTCTTCGTCCACATCGGCCAGGCGCACCAGGGCCAGCGGCGACCCACCGTCGAGCAGCGTGTCCACGATGGGGGTGGGCAGCCCGTCAATGGTGGCGGGCTCGGTGGAATCGACCGGCGTCCCGGCCGCCTCGGTCGGGTCATCGACGCAGGCGGCCAGGCTGAGGAGCGGAACGGCGAACGGGAACAAGGAGTGGCGCATGACGCCTCCTCCCCTCCCTTACGGAATCCGTCGGGCAGGACGCGAGGGGCGCTCTACTTCTTGCCCTTCTTCCCGGCGGCTTCCTTCTTGGCGAGGAGCGCCTCCATCTGGTCCATGATGCCGTCCATGCCCTTGGCCAGCGCGTCGTAGGGCGCGGGGGTGGCCATGTCCACGCCGGCGCTCTTCAGCAGGTCGTAGGGCGCGTCGCTGCCACCCGAGGAGAGGAGCTTGAGGTACCCGTCGAGCGCACCGGGCTTCTTGGCGAGGACGTTCTGGCTGAGCTCGGACGAGGCCGCGATGGAGGTGGCGTACTGATACACGTAGAAGTTGTAGTAGAAGTGAGGGACAAACGCCCACTCCGCGCCAACGTTCTCGGGCACCTCGGTGATGCCCTGCTCGGCGCCGTAGTACTTCTTCACCAGGCCGAGGTAGGTGGAAGAGAGCACATCGCCGGTCAACGGCTCGCCGTGCTCGGACTTCGTGTGGATCGCCAGCTCGAACTCGGCGAACAGCGCCTGCCGGTAGTAGGTGGTGCGCAGGTTCTCGAGCTGGGTGCCGAGGTAGAACAGGCGCTCGTCGTCCGTCTTGGCGGTCTTCAACATCTGCTGCATGAGCAGGGCTTCGTTGAACGTCGAGGCAATCTCGGCGATGAACGTGGCGTAGTCCGCCTTCGGGTACGGCTGATGGCGCGCGGAGAACACCGAGTGCATCGCGTGGCCCCACTCGTGGGCGAGCGTGGAGACGCTGTTGTAGTCCCCGGTGTAGTTCAGGAGCAGGAACGGGTGCACGTCGTACGCCGCGCCGTCCATGTACGCGCCTTCGACCTTGCCTTCGTGCGGGTACACGTCCATCCACCGCCCCTTGAAGCCGGCGGCCATGGCGTCGGTGTACTCCTTGCCGAGCGGCGCCGTGGCCTGGAGGGTGAGCGTCTCTGCCTCATCCACCGTCCAGGTCTTGTCGTTGGCGACCAGCGGCGGGTAGAGGTCGTAGTACGCCAGCTTGGGGATACCGAGCATCTTGGAGCGCAGCTTGAGGTACCGGTGCAGCGTGGGCAGGTTCGCGTTCGTGCGCGTGACGAGCATGTCGTAGATGCCGCGCGGGAGATGCGTCGCGTCCATCGCGGCGGAGACCGAGCTGTCGTACTTGTGGGCCTTCGCGATGTACCAGTGTCCCTGCACCGCCGTGTCGAGCATCCCGCCCATGGTGCCGGAGTAGTCCTGCAGGGTACCGAAGAAGGTGTCGAACACCAGCTTCCGATCCTCGCGGCTCTTCGCGAGGCGCCACGCCGTGAAATTGGTCGGGTTCAGCGTCCCCGCCGTGCCGTCGGAGAGCTTGATCTCCGGCCACTTCACCTCCCCGTTGAGCAGGATGGTGTGAAGGCGATCCGGCGCCGCGAGTACGTTGCCGGCCGAGGCCAGCAGCCCTTCACTCCCGGAATCCAGCGTATGCGGCGCGTTGAGCAGGGTGGACTTGAGGAAGTAGTCGTACTGCGCCATCTCGGGCTTGCCGCCCGCGGCCGCTGCGACCTTCTCCTTCCCCGCCGCGAGGAGCTCCGGCGCGAAGAAGGCGGTGCCCTCCATCAGCCGGGTGTAGAGCATCTGGGCGGTCTGTGAGCGCCCCATCCACACGCCGTCGTTGGTGTCGGCGTTGGAGAGGTTCATCGCGTAGACGTTGAGCCGGGTCACGAGCTTCTGGGCGGTGAACGCGGCGTCCATGCACCCCTGGAGCTTCTCCACCACGTGCCCCCGGCAGCCCTCCAGCCCGTCCAGCTCTCGGTTCGCCTCGACGACCCCGGCCTCCCACGCTTCCACGGAGGGGTAGACCACGGAGAGGTCCCAGGTGTCCTGGACGCGGGGCGTGGGATCGGCGGCGAAGGCGGCGGAGAGGAGGAGGATCATCATCCTGCGCGGCTAACCGGTCGGGGCGCGGCCGGCGGCGATCCCAGGCTCACCTCGTCGGGGACGACCAGGAGGCCCCAGCGACCCGATGGAGCGCCGGGGATGAGCCGTTCGCCGAGGCGACGAATCGCCTCGTCCAGCTCCGGGTTCGGGCCGGTGATCCATCGTAACAGGCTCGCCGCCTCCAGGGCCGGCCGCGGTCGGGGGCAGGTCAGCGCAGCGCGAATCGCGGGCGCCAGATCGCCCGGCCCCCCGCCGCCGCAGACCAGCCAGAGCGCCATCGGACGCGGATCCGCCCGCGGGCCGGGGCGCCCGACCCGCACCGCCGCGGCCGCCAGCTCCCTCGCCCGTCCGATCAGCCCCGCCCGCCAGGCGCCCGCCGCCTCCGCCGTCAGCAGCCACCCGTGCCGCATCGCTGGCCCCACGGCCGCGGAGACCTCGATGAGCTCCTCGTCAGGGTGCATCTCCTCGGCCCTGCGGTACGCGACCGCCCGACGAATCGTCCAGGCAGCCGCCTCCCCGCGGGCATCCCGAACCGCGCTGGCCGACGCCAACAGCTCGTCGCCGAGGCGTGCGGCGTAGTCGACCTGGTCCTCCATGAGCGCAGCGAACGCGACGCTGGCCAGCCTCGAGCGGCGCTCGCGGGGATCGTGTGCGCTGGCCAACGCCTGCTCGGCGAACAAGAAGGCCTCGTCCGTGGCCCCGCCCCTCAAGCGCGCCTCAGCGCGCCACGCCCACACCCGCGACTCGGACACGCCCGCAGGGAGGCCCGGGGGGACCAGCAGCGCCTCGATCGGGTCGTCCGACGCGAGCGCCTGACGCACCCGGAGGGCGTGCAGAGCCCGAACGAAGCGAGGCTCGCCCTCCTCGCCGAGGCCGTCGAGCGCGGACAGATCCACGGGCTCTCCCGCCTCCAACGCCAGCGTGAGCGCCCCCAGACGCGCCAGAGGATCGAGCGCGGGGAGGCCGGCCGCGGCCAGGTCCTTCAGCGCGAGCTCGACCGCCTCCGCCGCCGCGTCGAGCGCGATGGCGAGCTGCTCCCGCAAAAGCGAGGCTTCCATCTCCAGCGAGACCCGGCCCCGTACGGCTTCCCAAGCCCCGTGGAGCAGGGCGGTGGCGTCCTGATCCCGGCCCGCTCGCGAGAGCCCGCCGGCGGCCTCGATCGCCTCGGGAACGGCAGCCGCCACCTCGCCGGAGAGCAAAAGCTGCCGCAGCCGGGCGGGGTGACCCGACGGGAGCGCACCGGCGATCGTCGCCCGCCGGAGGCGACGCTGCCCCTCGTGGAGCCGCCCCGAGAGTCGGGGCGCCGCCGTGGCATCGAGCCCGCCGTCCGCGCGCACCTGGACCAGCCCCGCGGTTTCCAACTCGGTAAGGAGCAGCTCGAGCTCCCAGCGGGGCAGGCCGCTCACCGCCGCGAGCGTCGCGACGTCGAGGACACCATCGCCCAGGTGGACCCACAGAAGCAGGTCGTCGAGGTGGGGTTCGAGCCCCCCGACCTCTCTCGCGGTGGCGTAGGGCCACCCGCATCGGGCGCCCGCGACCAGCGCATCCAGCGCCCCTCGGTCGATACGCACCCGGTCGTGCGTCCAGGTCGCGAACCCCCCGGACACCCACAGGTTGAGCTCCGCGGCCACCCGGGCGGGGAGCCCGCCGGTGCGGCGGTGAAGCTCCGCGGCGGCGTCCTGCGGGAGGTGCAAAACCCGCTGGGGCCCGTCGAAGAGCGCCTCGAGGTCGGCCGTGGTCAACGGCGGAACGCGCACCGCCTCCGGACGATCCACCCGTCGAAACACCGCTCCCGAGGCGCGCGCGCGCTCCACCACCGCGCGGGATGCGCTGTCGATCGCGGCCACCTCGTCCAGCACCAGCACGAGGCCGTCCGCCAGGCGCCGCGACAAACGTTCCACCAGCTCGGTGGCGGCCCCCGCGTCGGGCAGAGGGGGGCCCAGCAGGCGTTGGAGCGAGTGGAAGGGGCGTTCCCCCGGGTCCGTCCACCACACCTGGCGGCCCCGGGCAGTGAGCGCCAGGGTGACCTCCCGGAGCAGCCGGCTGACCCCCGCGCCCGGCGGCCCCCACACGTCCACCGCTTCGCCCGCCGTCGCGCGTTCCACCAGCTGGGTGATCAAGGGCCCTCGACCCACGCACGGCATCGGTGGACGCACGGTCACGGGGCGTCCGGCGAGCAGGCCCTTCAGTGCGTTGGCCACCTCCAACGCGGAGTTCGGGCGCTCGTGCGGTTCGCGGGCGATCAGCGCCCGCAGGATCGGTTCAAGCGCCGCAGGCAAGCCAGGCACGGCCTCCGCGAGCGGCTCCGGTTCGCTCCACACGCGGCCGACCGCGCGCGCCGCAGCCACGGCGGGCGAGCAGATCGGTCGCTGGGTGATCGACTCCCACAGCAGCACGCCCACCGCGTAGAGGTCGGCCCGCGCGTCGGCACGCGCGCCCCACGCCTGCTCCGGCGCTGCAAAACGCGGCGTTCCCAAGGCCTCCCCGAGCGCGGTGATCGTTCGACCCACCTGCTGCCCGCGCACGAGCCCGAAGTCGAGGAGCCAGACCCGCCCTTCGCGATCGACCAGGATGTTGTCGGGCTTCAGATCGCGGTGGACGAGGCCTCGGGCATGGACCCGATCGAGCACCGCGCAGAGGAGGACCCCGAGCTCACAGACCTCCCG